>NZ_JBFUCS010000003.1:0-329969 GCF_056405115.1 Allobosea sp. P2_A10 | reverse complement strand
GCCCACCACGGTCGCGTCGCCATTGGTTGTGCCGGTCGCGCCGAAGACGGCGGCCCAGACATTGTAGCTCGGCTCGATCCGCAGCGTCGGCGCGGGGACCGGGCCCCTGCGGCTGGGCAGATCGGCGGTGAAGTCGCTCGCGCCGCCGCCCAGCATGCGGCCATCGCGGCCGATCGCGTAGGGGTCGAGCATCACGCGCAGGAACTGGTCAGAGGCGCGATAGCCGATCGCGCTCGTGGCGGTGTGGATCTCGCCCGAGAGGGTGTTGACTGCTGCCGCCAGCGCCGCGCGGGTCGGCTGGTTGTAGACGGCAAAGAGCGAGGACACATTGGCGCCGCCCGCGACCGCGCGATCGAGGCCATAGGCGACTGCGGTGATGTTGCGCGTCTGCGTCAACCCGAAGACGGGAGCGGTTGCCGTGACAACGGGTGTGACCGGTGCTGCGGGCGTGGCCGGGGTCGGCGTGGGCGCAACCACCAGCGGGGCCGCCGTCAGCGTCACCTGGACGTTGTTGGCGCCATAGGCGACGGCCGAGGTGACGCCGACGCCGAAGCTGCCGGTGGTGTTGACCGTGGCGAAGGTCCCGGTGCGTGCGCCTGTCGCGGTCAGGATCGTGTAGGGCGTGGCGAAGCTGTAGGTTCCACCTGCCGCGACGAGTTGCAGCGTGCCGTTGAGCGCCGCCGTGCCGGTGACGTTGATGCGGTCCGAGGTCGCGCCCTCGATCTCGATCACGGTGGTCGAGGATGCGCCGAGGATCAGGCCGCCATTGATGTTGAGCGTGCCGACCGAATTGCCCGGCGAGATCGTGCCGTTGACGGTCAGCGTCGGCGTCGCGCCGTTGCCGCCGATCGTCGCCCCGGCCGCGATGGTGAGGCTGCTCGACGAGGCGATGGTGGCGCCGGTCGTGCCGTCCGCGCCGACGACGAGCTTGCCGGCATTGACGACGGTCGCGCCGGTATAGGTGTTGGCGCCGTTGAGCACGAGCGTGCCCGTGCCGGTCTTGGTCAGGCCGTAGGGCGTCTGTTCGATGCCGACGGCTGCTCCCGAGATCACGCCGTTGAGCGTCAGCGTATTGGCGCCGGTGTCGAAGACGGCGTTGGCGGTGCCGAAGCCCGCGCTGGCATTGAACCGGATCGCGTTGGCGAGCGTCACATTGCCCAGCGCCTGCAGCGTCGTCGCCGTTGCGACGTTGATCTGCCCCGTCCCGACCGCCGTGTTGCTGCCGACGCCGAGCGTGCCGGCATTCAGCCCAAACCCGCCGGCGAAGCTGTTGGCGCCGCTGAGGTTCAGCGTGCCGCCATTGTTCTTGTCGAGCCGGCCGACGCCCGAGATCGCCCCGGTCAGCGACAGCGTGTTGTTGTTGGTGACGACGCTGACGCTGCCGTCGAGGATGACCGCGTTGGCAACCGAGACATTGCTGGGCGAGGCGATCAGCGAGGTGTTGCCGGCCATCCTGAGCGTGCCGGTGCCGAGCGCCGACGCGTTGCCGATCTGCAGCCCACCAGCGAGAACCGACAGCCCGCCCGCGCCCGTGCCGGCCCCGTTCAGAACCAGCGTGCCTGCCCCAGACTTGCTCAGCAGACCGGTGAAGGTCACGCCGGTCGTCAACGTCAACGACGCGACGTTGGCGATCTCGCCGCCCGAGGCAGTGACGCTGACCGGACGGGCGAAGGTCTCGGCCGCCACGCTGGTGACGTTCAGCCTGCCGCCATCGAGAACCACGCCGTTCGTCGCGGAATCGTCGCCGAGATTCTGCGACGCCGTGACGCCCATCCCCCCGCCGACCGACAATGTGCCCGCGCTGATCGTCGTCAGGCCCGAATAGCTGCTCCCGCCGAGCAGCGCCACAGTGCCTATACCAAGCTTCGTCAACGAGCCGGTGCCCGAAATAGCGTTGGAAACGTTCAGCGTGGCGCCTGCGCCGCGGTTGAATGCGAGCACACCGTTGTCGACGACGTTGCCCGTGCCGAGCGTCCCGGTCGTCCCGCCATTGCCGATTTGCAGCGTGCCGGCGGAAATCGTCGTCGTATCTGAATAGGTGTTGGCGCCGAGCAGCGCCACGGTGCCGGCGCCGAGCTTCGTCAGCGAGCCGGTCCCGGAAATGACGTTGAGAACGTTCAGCGTGGCGCCTGCGCCGCGGTTGAATGCGAGCACGCCGTTGTTGACGACGTTGCCCGTGCCGAGCGTCCCGGTGATCCCGCCATTGTCGATCTGCAGCGTACCGGCGGAAATCGTCGTCGTGCCCGTGTAGGCGTTGGCGCCCGTTAGGGTCAGCGTTCCCGCGCCGACTTTCTCGATCGAGATCGATCCGGCTGCCTGGGAGAAGGTGCCGCCAAAAGTCGTGCTGGTGCCGAGCGTGCCGATGATGAGCGTCGCCGGGGCGCCGTTGTTATTCGACACCGCGCCTGTGGTGCTTGACAACGAGCCGATCGTGACCGTCGATGCCGCACCAACCAGCGCCAGGAGTCCTCCGGCGCCGAGTTCATAGGCCGAATCGCCGCCGATGGAGCCACTTCTGAGCTGGATGGTGCCGCCAGCGGTAAGATCGTAGGTGACCAGGGCGCCGGTCGGCCCGTTCAGGAAGATGGTCTGGCCGCCTGCTCCCGTCCTGATGGTCTGGTTCGCGCCGGACGAGTTGACGACGCCTGCGGCATTGTTGACCGTCAGATCATCCCCCAGCGTGATGGTGAAACCGGCCGCTCCGGCGAGAAAGTCGATCTCGCCGATCTGCGTGTTTGCGCTCGTCGACACGCTGATCACCGCGCCATTTGGGAGAAACTGCGCCACGTCGCCGCCAGCGGGAACGCCTGCGGGATTCCAGTTCCCAGCCGTATTCCAGTCGGGCGTCGCTCCTGTCCATGTGCTCTGCGCCGAAGCCGGCGCGGCTCCCGTCAATAGCATCGCCGCCAGCACGCCCCCGACGAGAGCGGTTTTCTGCAACAGCGCCGAGCGGCTATTGCGGGCGGTGAAACGAAACGCGGTGGACATAGGCCATTCCCCAGCTTCGAGCCGATCGTCGCACCGCGCGGGATAGCGGCGTGGTCTGATCGGCTCGTCCGATTCCGGAGCTGGAGCGCGCATTGCGCGGACTGCCGCCGTATCGTCGGTTCCAAGTTTTTCTTGGCTGGTTCCGACGCGCGTCAGAATCCCCCCAGCTCACGCTAGGGAAACAGCATGTGCGCGATTTTGAAAGTAACTTTGCGTTGTTTGTTTACAGCTGGTTAACGATGCCCAACATTGTTGCATAATGGCTACATTTTGATCGGCTCGCACGCCACGAGGCCCTGCATCGGGTGCAAAGCATCGCATTGGCTGCCGCCACGGCTGGGCGGAGCGAAATCCCGTCGGCTCATTGACATCACCCCTACCCAGTTCTTAGCTCCGATAGATGGCCGATCACTGGCCATGGCTAACAAGGGGAAGCACTCCATGAGCTTGCGAATCTCCGGCAAGAACATCGATGTCGGCGAGGCCCTGCGCGGGCAGGCCGAGGCCCGCGTCGCCGCCGCGCTCAGCAAATATTACGAGGGCGGCTATCAGGGGCACGTCACCGTCGGAAAGGACGGCACCGCCTTCAAGACCGACGGCGTGCTGCATCTCTCCTCGGGCATCACGCTCGAGGCTTCGGGCACGGCGCACGACGCCTATGCCAGCCTCGACAAGATGGCCGAGCGCATCGAGAAGCGGCTTCGCCGCTACAAGCGCCGGCTCAAGGATCGCTCGGCCTCGAGCAATGGTCGCGACGGCGGCATCGAAATCCCCAGCTATGTGATTGCGGCCCCGGACGACGAAATCGAGGATATCGAAGCCGGTTCCGAGGGCGACAATCCGGTGATCGTCGCCGAATCGACCAAATCCCTGCATGTTCTGACCGTCGTCGATGCCGTCGCCGAACTCGACATGACCGGCGCGCCGGTCGTGATCTTCCGCCATGCTGGCAATGGCCGCATGAACGTCGTATACCGCCGCCGCGACGGCAATATCGGGTGGATCGATCCACCGGCGTCGCTTTCGTAAAGGCCGGCGCGAGACAGCCCCGGCTGTCAAGACTGACCTGTGCAGGAGGGCCATGAGCCCGGCATGGGACATGCATGGACTGGCTTATGACGCTGATCGATCTCCTGACCCCCGCTGCGGTGATTTCGCCGCTGCGGGCCAACGGCAAGAAGCAGGCGCTGCAGGAGTTGGCCCAGCACGCGGCCCGCATCACCAACCTGCCGGAGCGCGAACTGTTCGAGGCGCTGCTGCAGCGCGAGCGGCTCGGCTCGACCGGCATCGGCGACGGTATCGCCATACCGCATGGCCGAATGCCCGGCATCGACCGGCTCGTCGGTCTCTTCGCCCGCGCCGAGAAGCCGATCGATTTCGACGCGCTCGACGGCCAGCCGGTCGACATCATCTTCGTCCTGATCGCGCCCGAGGGCGCCGGCGCGGACCATCTGAAAGCGCTGGCCCGCGTCGCCCGCGTGCTGCGCAACCACGCCGTGCTCGAACAGGTCCGCATGGCCCGCGACCCCGCCGCGATCTACGCGATCCTGGCAGAATCGGCCGCGAAGGCGGCGTAGCCCTCGGCTAGAAGCCTGGAAGCGTTCAAGGCTGGGCTTGGACTGCGTTCGCCGAGCCGCTATGACGCCGGGCAGATTTTGTGTCGCGCGGAACGAATTCTCAAGCGACGCGCCAAACGCCCGGAGCGCCGCCCATGGCCTATACCCACGTCGATCTCTTTCCGCTCGGTGAGGATGCAACGCCCTACCGCAAGCTCGGCACGGAGGGCGTCAGCGTCGAGAAACTCGGCGACCGCGAGGTTCTGACCGTTTCGCGCGAGGCGATCAGGCGGCTCAGCGAACAGGCCTTCATCGACATCAACCATCTGCTGCGGCCGGGCCATCTCGCCCAGCTTTCAAAAATCCTCGACGACCCTGAGGCGACCTCGAACGACAAGTTCGTCGCCTACGACCTGCTCAAGAATGCCAATATCTCCGCCGGCGGCGTGCTGCCGATGTGCCAGGACACCGGCACGGCGATCATCATGGGCAAGAAGGGCCGCAAGGTCTGGACCGATGGCGATGACGAGGCGGCGCTGGGTGAGGGCGTCGCCGACGCCTATTTCAAGCGCAACCTGCGCTACTCGCAGGTCGCCCCGCTTTCGATGTTCGAGGAGAAGAATACCGCGACCAACCTGCCGGCCCAGATCGACATCTATGCCGAAGGCGAGGACGCCTACAAATTCCTCTTCGTCGCCAAGGGCGGCGGCTCGGCCAACAAGACCTTCCTGTTCCAGGCGACGCCCTCCCTCCTGACCAAGGACCGCATGATCGCCTTCCTGAAGGAGAAGATCCTGACGCTCGGCACCGCCGCCTGCCCGCCTTATCACCTCGCCATCGTCATCGGCGGCACCTCCGCAGAGCTGAACCTCAAGACCGTGAAGCTGGCCTCGACCAAATATCTCGACGCGCTGCCGACCAAGGGCTCGCCCTCCGGCCATGCCTTCCGCGATATCGAGATGGAGGAGGAGATCCACAAACTGACGCAGTCGCTGGGCGTCGGTGCGCAGTTCGGCGGCAAGTATTTCTGCCATGACGTGCGCGTCATCCGCCTGCCGCGCCATGGCGCCTCCCTGCCGATCGGGCTCGGCGTCTCCTGCTCGGCCGACCGTCAGGCCAGGGGCAAGATCACCAAGGACGGCATCTGGCTGGAGGCGCTTGAGACCGACCCGTCGAAATACCTGCCGGAGGTCGAGGACGCCTCGCTTGGCGGCGACGTCGTCGAGGTCGACCTGAACCAGCCGATGAGCGGGATCCTCGCGAAGCTGTCGCAATATCCGGTCAAGACGCGGTTGTCGCTGACCGGCACCATCATCGTCGCGCGCGATTCCGCCCATGCCAAGATCCGCGAGCGGCTCGAGACCGGGCAGGGCATGCCCGATTATTTCAAGAACCACCCGGTCTACTACGCCGGCCCGGCCAAGACGCCTGAGGGCATGGCCTCGGGCTCGTTTGGACCCACGACCGCTGGCCGCATGGACTCATTCGTCGACCAGTTCCAGTCCTTTGGCGGCTCGATGGTGATGCTCGCCAAGGGCAACCGCTCGGCGGCGGTGCGCGAGGCCTGCAAGACGCATGGCGGCTTCTATCTCGGCTCGATCGGCGGTCCGGCCGCGCGGCTGGCGCAGGACTGCATCACCAGGGTCGAGGTCCTCGAATATCCCGAACTCGGCATGGAAGCAGTCTGGCGCATCGAGGTCGTGGATTTCCCCGCCTTCATCGTCATCGACGACAAGGGCAACGACTTCTTCAAGGAGCTGAATCTCGGATGAGGGTCGCGCTTGCCGTGATCGGTGTCGCATGCCTGGCTGCGATGCCCGTCTTCGCCCAGGTGAGGCCCGCGACATGCTCGCGCGACCTGTTCCAGAACGAGGCCGGCCTGCGCCAGCAGCAGACGCGGCTGACGGCCGTAGCCACAGCCGACCAGCCGACTCAATGTCGCGCGTTTCGCGAGCACGTCGCCTTTCTGCAGAAATCCCGCGCCGTTTTCGCGACCTGCCAGAGCGGGCGCGAACGCGAGGAGAACGTCGGCCTGATGGACGCTTCGCTTGCCGACTACCGCGTGCTGCTGGCCGATCGTTGCGGCAAGCGCTGATTTTCGAGACGAGCCCCGAAAGGCGAGAAACGATGACCGACCAGCCTGAATCGCCCCTTGGCATCGCCGTCGTGCCGGTGACGCCATTCCAGCAGAACTGCTCGATCGTCTGGTGCACCAGGACGATGCAGGCCGCGATCGTCGATCCCGGCGGCGATGTTCCCCAGATCCAGCGGGCGCTGGCCGAGCTCTCGGTCGAGCCGGTCGCGATCTGGCTGACCCATGGCCATATCGACCATGCCGGCGGCGCGGCCGACCTCGCCGATGCTCTGTCCGTGCCCGTCATCGGCCCCCATGAGGCCGACAAATTCCTGCTCGATGAACTGCCGACCTCTGGCCTGCGCTTCGATATGCGCGGCATCCGGGCCGTGACCCCGACGCGCTGGCTCGTCGAGGGCGACGAGGTCAGGATCGGCGATGTCGCCTTCTCGGTGCTGCACGTTCCCGGTCATACGCCGGGCCACGTCACCTTCTTTCAGGACGGGGTCCGTTTCCTGCTGGCGGGCGACACGGTCTTCGCCGGCTCGGTCGGCCGGACAGACTTCCCCTATGGCGACCACGCCACGCTGATCTTAGGCATCAAGAGCAAGCTTCTGCCACTCGGCGACGATGTCCAGTTCCTGCCCGGCCATGRCCCGGCGAGCACGCTCGGCGCGGAACGGGCGAGCAATGAGTTCCTGCAGGACTGAACGCAAAAACGAAAAGACCCGCAGCGGAGATCCGCTACGGGCCCTGGAAGAACCAACGGCCATGTACCTGAACGGGCGCGCGTACATCCGGCGTCACACGTTCGGCTCATGGCCGTCTTCAGCGGCGCTGGAGGACAGTGGAACGCCCTCGACATCGCCGTGATCCCGATATGGGGGATCATTGCGGCGTTTTCAAGGGCGCTTTGTCTCAGGCGTCAAGAACGCCGAGCAGGAAGTCGCTCTTGCCGACCTGGATGCCGTTCTCGCGCAGGATCGCATAGGCGGTCGTGGCGTGGAAATAGAAGTTCGGCACGGCAAACTGCGTGAGATACTTCTCGCCCTTCATCGTGACGGTGGCCGAGGGGCCGCGCGGGAAGGTCACATCCTTGCCCAGGCCGGTATCGAGCGCCGCTTCATCGACGCTTGCGACGAAGGCCAGCGTCTTGGCGATGCGCGCCTTCAGTTCGTCGAAGCTTTTCTCTTCGTCGGGCATCTTCGGGTTCTCGGCCCCGCTGACGCGCGCAGCTGCGTTCTTGGCGAAATCGCAGGTCAGCTGGACCTGTCGCGTGAAGGGCAGCATGTCCGGCGCGAGCCGCGAGCCTAGCAGCACCTCGGGAGCGATCTTGCGCTCCGTGGCCTGGGTCACGGTCTTGTCGATGATGGCGTCGAGCGCCTTGAGCGTCTGGTTGAAGCCGGCGAAAGCGGCGGACTGGACTGAAAGCGGCATGGGCGAAATCCTCGGAAACGAAAACGGGCCCGGCTGGGCCCGTCGCGTCGTCGATATAGTTGCTGCGCGGCGTTTTACAGCAGCGCGCAGCAAGCAATCGTCGCGGTTTCGTCAGTCCTTGGCACGCTCCACATAGGCGCCGGTCTCGGTCATCACGACGATACGCACGCCCGGCCCGATATGCGGCGGCACCGAGGTGCGCACGCCGTTGACCAGGATCGCGGGCTTGTAGGACGACGAGGCGGTCTGGCCCTTGGTCACCGGCTCGGTCTCGGCGACCTCGACGACGACACGCTGCGGCAGTTCGATCGAAACGGCCCTCTCCTCGAACACCGACAGCGTCACCTTCATGCCCTCCTGGAGATAGGGCGCCATGTCGCCGACGACGTCGCCATCGACATTGATCTGGTCGAAGGTCTCGGGGTTCATGAAAACGTACTGCTCGCCGTCCTGATAGAGATAGGTGTAGTCGCGGTCCTCGACATAGGCGCGCTCGACCTGCTCGGTCGTCTTGTAGCGCTGCGTCATCTTGGTGCCGTCATGGATACGGCGCATGTCGATCTGCGTCGTCGGCGTGCCCTTGCCGGGAAAGAAGCTCTCGGCCGAGAGGACCGAGCAGAGATGCCCGTCGAGATCGAGCACGTTGCCCTTGCGGACGGAGGAGGCGATGACCTTGACCACGTGGTGCTTCCTTGACCTGAACGCGGCAGTGCCGCGCGAATTCGTTGCCGCGCAACTACCGCATCGGGGTCGAAAACGGAAGCGGTCTCGGCAAGGCATCCTTTGCAGCGCTTGACATTGGGGGTTTGTAGATACAATTAAAACGTGAAGCTCAGTTTTGATCCGGCAAAGAACGAGCGCAATATCCGCGAGCGCGGGCTGCCTTTCACGCTTGTCGACGATTTTGCCTGGGAAACGGCGCAGACGAACGAGGACAAGCGCTTCGCTTATCCGGAACGCCGCTTCATCTCGTCAGGGTTGATCGGAGGCCGCATGTTCGTGGTCTGCTTCACGCCCACGCAAGATGGCATCCGCGTCATCAGCTTTCGCAAGGCCAATGCAAGGGAGATTGCGAAATATGAGCAAGCATCAGGCTAAGGCTGAGATCGACCTTCCGCCGCTCACGGATGCCGAGGGCGAGGTTCGCGAGCTCACGAAGGCGGATTTTGCCCTGATGCGTCCTGCTTACGAGGTGCTGCCGCCGGAACTCGTCGCGATGATGCGCGAGCATCGTCGCCGCCGCGGCGAACGCGGACCACAGCATGCGCCGACCAAGAAGCTCGTCAGCCTGCGGCTCGACCAAGATGTGCTGGAGCGGGCAAAAGCTGGCGGGCCGGGCTGGCAGACGCGGATCAACGATATTTTGCGCGATGCGCTGTTGAAGCAGGCAGGCTGAAGACGCCATTCATGGCAAATTATGCCCCGCCCTTCTGGCGGCCCGACATCCATGCTGATCGCCGGCCGGCGCTGCTGGCACGCGGGCGGATCAAGGCGGCGCTGCGCCGCTGGCTGGAGGAGCGCGACTTCGTCGAGGTCGAGGCGGCGATCCTGCAGGTGTCGCCCGGCAACGAGACCCATCTGCACGGCTTTGCGACCACGCTGATCGATGATGCCGGGGCGCGCCACCCCTACTACCTGCATACATCGCCGGAATTCGCCGCCAAGAAGCTGCTGGCGGCGGGCGAACCGCGCATCTTCGATTTCGCCCGCGTCTTCCGCAACAGGGAGCGCACGGCGCTGCACCACCCCGAATTCACGATGCTGGAGTGGTATCGCGCCGGCGAGGACTACGAGACGCTGATGAGCGACTGCGCTGCGCTGCTGGCCGAGGCGGCTCAGGCCGCTGGCGCCAAGATGCTGCGTTGGCGCGAGGTCGAGGCCGATCCTTTCGCGGAGCCCGAGCGCCTGACGCTGCAGGAGGCCTTCGCGCGCCATGCCGGCATCGACCTGTTGCGGACGGTGACGGCGGACCACGACGTCGACAGGGACGGTCTCGCCGCCGATGCGACGGAAGCCGGCATCCGCGTCGCCGCCGACGACACATGGTCCGATATCTTCAGCCGCATCCTGTCGGAGAAGGTCGAGCCCCGTCTCGGCATCGGCCGCGCCACAATCCTATGCGAATATCCGATATCCGAAGCGGCGCTGGCGCGGCCCAAGCCCGGCGACCCGCGCGTCGCCGAGCGTTTCGAGCTTTATGCCTGCGGCGTCGAACTCGCCAACGCCTTTGGCGAACTGACCGACCCGGCCGAGCAGCGCCGGCGCTTCGAGGCCGATATGGAAGAGAAACAGCGGATCTATGGCGAGCGCTATCCGGTCGATGAGGATTTCCTCGCCGCTCTCGCACAGATGCCGGCAGCTTCTGGCATAGCGCTCGGCTTCGACCGGCTGGTGATGCTCTGCACCCATGCGCGCGCGATCGAGGACGTGCTCTGGACGCCGGTCGCGCAACCGGGCAGGGGAGGGGCATGACGATCCACCAGCCTCTGCGCAGCATTGACGCGCTGCTCGAACGCGGCCTCGTCGCGCCGGAGCGGCGTGCCGAACTCGACGCCGTGGTCGCGCGCTACGCTGTCTCGGTGACGCCGGCGATGGCGGCGCTGATCGACGCAGGCGATCCCGCCGACCCGATCGCCAGGCAATTCATCCCCGGCCCCGACGAACTCGTCACGCTGCCGCAGGAACTTGCCGACCCGATCGGCGACGAGGCGCATTCGCCGGTCGAGGGTCTGGTGCATCGCTATCCAGACCGGGCGCTGCTCAAGCTCGTCCATGCCTGCCCGGTCTATTGCCGTTTCTGCTTTCGCCGCGAGATGGTAGGCCCCGGAGGCGATGCGCTGATCGGCGAAAAGCTCGACGCCGCGCTGGCCTATCTCGCCTCCCGTCCCGAGATCTGGGAGGTGATCATGACCGGCGGCGATCCGTTGATCCTCTCGGCCCGTCGGATCGGCGAGATCGCCAGGCGTCTGGCCGCGATCACCCATATCAAGGTTTCGCGCTGGCATACGCGCGTGCCGATGGTCCAGCCCGAGCGCATCACCGCGGACTATGCCCGCGCGCTGCGAGTGCCCGGCAAGGCGAGCTATATCGCGATCCACGCCAACCATCCGCGCGAATTCACGCCCGCCGCCTGCACCGCGCTGGCCCGTCTCGCCGACGCCGGCCATGTCCTGATCAGCCAGAGCGTATTGCTCAGGGGTGTGAACGCCGATGTCGAGACGCTCTCGGGCTTGATGCGCGCTTTCGTGGAGAACCGGGTCAAGCCCTACTACCTGCATCACCCGGACCTTGCGCCAGGCACCTCGCATTTCCGGCTCTCGCTGGAGGAGGGGCAGGCCCTCGTCAAACGCCTGCGTGGCCATCTTTCAGGCCTCTGCCAGCCGACCTATATCCTCGACATCCCCGGCGGTGCGGGCAAGATTCCGGTCGGCCCCGCCTTCCTGTCGGGTTGCGAGACACCTGTCGCGGAGGCGCAAGCCGAGGATCGCCATGGCGGTTTGCATCGCTATCCGCCGACCTGACGCACCATCGCCGCTCACAGCTCTTGAAGGACAAAGATCATGCAAGAGAAGATGCCCATCGCGATCGTCTCCGACGTCGTCTGCCCTTGGTGCTTCGTCGGCAAGGCCAGGCTGGAGAAGGCGCTTGCCGCCCACGGCCTGACCGATCGCGTCGCCATCACCTGGCTGCCCTATGAGCTGAACCCGGACATGCCGGACGCCGGCATGGACCGCACCGCCTATCTCGACCAAAAATTCGGTCCGGGAAAGCGCAAGGAAATCGAGCTCAGGCTGTCTGAAGCCGCGCTTGAGAGCGGCATCACCTTCAACTGGGCCAAGGTCAAGAAAAGCGTCAACACGCGCATGGCGCATATGCTGGTCGCCGCCGCCTCGACCGTGCAGCAGGGCAGCGAGATGAAGGCCGCGCTGTTCAGGGCCTATTTCCAGGAAGGCCGTGACATCGGCGACATCGAGACGCTGGTCGAGATCGCGGTTGAGCAGGGTTTCGAGGCTCAGGCAGCGCGGGACGAACTGTCCAATAATGAGTTGCGCGAGACTGTGATCGGCCTGGAAGATCATGCCCGCAAGGTCGGCGTCACCGGCGTGCCGTTCTTCATCATCGACGGCAAGCTCGCGGTTTCCGGAGCGCAGACCGGTGATGTCTGGGCCGAGGTCTTTCGGAAGGTGATGAGCGAGGCGGCCTGAGCGCCCGGCCATGGCGACCATCCGCTATCTCAGCCACCCGCAGGTTGCGATCGATGCCGCCGTGCCGGTGCCCGATTGGGGGCTTTCGGAACTCGGCAGGGAACGGACAGAGGCTTTTGCCAGCGCGTCGCTGCTTTTGGCCACCCGTCGCATCGTGTCATCGGCCGAGCGCAAGGCGATCGAGACCGCGCAGATCATCGCCGCCGCACTGGGCGTTTCCGTCTGCATGCGCGAGACCATGCACGAGAACGACCGCTCGGCCACGGGCTATCTGCCGCCGCCCGAATTCGAGGCGATGGCAGACGCCTTCTTCGCCTCGCCGCAGCAGAGC
Organism: Allobosea sp. P2_A10; assembly: GCF_056405115.1. Taxonomy (NCBI): domain Bacteria; kingdom Pseudomonadati; phylum Pseudomonadota; class Alphaproteobacteria; order Hyphomicrobiales; family Alloboseaceae; genus Allobosea; species Allobosea sp. P2_A10. Next base: position 317,378 of record NZ_JBFUCS010000003.1, on the reverse strand, counting down.
ATTCGCGGCTGGGAGCGCGCGGCCGATGCGCAGGGGCGGATCATCAGCGAGGTCGAGGCCGTGCTGGCCGAACCGGCCGAGGGCGACGTGCTTCTCGTCGGCCATGGCGGCGTCGGCACGTTGCTGCTCTGCCATCTCCTGCACGAGCCCATAGCCCGCAGGAGCGACCAGCCGGGCGGCGGCGGCAATCTCTTCGCATTCGACGCCGCGACCCGAATCGTGCACCACGGCTGGCGCTCGATGGAGGAGGTCGCCGGCCGATGACGCAAAAGAAGATCAATGACCTGCGCGACCGCATGATCGTCGCTCTCGACGTGCCCACGATCTGGGACGCTTATCGCATCGTCTCGCAACTCGGCGACGAGGCGACGTTCTACAAGATCGGCTATGCGCTCGCCTTCGCCGGCGGCCTGCAACTGACCCAGCAGCTGGTCGCGGAGGGCAAGAAGGTCTTCCTCGATCTCAAGCTCCACGACATCGGCAACACCGTGACCGAGGGCGTTTCCTCACTCAGCAATCTCGGCGTCGATCTCCTGACCGTGCACGCCTATCCGCAGACCATGCGCGGCGCGGTCGAAGGCAAGGGCGATGCGTCGCTAAAGCTGCTCGCCGTCACCGCACTGACCTCCTATGATGACGGCGACCTGCGCGACGCCGGCTACGGCCTGGCCGTGCGTGACCTCGTGCGCCTGCGCGCCGAGCAGGCCCGCACCACCGGCATCGACGGCATCGTCTGCTCGGCCGCTGAGACAGAGATCGTCCGCGACGTGGTCGGCAGCAACATGCTGATCGTGACCCCGGGCATCCGGCCTGCCGGCAGCGCCGTGGGCGACCAGAAGCGTACGCTGACGCCCGGCGAGGCCATTCGCGCCGGTGTTGACCATCTCGTGATCGGGCGCCCCATCATCCGCGCAGCCGATCCGCGTGGAGCGGCGGCTGCGATCATGGACGAGATCGCGGCGGCGACGTAGTCTCCCGGTCCAATCCTTAATCCAGCAAACGGATCGAAGACCATGCCCAAGGGATATGTGATCGCCCGCGCCAAGGTGACAAACGCGACGCAATGGGCGGCTTATGCCGCCGCGACCGCCGAGGCGATGAAGATCCATGGCGGCACGCCGATCGTGCGCGGCGGCCAGATGACAGTGGCCGAGGGCGAGGGCCGCGCCCGCAACATCGTCATCGAATTCGCTGATTTCGCCTCGGCCAAGGCCTATGCGGCCTCTCCCGAATACGCTGCCGCGCGCAAGCTGCGAGAGGGCGCCGGCGAGATCGACATCGTCGTGGTCGAGGGGGTCTGACGCCATGGCCAAGGGATACTGGATCGCCCGCGTCGATGTGGAAAATCAGGGCGAGTACGACACTTATCGCTCGCTGAACGCCGTCGCTTTCGCCAAATATGGCGGCAGGTTCATCGTTCGAGGCGGGGAGTACAAGCTGGCGCGCGGGGACGGGCGCAAGCACAACGTCGTCGTCGAATTCAAGGACGAGGCGACGGCGAGGGCCTGCTACGAGTCGCCGGAATACCAGGCGGCTGTGAAGCATCTCGCCAATGTCGGCCCGGTCGATCTCGTCATCATCGGCGGTTACGATGGCGCACAGCCCGGCGACTGATCTGGCGCAGGGGCCGCTGACCGCCATCGGCGTCATCAGCGGCACCTCGATGGATGGCATCGACGTGTCGATCGTCACCAGCGACGGGCGCGACACGCCGCGCTTCGGCGCAGGCGCGTCCTATCCCTATCGCGCCGGAACGCGTCGTGACCTGCAGGCGCTGGTGGCGCAGGCCGAGCGGGCGCTGACGGAGCCGTTGCTCGAACTGGAAGCGGCTGTCACCGCCGACCATCTTGCGGCTATCGAGCGCTTCATCGCCGACCATGCCATCGATAGGGCTGCAATCGACCTCGTCGGCCTGCATGGCCAGACGGTCTACCACCGCCCGGAACGGCGCTTTACCCGCCAGCTGATCGACGGGCCGGCGGTGGCGGAGGCGCTCGGCATTCCGACCGTCGACCGCTTCCGCTATGCCGATGTCGCGGCCGGCGGTGAGGGCGCGCCCTTCGCGCCGCTCTATCATCGTGCGCTCGCGCAGGCGCTGCCGCAGCCGGTGATGGTGCTCAACCTCGGCGGCGTCGGCAATGTCACCTTCATCGACGGCGACACCGTGATCGCCTTCGACACCGGGCCGGCCAGCGCGATCCTCGACGATTTCGTGCTGAAGCGGCAGGGCCGGACCTATGACGCCGATGGCGCGCTCGCCGCCAGCGGCCATGTTCGCGACGATCTGGTTGCGGCGTTCATGGACAACCCGTTCTTCGACCGCGCGGCGCCGAAATCGCTCGACCGCAATGATTTTCACCGGCGGGCCCAGGTCGTCGAACCGCTCTCGGATGCGGACGGGGCGGCGACGCTCGCGGCCTTCACCGTCGAGAGTGTCGTGGCGAGCCTGCGCCATGTCCCGCGCGCGCCCGCACGCTGGCTCGTCGGTGGCGGCGGGCGGCTCAACCGGCATTTCATGGAGCGGCTCGGTAAGCGCCTCGGCGTGCCCGTCGAACCGGTCGAGGCGGCGGGCTGGGACGGCGATGCGCTGGAGGCGCAGACCTTCGCCTATCTGGCGATCCGCTCGGTGAGGGGCCTGCCGCTGAGTGAGCCGGGCACGACCGGCGTGCCGCAGCCGCTGACCGGCGGCCGGCTGAACCGGCCGGCGCGGTAGCGCCGCCCCAACTTTGCGTCACACCTATCGCTTGCCGCTTTTTGATGGACCTGCGCCGTCATTCCGGACAAGCGGCGCAGCCGCGCTGATCCGGAATCCATCGTAGGGCGCGGTGCTCCATGATGGATTCCGGGTCTGCGCTTCGCTTCGCCCGGAATGACGGCAGAGTGTCCGAGTAAAATCAGAAAGGCTTCAGAACGCGACCTTGTCCGCGCCTTTGAGCTCCAGCACCTCGCGAGCATAGGCTGGGGTCGCGACCTCGAGGCCGAGCCCCTCGATGATCATCCGCGCCGCCTTGACCTGATCGGCATTGGACTTCGCCATCTGGCCCGGTCCGAGCCAGAGCGAATCCTCCAGCCCGACGCGCAGATTGCCGCCCATCGACACGGCCATCGCCGCGATCGGCAGCTGGTGCCGGCCCGCGCCCAGCACCGACCACTGGTATGCGTCGCCGAAGAGCCGGTCCGCCGTGCGCTTCATGTGGATGACGTCCTCGGGATGAGGACCGATGCCTCCGAGAATCCCGAAGACCGACTGGACGAAGAAGGGTGGCTTCACCAGCCCTTTGTCGACGAAATGGGCGAGCGTATAGAGGTGGCCGATATCGTAGCATTCGATCTCGAAGCGCGTGCCGTTCTCCGCGCAGGTCGTCAGGATGTTCTCGATGTCCTGGAAGGTGTTCTTGAAAATCCGGTCCTTCGAACCCGCCAGATAGGGCTCTTCCCAGTCGTGCTTGAAGTCCTTGAAGCGGGTCAGCATCGGGTAGAGCCCGAAATTCATAGAGCCCATGTTGAGCGAGGCGACCTCGGGCTTGAAATGCGTGCAGGGCTGCAGCCGTTCCTCGATGCCCATGGTCGGCGCGCCGCCGGTGGTGATGTTGATGACGGCGTCGCAGCGCTGCTTGATCACCTTCAGAAAGGGCTCGAAGGCGGCCGGCGATTGATCGGGCTTGCCGGTGACCGGATCGCGCGCATGGACATGGACCAGCGCCGCGCCGGCTTCGGCCGCGCCGACCGCCGCATCGATGATCTCCTGCGCCGTCACCGGCAGATAGGGCGACATCGAGGGCGTGTGGATCGCGCCGGTGACGGCGCAGGTGATGATGACTTTGCGGTTCTTCGCCATGGTCCTCGTCCTCGTCGTGTCCGGAATGGTCGGACCATTCCTCTGTTCTAGCCGATCGAGCGCCTGAAGGCGTCCCGGTATTTCCGCACAGGCGTCAGGCGGGCTTGCGCCCGGCGGCGCGCTTGTGCGCCTGTAGTGCCGCCAGTCGCGTGTCGCGCCAGTCACTGAGGCGCTTCACCCGTTCGGCCGATTGCGTGCCCGGCCATTCGCTCATCACGGTCGCGACCGTCTTCTCGCCGAACGGGTCGCCGCCGACGCCCTCCGACGCCATGCGATCGAGCGAGGGGCCATAGCGGGCGCAGTAATCGGGAATGCCGCCGGGCGCATTGAGCTCGATTGTCTCGAACGGCCCCATGAAGGACCAGCGCAGGCCAAGCCCGTCGCGAATGGTCTTGTCGACGTCCTCGGCGCTGGCGACGCCTTCGCCGACGAGCCGGAACGCCTCGGCCAGCAACACGGCCTGAAGCCGGTTGAGCACGAAGCCGGCTTTCTCCTTGCGCAGCGTGATCGGCACCTGGCCGGCCTGCTCGTAGATCGCCTTGGCGCGTTCGACGACAGCCGGATCGGTCCACGGCGCAGGCGCAAGCTCGACGATCGGCACGAGATGGGGCGGATTGACCGGATGGGCGACGAGGCAGCGAGCGCGTCCCTTCAGGGTCTCGCTGAAGACCGACGCCATGATGAAGGATGTCGAGGACGCGAGGATCGTGGCTGGCGCGGCGAGTTCGTCCATCTGCGCGAACAGTTTCTGCTTAGCCTCGACGGTTTCCGGCCCATTCTCCTGAACGAGGTCGGCGCCTTTCAGCGCGTCGGCAAGGCCGGCGGCGACGCGGATGCGGGCGAGCGAACCCTTGGGATCGTCGACGAGGCTATGCCCGGCCAGTTCTTCGAGATTGGTCCCGATATGGACCCGTGCCGCTTCCGCCGCGCCGGGCGCAACGTCATGCAGCGCAACGTCGCAGCCATGGCTCGCGAAGACGGTGGCCCAGGCGCGGCCGATCAGGCCCGAGCCGACGATGGCGATTGTGGTCACGGATGCTCCTCGTTCGTTCTTGTCTTCAAAGCCACAGCACCTGCCGCCTCAGCGCCAGATCCCGGCTCAGAGCGCGCGAGGGGCCGGTATGGACGACAGCGCCGCGCTCCAGCACGACGGTGCGGTCCGACAGCGCCAGCGCGAGATCGAGATGGTGGTCGACGATCACGATCGCGATCTCCTGCCTAAGCTTGTCGAAGGCCTCGAACAGCTCCTCCACCACCGCCGGAGCCAGCCCCTCGAAGGGCTCGTCGAGCAGCAGCACGCGAGTGTCGCCCGAGAGCGCGCGCGCCACCGCCACCATCTGCTGTTCGCCGCCGGAAAGGTAGTCGGCCGGCGAATGCCAGCGTTGCCTGATGCGCGGGAAGAACGAGAAGATCTTTTCATCCTCCCAGCGCGTGCCGTTCCCGGTCATGCGCTTGAGCCGACCGAGCTCCATATTGTCTTTGACGCTCATGCCGGCGAAGAGCCCGCGTCCCTGCGGCACATAGGCGATGCCGGCGCGCGCGATCGCGGCGGGCGGCTGCTTTGCGATATCGGACCCTGCCAGCGTGATCGTGCCGGTGGCTGGCGGCGCGATGCCGGTGATGGTCTTGAGCAGGGTCGATTTGCCGGCCCCGTTGCGGCCGAGCAGTGCGACGATCTCGTTCTCGTGCACGTCGAGCGCGACCTGCCTGAGAATGTGGCTCTTGCCGTAGAACGTATCGACGCCGGAAAGCCCGAGCAGAACCTTATCCCCGGCGGCGCTTTCTCGCTGCTTTTCCGCCAGCGCATGCGCGCCAGAGCCGATATAGACCTCCTGCACGCGCGGCGACGAACGCGCGTCCTCGACCGTGCCGTCGACCAGCACCGCGCCCTCGTTCATCACCGTGACATGGTCGGCGATGGCGAAGACGCGGTCGATGTCGTGCTCCACCAGCAGCACCGGCAGATCGGTCGAGATCGATTTGATCAGGTTGCCGACGCGCTCGCGCTCAGCCGCTGCCAGTCCCGCCAGGGGCTCGTCGAGCAGCAACACGCGCGGCTTCGTCGCGAGCGCGAGGCTCATGTCGAGCAGGCGCTGTCCGCCATAGCTCAACGAGCCGGCCTCGGCGCTCTCGATGCCGCGCAGGCCCATCGTGTCGATCACGGCACTCGTCTGCGCATTGACCTCGGCAAGCGAGCCGGACGCGCGCCAGAGGTTGAAGCGCTCGGGCGCGCGCGCCTGCACGGCCAGGCGGACATTTTCCTCGACCGAGAGCGTCGGGAACAGGTTGGTGATCTGGAACGCGCGCCCGATGCCGGCCTGCGTGATCGCCTCCGGGGACAGGCCGCCGATCTGCCGATCGCGCAGGTGGACGGTGCCGCGATCGGGCGGGAACAGGCCGGAGATCAAATTGAAGGCCGTGGTCTTGCCGGCGCCGTTGGGCCCGATCAGCGCATGCAGGCGGCGGTCGCGCATCTGCAAGTCGACGCCCTCGACCGCCCTGATCCCGCCAAAACTCTTGGCGAGCCCGGTCGCGGTCAGGATGACGCCGTCGCCAGCGTCGGCGGGCTTCATGAAGTCCGGCAGCGTCACCGCGCCTGCCTTGCGTTCCGACATGGCGGCGGCGCCCGCGACTTGCTTGCGGAAGGGCCGCAGCAATCGCTCGGCCACGCCGACGAGCCCCGTCGGCGAGAACACGATGAAGCCGACGAAGAGCAGGCCGAACCAGAACAGCCAGTTCGGCGTCAGGCTTGAGAGGTAGTCGCGGAAAATCACGAAGAAGAGCGCGCCGAGCGCCGGCCCCAGAAAAGAGCGCATGCCGCCGATCACCACCATCGCTAGCAAGTCGCCGGAAAAGGCGACCGAGATCGGGTCGGCCGACGTCATGCGGTTGTTGAACAGCAGGAGCGAGCCGGCGAGCCCGGTCAGCCCCGCCGACAGCGTGAAGGCGACGAGCTTGTAGCGGTCAGTCGCATAGCCGAGGAAGCGGGCGCGCTGCTCGTTCTCGCGTATCGCGACCAATACGGTGCCGACCGGCGAGCGATGGAAGCGCCAGAGGCCGTACACCACGGCCATGCCGATCGTGGCGACCAGGACGTAGAAGGGCAATGCGACCTCGAAATCGATGCCGAGGAACAGCGGCCGCTTGATGCCGCCCAGCCCGTCCTCGCCGCCGGTCACGGCCGTCCAGCGGAAAGCCACGGAATAGGTCATCGCCGCCAGCGCCAGCGTCAGCAGCGAGAAATAAACGCCCTTGCGGCGCAGGATCAACGCTCCGAAAACAAAGGCGATCAGCGCGACGAAGGCGATCGACAGCAGGATCGGCAGCGCGAATTGGCCCGGCAGCCAGTTGCGCTGGATCAGCCCGGCCGCATAGGCCGCGAGCCCGAACCAGGCGCCATGGCCGAAGGAGACCAGCCCGGTCGTGCCGACCAGAATGTTCAGCGCCATGCAGGCGATGGCGAAGACGACGATCTCGGTCGCCGAGGTCGTGCCGAGCCCGATGACGTGCATCAGGAAGGGCAGGGCGACGAGGCCGGCGGCAGCGATGAGGAGTGGCGCGTGGTCGCGCAGGCTGGGGTTCATCGCGATCACTCGAACCGCTGGATGCGTTCGCCGAACAGCCCGCGCGGACGGAACAGCAGCACGAGCAGCATCATCAGGTAGATCACCGCCGTCGACCACTGCGTATAGCCGAGCCCGATCGTGATGCCCTTGACCACGCCGACCATGAGCGCGGCGACGACGACGCCCCAGAACGAGCCGAGCCCGCCGATGACGACGACCACGAAGGCCGGCGTGATGATCTCCTGCCCCATGGCGGGATGGATCGAATAGATCGGCGCAAGCAGCACGCCGGCGAGGCCCGCGAGCCCGATGCCGATGCCGGCGACCGCGACCATATAGGGCTGCAGGGAGATGCCGAGCGCGCCGACCATGTCGGGGTTCTGTACGCCGGCGCGCACGACGCGGCCGAAGGCGGTGCGCTGGAGCAGGAACCAGAGGCCGAGCACGCACAGGGCCGCGATGCCGAGCAGCATAGCGCGATAACGCGAATAGATGAAATCGCCGATGAAGATCTGGCCGCGCAGTTCGGGCGGAATCGAGAAGGAGAGCGGTGGCGCGCCAAAGATCATGCGCAGGGACTGCTCGGCCACCATGGCGAGCCCGAAGGTCAGCAGCAGCGAGAGGATCGGGTCGGAGCGGTAGAAGCGCTGGAACAGGCCGCGCTCGACGACGATGCCGATCAGCGCGACCAGCACCGGCGAGGCGATGATCGTGCCGCCAAAGCCGATATGGGGCGCGAGCACGATCGTGAGATAGGCCCCGATCGCGTAGAAGGCTCCGTGCGCCAGGTTGACGATGCCGCCGAGCGAGAAGATCAGCGACAGGCCGAGCGCGATCAGGAGGTAATAAACCCCGTCGAGCAGCCCGTTCAGAACCTGCTGGATGAAGAGAGTGAGCAAGGGTGGGCTTTCGACTGGTCAATCTGGTGGGGAACGCGCCGTCATCCCGGACGCAGCGAAGCGGAGATCCGGGATCCATCCTAGAGCGCGGCGATGCCTTACGATGGATCCCGGATCGGCGCGGCTGCGCCGCTTGTCCGGGATGACGGCGCGGGTTTGATCAGCAAATAAATCGTCAGCTCATCTTGCAGACGGCCTCGTCGCCCTGCGTGGCGATGACCTCGAGATCCTCGCTCGGGCCCGGCACCGGGGGCGACGAGGTGAAGAGGTCCCACTGGTTCTTGACCTGCGCCGCCGGCAGGGCGGTGATGGTGTACATCTCGCTGATCATCTGGTGGTCGGAGGCGCGGAAATAGCCCGGACGCGGTTTCATCACATCGAACTTCGCGCCCTTCTCCCAATATTCGATGATCTTGGCGGTATCGGTCGATTTAAGCTCGTTCATCGACTGGGCCATGATCTTCATCGCGACATAGTCGCCCCAGGCCTGGTTCTCCGGAGGCTTGCCGTATTTCTTGGTGAAGGCGGCGACGAAGGTCTTGGTCGCGGGCGTGTCGATCAGGTGGTGCCAGACGCAGGGCCAGATGCCGCCGAAATTATCCTTGCCGGCGGCCCAGGCCAGCGCCGTGTCGAAGCCGAAGCCCGCGACCGGGAAGGTCAGGCCGAACTCGGAATATTGCTTGAGGAAGTTGGTGATCTGGTTGCCGGCGAGGTTCGAGATCACGAGGTCGGGCTTGGCGGCGCGGATTTCCAGCAGCAGCGCGGAGAAGTCGGTCGCGTCGGTCGGCACCAGCTTGTCGGCCGCGAACTGCCCGCCATTGGCCTCCATGAAGCGCTTGGCGACCTTGCTGAGATCGTGGCCGAAGGCGTAGTCGGCCGTCAGCGAGAACCATTTCTTGCCCTTGACCAGCCCCTGCGCCATCAGCGAGCGGCCTGCGCTCTTCACATACATCGAGTTCTGGTGCTCGACATGGAACATGTAGCGGTTGCAGCTCTCGCCACGCAGCGCGTCGGAATTGCCGCCGGTGTTGACGAACAGCATCTTGTTGCGCGCCGCGACCTGCGAGATCGTCAGGCAGGAGGCCGACGAGATCTCGCCGATGATGCAGGCGACCTTGTCGCGCTCGAACATGCGCTCGGCCTTGGTCGAGGCGGTCTGCGGATTGACCGAGTCCTCCTTCAACGCCTCGAGCTTGCGGCCCATGACGCCGCCTGCGGCATTGATTTCCTCGACTGCGAGATCGACCGCCATCACGGCGTATTCGCCGAGCGGACCGAGGAAGCCGGTGCGTGGCGTCAGATGCCCGTAGCGCAGCGTGTCGGAGGTCTGGGCCAGGATGACCGAAGGGCTGGCGATCAGCCCCGTGGCGGCCCCTGCGCCGATGCCCGCCAGCGCCTGACGGCGAGAGACGCGGAATTTCGATGGCTGCTCAGTCATGACGTTCCTCCCAGAACGGTTCCGCGCCTTGCGCTGGATGATGATTGTGTTTCTTGATTTCGCGGTCTTGGGGCCGCTTGTCGTGATCTGTGATCACAGTTAGGTTGGCAGACATGATCGGCCGTGTCCAGCCCTTGCCCAAACCTGTGTCCAAGCCCTTGTCGGTGATCGCCGCCCGGCCTCTCGTCGCATTGCCGGAGACCGACGTTTCGGCGCTGGACGAGATCGGCGCACTCCAGCGCGAGACCCTGGGAGATCGCGTCACCGGGGAATTGCGGGCGCTTCTGGTCGCGGGCCGGCTGGCGCCGGGCGAAAAGCTGTCGCTGCGCCGTGTCGCCGAGGCGCTCGGCGTCTCGATGATGCCGGTGCGCGAGGCGATCAGCCGGCTCGCAGCTGATCGGGCGCTCGAGGTGCTGCCCGGCCGGGCGGTGCGCGTGCCGGTGCTGACGCTCGACCAGTTCCGCGAACTGACGCGGCTGCGGCTCGTCGTCGAGGGCTTCGCGGCCGAGGAGGCGACGCGCAAGGCGACGCCGGAGCAGATCGCGGCTGTTGCGGCCCATGAGGCGGCCTTTCGCCGCGCGGCAAGCGCCGATCCGCCGGACACGGCGGGCGCCGTCGCGGCCAATCGCGATCTGCATTTTTCGCTTTATGAGGCGGCGGGCATGCCGAGCCTCGTCGAAATGATCGAGCGACTCTGGCTCAAGGCCGGGCCGGTGCTCAATCTCGACATGCGCCATGAGCCGCGCCGGCTTAAGGGCGGCAGCGCCATGCAGGAGCACGAGAAGCTGCTGGCGGCGTTGCAAATATCCGATGCAGGCGCGGCGCGTGCGGCGCTGGAGGCGGATATCGCGGCTGCCGCGGCGCATATCGAGCAGACCGGACAGTTGCAGCGAGGAAACGAGCCGTCATCTTCGGGATGAGGGCTGAACGGATTGGAGTGAGCTCATGGATTTGCAGATCAAGGGCCTGCGCGTGCTGGTCACCGCCGGAGCGAACGGCATCGGGCGGGCAACGGCGCGCGCCTTCGCGGCGGAGGGGGCCAGCGTCCATATCTGCGATGTCGACAGGGCGGCTTTGGCCGAGATGGCGCAGAGCGATCCTGCGATCACGCAATCGGTCTGCGACGTCTCCGACCGCGCCGCTGTCGCCGAGTTGATCGGGGATACCGTCGCGGTGCTGGGCGGGCTCGATTGCCTCGTCAACAATGCCGGCATCGCCGGTCCCACCGGCCGCGTCGACGAGATAGACCCTGCCGATTGGGACACGTGCGTCGCCATCGACCTGACCGGCCAGTTCAACTGCACGCGGCTCGCCGTCCAGCACCTCAAGCAGTCGGCCAACGCCTCGATCGTCAATCTGTCGAGCCAGGCCGGAAAGCACGGCTTTCCGCTGCGCTCGCCCTATGCGGCGGCAAAATGGGGCGTGATCGGCTTCACCAAGGCGCTTTCGGCGGAACTCGGCGAATTCGGCATTCGCGCCAACGCGATCTGCCCCGGACTGGTCGAGGGGCCGCGCATCCAGAGCGTCATCGCCAACAAGGCGCGCAGCATGAACGTCTCGCATGAGGACATGACCGCGCGATTGTTCTCGGGCGTCTCGATCAAACAGTTTGTCGATCCAGCCGACATCGCCCGCCAGATCGTCTTCCTCGCCTCGCCATTCGGCAAGACGATTTCGGGTCAGGAAATCTCGGTTTGCGGCGATACGCGCATGCTGAGCTAACCCCGGGCGGCGCGCGCCTCCCTGATCGCGCGCCAGACCCGCTGCGGCGTCGCGGGCATGTCGAGATGGGTGACGCCGAGCGGGCGCAGTGCGTCGAGGATCGCGTTCATCACCGTCTGCGGCGCACCGATGCAGCCGGCCTGGCCTGAACCTTTCGCGCCGAGCGGATTGGCCCTGGTCGGGACCTCGACCATGGTCAGCTCGAAAAACGGAATGTCGTCGGCGCGCGGCATTGCGTAATCCATGAAGGTCGCGCTCAGGAGCTGCCCGGAATCGGGATCGTAGACCGCCTCCTCCAGAAGCGCCTGCCCGATGCCTTGCGCCAGCCCGCCATGGACCTGGCTTTCGGTGAGCAGCGGGTTCACCAGCCGCCCGTAGTCGTCGATCGCGATATAGCGTTCGAGCGAGACAGCGCCCGTCTCCGGATCGATCTCGACCTCGGCGACCTGCGCGCCATTGGGAAAGGTGATGGCGTCGCAGACATTGTCGCCATGGCCGCCGAGCGGCGCGCCCGTGCTCTCCTGAACATGCCGTGCGACGGCCATCAGCGCGACCTCCCGCACCAGCCCGTCTGAGCTGGCGGCGGCGCGAAAACAGCCATCGCCGAAATGCAGTTCCTCAGCCGAGACCTGCAGCAGTTGCGCTGCCACCGGCTTGGCCCGCGCGATCAGGTCGTCGCAGGCCATCACCAGCGCCGCACCACCCAGATGCAGCGAGCGCGCCCCGCCATGGCCGCCGCCGCGCGGCACGCGTTCGGTGTCGCCCTGAACGAGCGTAAAGGTCTCGACCGGCAGGCCAAGCTGCTTTGCCGCGACCTGCGCGAAGCTCGTCTCATGCCCTTGGCCATTGGACTGCGTGCCCACCGCCATGTCGATCGTCCCGTCCGGGCGCACCGAGAGCCAGGCTTCCTCATTGGGCTGTCCGCGCGAGGTTTCGAGGAAACAGCCGATGCCGAAGCCGCGCAGCTTGCCTGCCTTCTTCGACGCTCTCTTGCGCGCCGCGAAGCCGGCGCGATCGGCGGCGAGCAGCACCTGGTCGAGATTCTCTGTGAACTCACCGCAATCGATCACGGTGCCGAAGGCGCTGCGATGGGGGAAGTTCCTGATGAAGTTGCGCCGGCGCAGTTCGGCAGGATCGAGCCTGAGCTGATGCGCAGCCTTCTCGATCAGCCGTTCCAGCAGATAGTTCGCCTCGGGCTTGCCGGCCCCGCGATAGGCGTCGATCGGGGCGGTGTTGGTGAAGACGCCGCGCACGTTCATGGTCATGGCGGGGATGTCGTAGAGACCGCCCATCGCGGCCGAGGGCGCGTTGGTCGAGCTGCCCGGTCCCAGCGATGAGACATAGGCGCCGAGATTGCCGATCGTCTCGACCGCCAGCGCCAGGAAGCGCCCGCGCCTGTCGAGCGCCAGCCGCGCCGTCGTGAAATTGTCGCGGCCATGCACGCCGCTGGTGAATTCGTCGATGCGTTCGGCGACCCAGCGCACCGGCGCGCCGAGCTTGCGCGCCGCCCACAGCACCAGAGCCTGTTCGGGATAGGTCACGTTCTTCATGCCAAAGCCGCCGCCGACATCGGGGCAGGAGACCTGGATGCGGTCGGGGGCTAAGCCGAAGACGCCCTCCGCCAGTTCGCGCCGGATGGCGTGGACCGAGGCGCCGCTGATCGCCAGCCGATAGACGCCAGTCTTGCGGTCGAAACCGCCGAGCGCCATGCGCGGCTCCAGCGCTGCGGCGACGATGCGGTTGTTGACGAGGTCGCAGGTCACGACATGAGCGGCCTTGGCAAAGGCTTTCGCCACGGCCTCCGTATCGCCGCGCTGGAACCGGTAGGCGAGGTTGCCCGGCGCTTCCGGCCAGATTTGCGGCGCGTCGGGTTCCGGCGCACTGCGCAGGTCAGTCACGGCCGGCAGGATGTCGTAATCGACGGCAATCTGCTCGCAGGCGTCGCGGGCGACTTCGCGGCTGTCGGCGACGACCAGCGCCACGGCATCGCCGACATGGCGGACAAACCCGCGCGCCAGAGGAAAACGCGGCGGCACGATTAGCGGTTCGACGGTCTTGACCGCGATGTAGCAGGGCAGAGGCCCGAGTCCGTCGAGATCGTCGGCCGTGTAGATGCCGCGCACCCCCTTGATGCCGGCGGCTGAGGAACTGTCGATCGACAGGATGGCGGCATGGGCATGGGGCGAGCGCAGCACGGCGGCGAAGAGTTCGCCGGCGACAGGCGTATCGTCGAGATAGTCGCCGGCTCCCGTCAGGAAACGCTGGTCTTCCCGTCGCCGCAGCGAGCGTGGGTCGTCGGGAGCGGCGACCGGGGTTGAGGTCTCCGAGGCGGTCATGCCTTCGTCCATGGCTGGTCGTTCTCGCCTCGTCGCCAGTCGTCAGCGGTCGCGCGTGCAACTGCTTTGCCGCTCCCTGATAGCGCCGAAAGGCGCGCATGACTCACGCAAACATGACTCACGCAAACATGACTCATGCAATCATGGCTCATGCAATCGGCTGGCGCCTTACGCTTGCCGGCGAACGTTCCAGAACACCGGCGTCGGCCAGCCGACGAAGTCGGTGAGGTTGGAGCGCACCGCCGTGGCGAGGAAATACTGGCCGAAAGGAATGAACGGCACGGTCTCGAAGGCGCGGGCCTGGATCTTTCGGGCGATCTGCTTTTGCGCGGCGAGATCGGGCGTATCGAGCCAGGAATCGCGCAGCTTTTCCATCTCCGGGTCGGTCGGCCAGCCGAACCAGCCCTGCTTGCCGGTGCCGCGCAGCGGCAGGTGCACGGCCGGATCCATGACCGACAGGCCCGTATAGGAGGTGCAGAACATCGACCAGCCGCCCTTCTCGACCGGCTCCTGGCTCGAGCGGCGCTGGATCACCGTGCCCCAGTCGGTGGTGACCAGATCGACATTGATACCGATCTTTTGCATCAGCGAGGCCATCACCGGCGGAAACGCGCCGAGCACCGCCTGGTCGCTCGGCGACATCAGCACGACGCGCTCGCCCTTGTAGCCGCTTTCGGAGACCAGCTTCTTCGCCAGCGCGACATCGCCCTTGAACACATCCATGCCTTCGTCATTGGCCATCGGCAGTCCGGCGGTGAAGACGCCGACGCCGGTCTTGTAGAGGTCGGGCTCCGAGCTGAAGGCGGCTTGCATGAACTCCTTCTGGTCGATGCCGGCGAGCAGCGCGCGCAGCAGCCTGGGATTGTCGAAGGGCGGATGCAGATGGTTGATCGCCGCCATGCCGATCGCGCCGATCTTGTCGTTGAGCTGAACCCGCGTCGCGGCGTTCTTGCGGAAGATCGGCAGCAGGTCGGGCAGCGGGTTCTCGACCCAATCGACCTCGCCCGCCTGCAGCGCGGTTCCGGCGGTCGAACCATCGGGCATGACAATCCATTCGACCCGGTCGAAATGGGCGACCTTGCCGCCCGCGAGCAGGCTGGAGGGTTCGTTGCGCGGAACATAGCGCTCGTTGCGGGCATAGGCTGCGCGTGCGCCAGGCTGCCATTCGTCGCGCAGGAAGCGGAACGGGCCGGAGCCGACATATTCCGAGATCTGCTTGAAAGCGTCGGTCTTCGCGATCCGCTCGGGCATGATGAAGCAGTAGTCGGCCAGCGCCGTCAGCATCAGCGCGAAGGGCTTCTTCAACCTGATCTGGAAGGTCTTGTCGTCGATCGTGCTGAGTTCGGCGCCGTTCGTCATCATGATCTGGCCGAGCGGGCGGCGCTTGGCCCAGCGCGTGATCGAGGTCACGAAATCGATCGAACGGACCGGCTCGCCGTCATGCCAGAGCAGGCCCTCGCGCTGGGTGAAGCGCCAGGTCAGCCTGTCGTCCGACAGAGTATGGCCGGCGATCATCTGTGGCTTGGGCTGATAGCCGCTATCGAGCGCGTATGGCGTATCCCAGACCAGGAAGCCGTGATTGTAGGCGACGGTGGCCGTGGTCCAGACCGGGTCGGGATTGGCGAGATCGGCCTGCGGCACGAATTTCAGCGTCCTTTCGCGGCTTTGCGAGAAGGCTGGGCGGGCGATGGTCGCGGCGGCGGCGGCGGCAAGGAAGTCACGGCGTCTCATGGTCAGGCCTCCCTGGAACGAAGTGGTTGGGGGTGAAGCGGATAAAGGGTCGGCGGAGCCAGGCGGAACGGGAAGCTTGCAATGTCGAGGGCGGCGGGGCCGGGCGCGTCGATGTCGATCATCACCGGGCAGATCGCGCTGAAGGCGGCGCGGAAATGGTTCTTCGCCTTGATGCAGAGGATATCGACCTTCGTCATGTCGACCCCGTGCAGCGTCAGGAAGGCCGGATCATTTGTGGAGCCGCAGGCAGTGGTGACGATGATACTGATCGTTCCCACGCCGATGACCGCGGTTCGCCCCAGCGACATCGGCAGGCCGCGCATCATCGGGCCGACATTGACGTACTGGCCGTCGGTGAGTTTGAGTACCGTTCCCTTGAAGGGTACGGGCGAGCCAAAGTCGCCGCTGATCCGGCCGCCGAGCGTGCCGTCGATCGCAACTCCTTCGCCGACCGCCCAGCAGCGCTCGACAAGCTCGGGATCGCTGAAAAAGGAGAACACCACCGGCACGGAGGGCTTGGCGGCAAACAGCGCCCGCAGCATCTCCGGCGTGTCGGCGATGCCGCCGGAAGCCGGATTGTCGCCGGAATCGATCACAGCGACGGGGCGGGCCGAACTCTTGAGCGCGATCGCGATACCCTCGGTCGCGCTGGGCAGGTCGATGAAGAAGCGGTCGAGCCGCTGCCGTGTCTCCTCGACGAGGCGTTCGGCGGCCGCGCGGGCCAGCTCCGGATCATTGTCCGTGAAGACCAGCGCGCCGGCGCCGGCGACCACCGTGTCGCCATAGGAGAAGCCGCCGAAGGGCGAGGCGTCGAGAATGCGCGGATCGAATTCGAGCCCGCGCGCGAAGGCCTCGAGTTCCGCCATCGGCCCCTCCGCCGTGCGCATGTTGATGCTGGGCAGGATCGCGTCGAGCTTGGCGATGTGGCCGACGGGGCGGACCTGCCCCTTCACGGTGCGGTCGAGCACGTCGAGCACGCGTTCGGCGGTCTCCTTCATGTCGGTGTGCGGGTGCTCCTTGAAGCCTGCGGCGAAAGTCACGAGATCGGCCATGCGCGGATCGAGATTGGCGTGCAGATCGAGACTGATGCCGAAGGGCATATCGGGGCCGATGGCCTCGCGCACGCGCCGGACGATCTCGTAATCGGCAAGGTCGAGCCCATCGACCAGCATCGCGCCATGCAGCGAGATGAAGACGGCGTCCCATTCGCCGCCGGCAAGGTCCGTGACGATCTCATTGACGATCGCCTCATAGGCGTCGCGCGTCACCGGGCCGGCAGGCGTTGCGCCAGCCATGCGCAGGAAGGTGCCGCGCCAGTGCGGATTGGCGTCGAGGAAGGCGACCGCGCCGCCGCCCTCGGTCGCCGTACCGCGATAGACGGCTTCCGCCTCCTGGCCCTGATACCATTCGCGTTTGAAGTCTTTCAGCCCGGTCGGCACCGGCGAGAACGAATTGCCTTCATGCGAGAAGCGGGCGATGGCGAGGCGGGGCATGGTTCCGTGTCCCCTCAATGCGCGAGCGCGGCATCGACCGCATCGCCCAGAATCTCGACGATCCTGTCGATCTGCTCGCTGGTGACGATGTAGGGGGGCGCCAGCAAAACATGGTCGCCGCTGACGCCGTCGATCGTGCCGCCCGACGGATAACAGGCAAGGCCGATCTCGAAGGCGGCGCGCATCACCCGCTGGTTCAGTTTGAGCGCCGGGTCGAAGGGCTCTTTCGTCGAGCGGTCGGCGACCAGTTCGATGGCATGGAACAGGCCGCGCCCCCTGATATCGCCGACATGGGGATGGTTGCCGAACCGGGCGCGCAGGCGCTCGTCGAGGCGCACGCCCATCGTCTGGACGGACCGGAGCAGGCCTTCAGCCGCAATCGTCTGCTGCACCGCAAGCGCCGCCGCGCAGGCGACAGGGTGGTTCATATAGGTGTGGCCATGCAGCAGCGAGCGACTGCCCGCCGCAATGGCCTCGACGATCTTGCCGCCGATCAGCACGCCCGCGATCGGCTGGTAGCCGCCGCCGAGGCCTTTTGCGACGATCTCGATGTCGGGGCTCGCGCCCTCCGTCTCCCAGGCATGGGTCACGCCGGTGCGGCCCATACCGCACATCACCTCGTCGAGGATCAGCAGCGCGCCGTGCCGGTCGCAGATCTCGCGCACCAGGCGCAGATAACCCTCGGGCGGAGGCGCCGCGCCAGCCGTCGCGCCGATCACCGTCTCGGCGATGAAGCCCGCCACCGTGCCGGGACCGAGACGCCTGAACTCGCTTTCCAGCTCGTCCCCGAGATGCGTGACAAAATCGGCTTCGCTCATTCCTGTCGGGCGTCGATAGCTGATCGGCGCCGAGACATGGCTGAATGCGTCGGCCAGGAGCGGAGCATAGGGTGCGCGTCGTGCCATGTTGCCGCCCGCCGCCAGCGCGCCCAGCGTGTTGCCGTGATAGCTCTGGCGTCTCGCGATGAACCGCGTGCGCCGGGGCTGCCCGATCTCGATGAAATACTGCCGCGCCAGTTTCAGCGCGGCCTCGCAGGCTTCCGAGCCGCTTGACAGGAAGTAGGCATGCGTCAGCCCGCCCGGGGCATGGCCGACGAGGCAGGTCGCGAGATCCTCGGCCGGGCGAGAACTGAACGCGCCGCAATGGGCATAGGCGAGATCGGCGACCTGTTTCTGGATCGCCTTGACGACACCCGGATGGCCATGGCCGAGGCAGGAGACGGCCGCGCCGCCGGCTGCGTCGATGATCTCGCGGCCATCCTCCGTGCGGATCAGGATGCCCGCGCCGACGACGGCGAGCGGCGGGATGTTATCGAGCGAGCGGTGCAGCAGATGCGTCATCGCTGGCTCCGTGCGGGGCTGAGATAGGCGGTATGCGCCTCGATCCGGGCCTCCGTCCGCCGCAACTGCTCCTTGCCGTCGCTGCCTGCACGCAGATAAAGCGTCGCGGCCAAGGCCTGCACCACGCCGGTACAGGCCGACAGGGACGGGAAGAAGCCGGGCGAGTCGCTGCCGAAGGTCAGCACGACGGCTGCGCCTTCTGCGATGGGCGCTGCCGGCGTATCGACGACCGCGACCACCTTCGCGCCGATATCGGCGGCGGCATGCGCGCAGAGCAGCCCGTCGCGCGAATAGGGGTCGAAGCCGAAGAGCAGCAGCGCGTCGTCGCCGCGCAATCCGCCGAGTTCGACATCGAGCACGCCGCCCATGCCGCCGATTAGCGCAACCTCGGTCCGGAACAGGCGGTAGAGATAGTGAAACAGCATTGCCGGCGCGTGGCAGCTGCGGAAGCCCGCGACCAGCACGCGCGGCGCGCCTTCGAGGACGGCGGCGGCCCGGGCGATGCCGGCGGGGTCGATCTCGCCGAGAGCGCGCTGATCGGCCTCGATCATGCCAGCAACGAGGCGGTTCTCGCCACCTTCGGGCATGGCGCGCGCCGAGAACGGGCCGCGATGGGAGGCTGTAAGCCCCTCGCGCGTTTCCTCGACCAGCAGCGCCTTGAGTTCGTCCCAGCCGGACATGCCCAGCGATTGCGCCAGCCGCGTGAAGGTCACGGGTGCGAGGCCCGAACTGCGTGCGAGTCCGCGCATCGGCGTCGTCGCGGCGTCGAAAGCCCGGCCGATCACGAAACGCGCCGCATCGGCCTGCTGCGGCGGCAGGTGGCGCAGGGCTTCGTTCAGGCGCGTCAGCGTGGCGGAGCTCAAGTTACGATCGTTCCGTTGCGGTCCATGGGTGGAACATCCGTTTCGCGCGGGGCAATGTCAAGGCGGTCCGCTCCGTGCTGGCTGCCGCCGAAATCGACGGAGACGATGGCCGCCGTCGGGCACATCGCCTTGACGCTTCACGACGGCAAACGATATCGAGATTTATGGGCGATCATCCAAAAGGCCACGACATCCACACCCATCATGTCGATATCGCCAATCGGCTTAAGCGGGCGGAAGGTCATCTKAAGAGCGTCATCCAGATGATCGAGGATGGTCGCGGCTGCGTCGACATCGCTCAGCAGCTCGCCGCGGTCGAAAAGGCCATCACCCAGGCCAAGCGCACCCTGATCCAGGATCATATCGATCATTGCATCGAGGATGCGCTCGGCGCGTTGACGCGCGAACAGCGTCAGCCGATCGACGAATTCAAGCTGATCACCAAATATCTCTGAGCCGACGCTGCACGCACGGTCTCCGGAACATTTGGTTCCGCGTAAAATCAGCGGGCGCTTGGGGTATAGCCGGCAAGCGTGATGAGTTCGCTTGCCCGGGCAAGGCCGACGCCCTCGACCGAAACGAGATGGGTCGCCGGATCGGCCTGGACCTTCGCACTGGGAACCGCGCTCTCGATGGCGTTCCTGATCGTGCTCGCGCAATGGCCGCAGCTCATGTCCTCGACACGCAGTGTAACGCCGGCGCTGGCGGAGGCTTTGGTTTTCTCGGACTGGGGCATCGCGAATTTTCCTCGAGCGACTGGATATGCCCCCACCCTGCGGCCTTGCCACATGGCAAGGTCAAGCCCGATCTTCGCGGCTTGCGACGGGGGAGGCGGATGACCAGATACGGCGCTTGACATTCCCACGATGGGAAGCCTTACAGACGAGACCGTTCGTCCAACCGAGGTGGCCCCGATGACGGTACTCACGCAATCCCGGCAGATCCCTACTCCGCCGCCCGTCGCGCCGGGCCGGACGCTGGTGCTGGCGGTCGACGGCATGAGCTGCGCCTCCTGTGTCGGGCGCGTCGAGAAGGCGATCCGCGCGGTGCCGGGCATCGCCGATGTGGCGGTGAATCTCGCGACCGGGCGCGCCACTATCGATCTCGGCAGTGGTACTGCCGGCGAGGTGCTGAGCGCCGTCGAGAAGGCCGGCTACCCCGCGCAGGATTCCGAGGCTGATCTGTCGATCGAAGGCATGAGCTGCGCCTCCTGCGTCGGCCGCGTCGAGCGCGCATTGAAGGCCGTTCCGGGCGTGCTCGATGCGAGCGTCAACCTCGCCACCAGCCGCGCCCATCTGCGCTATGCCGGCGGCGAGGAGGTGCTGGGCGCCGCCGCTGC
The DNA here is from genome assembly GCF_056405115.1 of Allobosea sp. P2_A10. Classification (NCBI taxonomy): domain Bacteria; kingdom Pseudomonadati; phylum Pseudomonadota; class Alphaproteobacteria; order Hyphomicrobiales; family Alloboseaceae; genus Allobosea; species Allobosea sp. P2_A10. Next base: position 296,813 of record NZ_JBFUCS010000003.1, on the reverse strand, counting down.
CGCCGCAACCAAGGCCGGCTACGAGACCCGGCCGATCGTCGACGAAGCCGGCCAGGTCGATCGCGAAGCCGCCGCCCGCGAGGCGGAAATCCGCCATCTCGGCCGCGCGCTGACCGTCGCGGCCATTGCGACGCTGCCGATCGTGGTCATGGAGATGGGCATCCATCTCTCCGAAAATCTGCACCATGTCCTTGCCGGCAGGATCGGCGAGGACATGATGCGGCTGATCTCCTTCGTCCTCGCGACGATCGTGCAATTCGGCCCCGGGCTGCAATTCTACCGCAAGGGCGGACCTGCGTTGCTGCGCGGCGCGCCCGACATGAACTCGCTCGTCATGCTCGGCACCTCGACGGCCTGGCTCTATTCTCTGGTCTCGATCGCCCTGCCAGAGCTGCTGCCCGATGGCATGGACTACACCTATTTCGAGGCGGGAGCGGTCATCGTCACGCTGATCCTGGCCGGGCGCTGGTTCGAGGCCAGGGCCAGGGGCCGCACCGGCCAGGCGATCCGTAAGCTGATGACGCTTCAGGCCAGGACAGCCCGCATCATCCGTGACGGAGCCGAGCGCGACGTCGCGATCGGGGAGGTCCGCCTCGGCGACATCGTCATCGTCAGGCCGGGTGAACGCTTGCCCTTGGACGGCACGGTCATCTTCGGCTCGTCCTTCGTCGATGAATCGATGATCACCGGCGAGCCCGCCCCCGCGCGGAAGGGCGAGGGCGACGAGGTCGTCGGCGGCACGGTCAACACGACCGGCTCCTTCCAGTTCCGCGCTACCCGTATAGGCGCCGACACGCTGCTGGCGCGGATCGTGCGCACCGTCGAGGCGGCTCAAGGGTCGAAGCTGCCGATCCAGGCGCTGGTCGACAAGGTGACGATGTGGTTCGTCCCGGCGGTGATGGCGGCCGCGCTTGCGACCTTCGCGATCTGGATGCTGCTGGGGCCGCAGCCGGCTTTGAGCTTCGCCGTCGTCAACGCGGTCGCGGTGCTGATCATCGCCTGCCCCTGCGCCATGGGCCTGGCCACCCCGACCTCGATCATGGTCGGCACCGGCAAGGCGGCCGAGATGGGCGTGCTTTTTCGCCGCGGCGATGCGCTGCAGGCACTGCGGGACACGCAGGTCGTCGCACTCGACAAGACGGGAACGCTGACCAAGGGCCATCCCGAACTCACCGACATCGTCATGGCCGAGGGCTTCGACGAGGCCGAGCTGCTGCGTCTCGCGGCCATCGTCGAGATGCGTTCCGAGCACCCGATCGCGCAGGCGATCGTGGCCGCAGCGAAGCGGCGCGGCCTGACGCTGACGGAGCCGTCGGACTTCACGGCCGAGGCCGGTTTCGGCGTTCTCGCCACGGTAGAAGGTCGCCGCGTCCTCGTCGGCGCGGATCGGCTGGCGGCGCGCGAGGGCATCGACGTCTCGCCCTTCGCCAAGACGGCGGAGGATCTGGCCGATCGCGGCAAGTCGCCGCTTTACGTCATGCTCGACGGCCGGCTCGGGGCGGTGCTTGCCGTCGCCGATCCCGTCAAGGAGACCACTCCGGCCGCGCTCGCGGCGCTGAAGGAACTCGGCCTGAAGATCGTGATGATCACCGGCGACAACCGCCGCACGGCAGAGGCGATCGCGCGCCAGCTCGGCATCGATGAGGTCGTTGCCGAGGTGTTGCCGACCGGAAAGGCCGATGTCGTCAAGCGGCTCCAGGCGCTGCTCGGCAAGGTCGCCTTCGTCGGCGACGGCATCAACGACGCGCCGGCGCTGGCGCAGGCCGATGTCGGGCTCGCCATCGGCACCGGCACCGATATCGCCATCGAGAGCGCCGATGTCGTGCTGATGTCGGGCGACCTGCGCAACGTGCCCAACGCAATCGCGCTGTCGCGCGCCACGATCCGCAACATCGCGCAGAATCTCGGCTGGGCTTTTGGCTACAACGTCCTGCTGATTCCGGTCGCGGCCGGCGCGCTGTATCCGGCCTTCGGTATTCTGATGTCGCCGATCTTCGCCGGCTTCGCCATGGCGCTGTCCAGCGTCAGCGTGCTCGCCAACGCGCTGCGTCTGCGTGGTTTCAAGCCGCCGCTCGCGACTGACACGGCGAAGTCCGCGCTGACGCCGGCGATCCAGCTTGGAGGCTGAGACGATGAACATCGGCGAAGCGGCGGCGGCATCGGGCGTCTCGGCCAAGATGCTGCGCTACTATGAAAGCATCGGGCTGATCAGGCCGGCGCAGCGCAGCGAAGGCGGCTATCGCGTCTATGGCGAGGAGGATGTGCATACGCTGCGCTTCGTCCGGCGTGCCCGGGGCTTGGGCTTCTCGATCGAGGAGACCTCGGAGCTGCTGGCGCTGTGGCGCGACAAGGCGCGCGCCAGCGCCGATGTGAAGCGTTTCGCGCTGAAGCATGTCCGCGATCTCGAAGCCAAGATCGCCGAGCTGGAGGGCATGCGCCAGACGCTCCAGCATCTCGCCGGCTGTTGCCATGGTGACGACCGGCCGGATTGCCCGATCCTTGAGGACATGGCCGCTTCGACGATCGGTAAAGGGGGCGCGCAAGCCCCGCCGGCCTCGACCTTCTCGTCACGGCCAATCGCACGCAAGCATCGCCTTCGGTCGAACCGGTAAGAGCGCAGAGGTTCAGAGCGTGCGCGCCTGCGCCGCCGTGTGTGGGTGGGAATGCCCGAGCTCCCGAAGGCCGCTCCAGCCGTGATAGGCGGTGTAGAGGCCGACGAGGATGATCAGCGCGCTCGAGAAATAGGGCGCGCGTGCTGCTGCCGTCGAGAGCCAGCCGACCCGCTTGGTCGCCTGCCTGACGCTGATCGCCGCGACCGCGCCGACCGTGACCAGCGTGATGGCGAGCCCGATCGAGAAGCACAGCACCAGCGCCGCGCCAAGCGTGATCTCCTTGAGCTGGATGCACAGCAGCAGCACGGTGATCGCGGCGGGGCAGGGGATCAGCCCGCCGGTCAGACCAAACAGGATGATCTGCCAGGTCGTCACCTGCCGGTCGGTGAAGCGCTTGCGGATGTCGTTGGCGTGCGAGAGCTCGTGAGCGTCCATGTAGCCATCGCCGCTGACGTCCAGCCCCGGCTCGTGCTGGTTTGGCGGCTTGGCGCCTTCGCCGCCATTCAGGAAGGAGACGTCGTAGTCGTGCTCATGGTCGCCATGGTCGAGGCTGAGCCGGGCCGTGAAGTCGATCGGCTCGGCCACGACCTCGGCCGATTCCATGTAGCCGTCGCGGTCGAGGAAGGAGAACGCCTGCGTGCCGCCATCGGGGCGTTCGACGGTGAGGGTGACGTATTCGCCGGCCCAGTTGTCGCCGCTGACGACGCGGAGCCGGAACCGGGCCGGGCGCTCCGGGGTGATCTCCAGAGACATGAAGCCGTGGCCGGTATCGACCATGCGGGAAAGGGGCGAGGCGTCGCGGCTTGTCTCGAACGCGGCGACCTCGCGCTCGTGCTGCCGGGCGAGCTTCTGTTCCTGCCAGGTCCGCCAGAACATCCAGCCCGCGATGCCGATGATGATGACGGCCGAGGCGAGCTGAAAATAGGGCTCGGTGGTTTCGGCGTCGATGCCCTTGAACAGGTACATGCCGGTCAGTGCGACCGCCCAGACCACCAGCGTGTGCGAGAGCGTCGCCGCCAGCCCCAGCAGCACGGCCTGCGTCACGGTTCCCCGGATCGCGACGATGAAGGCCGCCATCATCGTCTTGGAATGGCCGGGCTCCAGACCGTGCAGGGCTCCAAGCAGCACCGCGCTGGGAATGAAGAACCAGGCGCTGTGAGCGCCCTGCGCGAGCAATTCGCTGAACGATGTCACGGCGATCTCCCTTGCGATTGGTGATCGGGAGAAGGCTCGAGCCTGTCGTCTCGCCAGACGAGCGGCTTGTCGAAATGGATGCTGTCCATCGATTCGCTGAACGGGGCGTAGCTCCGGCTCTTCCAGAACGCGATCGTGGCGGCGGCATGAGACGAGGCGTGGAGATACATCGTGTCGTAGCCGAGTAGCCGGGCCTGGTCTTCGCAGAGCCCGTTCAGCCAGCGGCCCAGCCCGTCCCCGCGCTGGTCGCTGCGGACATAGACGCGGCCGAGCATGCCGATGCGTTCGGGCGTTGCGTAGCGCTCTGCGAAGGCCGCGGCCAAGGCCGGCTTCCAGCCGAGATGGCTTACGGCCGCGGTCGCGACGAGCGCCCCGTCCGGCGCGGCCAACGTCCAGAATCCGCCGCGATTGTGCGTGCTGAACTGGTTGGCTTCGGCATCGAGCAGCAGCGAATCGAGATCGGCGTGCCAGTCGGTCCGGTAGTCGAAACCGTAATACTCCTTGATCACGTCGAGGCAGAACCGGCGGGCGGCGGCATGCTCCGGTCCGCTGCTGTCCGACAGGCGGGCAAGCGTCAGCCCGGCCGGCGGGGCTGTCCGCGCTTCTTTCAAGACCCGCGTATCGCTCATGCCGGTCTCCTCTCCACTGACAGGTGGCGCTCAAACGAGGCCGCCACGCGCCATCCCAAAGCGCTCCGGTCATTCAGGCCATGCTTGTTGTAACCTATCGGGGGGGATAGGATCAATCTTGCCCTTGCGGTGTTCGGGTTCGCATCGGCGCGTGATCGGAAATACGTCGGAGGTCAATATCATGTCTCGGCAAGCATCGCTCCATATGGGTCATGGCCAGATGGTCGAGATCGTCGGCCGCGATGCAGGCAACTGGGATCTCGTCTTCAGCGAGGCCGGGATCGAGAACTACAAGGCTCCACCAGTCGCCGAGGTCGAGGTCGACGCGATCGACCGCGAGGGCACGATTGTCCCCCTCGCCATCTCCTCCGGGGGACATTCGATCATCCGCGCCAGCGGCGAGGTCGCCGGCGCCTGTCGGGCACGCGTTCGCGTCGTCCACGGCACGCATTTCCACACCCGAGAGGCGCTCCTGCCGGGCGTCGAGCCGGCGGCCGCCAGGACAGGCCCGCATGGCGGCAGCCTCGTCGGGCTGACGGCGGGCCATGCAGTCGAGATCAAATGGCTCGACGAAACCCGCTGGGAACTGTTCTTCAGCGTGAACGGCGCGCCGACTCCCGCTCCACCCGCCGGCAATGTCGTCGTCCAGGCCATCGGCCCGCGCGCCGAGGACTACCAGATCCGCAATCTGGTAACGGAAACGGGCGGCGGCCCGACGAGCCTGATAGCAAGCGGCAAGATCAAGGATGCCAGTGACGGCCGGATCAGCGTGAGGAGCGCGTCAGGCGAAACCATCCGCGGTTTCGTCATCGCGCCGCGCGGCTGAATTCATCGCAGCAGAAAGCGCTTCCACTGCGGAGCGTCGAAATCCAGACCGCTATTGCCGTCATCCTGGCCGCTACGCGGCTTGTCCAGGATGACGGCGTTGGGGCTCGAACAGAATAGGTGGTTTGGTTTCAGCCGGCAGGCGCAATCCGCGTCGCGGCCGACTGTGCCGGCCGCGAGCCGTCTGCGGCCTCCTCATCCCCATCCCTGAAGAAGCCGAGCAGCCGCAGCGCGTTGAGCGTCACCAGAACGGTCGCGCCGGTATCGGCGAAGATCGCCAGCCACAGCCCGGTCGTGCCGGTGATCGTCGTGACCAGGAACACCGCCTTCAGGCCCAGCGCGATGGCGATGTTCTGGCGGATATTCGCCATCGTGCCGCGCGCTAGACGGATCAGCCGGACGACGTCTCCGACGCGGCTCTTGAGCAGCGCCGCATCGGCCGCTTCCAGCGCGACATCGGTGCCCGAGCCCATGGCGATGCCGGCATGGGCGGCAGCCAGCGCCGGTGCATCGTTGATGCCGTCGCCGACCATCGCGACATGGCCGCTGGCGGCAAGCGCACGCACCGCCTCGACCTTGGCCTCGGGCATCATCTCGGCCTGGACCTCGACGCCGAGATCGCGGCCGATCGCCTCTGCCGTGCGGCGGTTGTCGCCGGTCAGCATCACCGGCGCGATTCCCATCGCCTTGAGCTCGGCGAGCGCGGCCTTCGCATCGGGGCGCGGCTCGTCGCGGAGCGCGATCAGGCCGGCGGCCTCGCCGCCCCTGAGCACGACGACGACCGTCTTGCCCTGTTCCTCGAGCGCTGCGATCCGGTTCGTCATGTCCGGCGCGAACCGCACCTGCTCGCCGGCGAAGCGCGGTGCGCCGACGAAGACGGCGACACCGCCGACCATGCCCTCCATGCCCTTGCCGGGCACGGCGCGGACGGCGGTGGCGGCCTGCGACGGCGCACGGTCGTCGACCGCCCGTTCCGCGATGGCCTGCGCCAGCGGGTGATTCGATTCACGCTCGACTGCAGCCGCAAGGCCAAGCAGTGCGCGCGCATCCCCGTTCAGCGGAACGACGTCGGTAACGATCGGCCGGCCCCAGGTCAGCGTACCCGTCTTGTCGAAGGCGACGGTGGTGATACGAGCCAGCGTCTCCACGACCGCGCCGCCCTTGACCAGCAGGCCGCGCCGCGCCGCCATGGACAGGCTCGATGCGATCGCGGCCGGCACCGAAATGACGAGCGCGCAGGGGCAGCCGATCAGCAGCAGCGTCAGACCGCGATAGATCCATATCGCCCAGTCGCCGCCAGCGACGAGCGGCGGCAGCACCGCGACCAGCACCGACAATCCGACGATGCAGGGCATGTAGACCCTCGAAAACCGGTCGATGAAGCGCTCGGTCGGGGCTTTTGCGTCCTGCGCCTCCTCGACCAGCGTGACGATGCGCGCGATCGTGTTGTCCTGCGCCGCCTTTTCGACGCGAACCCGCAGCACCGCTTCCTGGTTGATCGAGCCGGCGAAGATCGCCGCGCCCGGCTCCTTGCTCCTGGGCACGGATTCGCCGGTGATCGGCGATTCATCGACGCTGGATAGCCCCTCGATCACCGTGCCGTCGGCCGGCACCCGGTCGCCGGGCCGCACCAGCACCGTCTGGCCGATGCGCAGGGTCTGGGCCGCGACCTCGCGCAAGACGCCGCCCTCGTCGAGCACCGCGGTCTTGGGCACCAGCGCCGCGAGCGCCCGAATGCCCGAGCGGGCCTTACTGGCGGCAACGCCCTCCAGAACCTCGCCGACCGCAAACAGGAACACGACGACCGCCGCCTCCTCGATCGCGCCGATGAACAACGCGCCGGTCACAGCGATCGTCATTAGCATTTCGATGGTGAAGGGCGCGCCGGCAAGCGCCGCCATCACCGCGCGACGGGCGATCGGGGCGACGGCAAGCACGGTCGCGGCCATGAAGATCCAGAACGAGGCCGCAGGGAACAGTTCGCCTGCGACGAAGGCCACGGCCAGCAACGCGCCGGCTGTGATCGCGACGCGGCCCTTGGCGCTCTGCCACCAGCGTCGTGGCTTGTCCTCGTGACTTGCGGCAGGCGCCGGCGCATCGGCTGTAGCCGGCTTGAGCGGAACCGGCTGGTAGCCCAGCCTTTCGATCTGCGCGGTCACGGCGTCGGGCGTCGTCGAGCCACCTGCCAGCCGCAGCGACAGCGTCTCGTTTGTCACGGATATCGTCAGGTCGCTCACGCCCGGAAGCCGCTCCAGCGCGGTGCGGATCGTGCCGGCGCAACTCGCGCAATCCATGCCGCCGACCGTCCAGCTCAGCGCCCCGAGCGCGGGTTTCGGTTCGCCATAGCGGTGCCGGCCGTCATGAATGGCATGGTCATGCCCGCAGCCGCAGGCGTCGTGATCTGTAGCGAGGGACTTGGACGACACGGACATTGCAGGCTCCACGCTTGAGTGGAGAGACCATAATTCCTCTAGCGGCTAGAGGATCAAGCGCTTCCTGCGGCTGTTCAGGCGGAAAAATCCGGCCCGTTTCGGCGCGTGGCCTGGCGAGGATCGAACCGAAAGCATGGTTCGGGCGTTGATGAGACAATCGCCGGCAATCCATTCCTTCAGCGCACCACCGTTTTCTCGCCGGGCGAGGAGCTTTTCATGAGCAAAGCCGTTCATCTTGCGGCGCTTATTCGCAAACTCGAGACCATCACCGACCTTCCGCAGAGCGAGCACGACATGCTGCTCGACCTGCCCGTCGCCATGAAGCGCTTCGACGCGCATCAGGACATCGTCCGCGAGGGCGAGCGCACGCGGCAGTGCTGCCTCGTGATCGAGGGGCTGGCCTGCCGCTACAAGACCGTCGGCAATGGCGAGCGCCAGATTCTCTCGCTCCATATCCCAGGCGATATCCCCGATCTTCATTCGCTGCATATCGAGCTGATGGACCACAGCCTGGGGACGCTGACGCCGGCTCTCGTCGGGTTCATCCCGCATGATGCGGTGCGCCGGATCACGCGGGCTTCATACCGCGTCTCCGAAGCGTTCTGGCGCGAGGCTCTGATCGACGCGGCGATCTTCCGCGAGTGGATGGTCGGCATCGGCCGGCGCTCGGCGCCGAGCAGGCTGGCCCATTTCCTCTGCGAGTTCGTCACCAAGATGGAGGCGGTCGGCCTGTCGGACGGTGTCACCTGCGAGCTGCCGATGACCCAGACCGAGATCGGCGACGCGCTGGGCCTCTCGACCGTGCACACAAACAAGAAGCTGCAGGAGCTGCGTCGCGCGGGGCTTGTCGAGATGCGCGGGCGGCGCCTGAAGGTTCTCGACTGGAACGGGCTGTGTAAACTCGGCGAATTCGACCCGACTTATCTTCACCTTCAAAAGAAATGACAGGTTTGCCTGCGAAAATCGGTTCGTTGGCGGAACAGACCATCGTCCAACGCATTCTTCGTCAATGACACGGTTCTTTTTCGATACGCTCGACGACGACAAGCTCGATCGCGACACCGACGGCGTCGATTTGCCAAATGTCGAGGCCGCACGCTCCGAGGCGAAGGCGGCGCTCACCGACATGGCGCGGGAAAAGCTGCCGAACGGGAACCATATGGGCTTCCGCGTCATCGTGCGCGACGAGCAGGGCCGGCAGATCTACACAGCCAGCCTGACGCTCGACGTCGATCTGCCGTGAGCGATTTCTTGTGCAGTAAAAATTCGGGAGACGCCGATCCATCCAGACATTTCAAGGGAAATGCTGGTGCTGCGAGAGAGGATTGAACTCTCGACCTCACCATTACCAATGGTGTGCTCTACCACTGAGCTACCGCAGCAGGATCGATGAGCCCAAACGCCTCTGGCTGTCGCGAAGCGCGACCCCCGGCGCAAGGCCATCGTTCCGAATTGGCGTCCTGATGCCACAAGCCCCGTGCCGACGCAACCCGGAACGGGCGATCGTCCTCAATCGGCCAGCAGCAGGCGCTGGTCGATGCGGAAGAGCCTGCCGTCGCCGAGCATGTGGGCGCTCACGCCCTCGCGAAACAGCGGTGCGAAGGCGCGGTCGCGCAGGTTGAGCCCGCCCGCATAGACCCCCATCGCCGGCATGACGCAGCGCCGCGGCGACAGCGCAAAGCAGCGCCGGCGCAGCGCCCGCCCGCGCATCCTGACCTTCGCGACCGGGTGGAGATGGCCGGCGATCTCGAAGCCGGCCTCGGTGGCGTCGGGCTCGTGGCGCAGCGCCACACCGGCAAGGCCGATCATGGCGGCGGTCTCGCCACCCATCGCGGCGCTGATCTGGCAGTCATGATTGCCGGTGATCCAGAGCCAGTCGCGGCCGCGCTGGAGTGCTTTCAGGGCGTCGAGCGCGCAGGGCGAAAGCCTGCTTTCCGCGTGGCTGTCGTGAAAGCTGTCGCCCAGCGCGATGATGCGGGTGGGCGCATGGCGCAGGACGGCGGCCGTCAGCGCCGCCAGCGTCGCGGCCGAATCATAGGGCGGCAGGAAAACGCCGCGCGCCGCATAGGCCGAGCCCTTCTCCAGATGCAGATCGGCGACGACGAGCGTGCGCTCGTCGGGCAGGAAGAGCGCGCCCGAGAGGTCGGGCGCGAGCGCCAGCCTGCCCAGCATGAAGGCGGCATCCGCGCGCCTCGTCTGCACGGCCAAAACCGTCACGCCATTGCCTCCTCGATCAGCACCGCTTCCGCCTCCGCCAGGATTTCGTCCGCCGCCTCGCCATAAACCGCCTCGCGGCCGATCTCCAGCATCACCGAGACGCCCAGCGGCGAAACGTGATCCAGCGGCTGATGCACGATTTTGCCGCTGATTCGTGTCAGCATCTGACCCAGACGCTGGATGTCGAGCAAGCCTGTGGCGGCGTCCTGCCGTGCGGCCTTGAGCAGCACATGGTCGGGCTCGTGCCGGCGCAGCACGTCGTAGACGAGATCGCTCGACATCGTGACCTGCCGGCCGTTCTTCTCCTGCCCGGGAAAGCGCCGCTCGATCAGCCCGGCGATCACCGCGCATTGCCGGAAGGTGCGCTTCATCAGCGCCGATTCATCGAGCCATTCCTCAAGGTCGTCGCCGAGCATGTCCTGCGCGAAGAGATCGTCGAGGCTCAGCGCGCCCCGCGAAATGGCTGCCGACATGTCGCCCAGCGTCCAGCAGGCGATGCCGTAATCGTTGCAGACGAAGCCGAGCGGCCTCATGCGCGCCCGTTCCAGCCGCCGCGTCAGCAGCATGCCGAGCGTCTGATGGGCGAGCCGGCCCTCGAAGGGATAGGCGACGAGATAGAACCGCCCGCCGCGCGGAAAGGTCTCGACCAACAATTCGCCGGGCTGCGGCAACCGCGATTTTAATCGCTGCGCATGCAGCCAGGATGAAACCTCCTCGGGGAGACCAGCCCACTCCTTCGGACTCGCCAGCATGGCGCGGACCCTTGCGGCGAGGAACGTCGAGAGCGGGAACTTGCCGCCGGCATAGGAGGGGATTTTCGGGTCGGTGCCAGCAGCGGCGCGCGAGCAGATCGCCTCGTTTCCGCTGATGCCCTCAAGGCGCAAGACCTCTCCGGCGAAGATGAAGGTGTCGCCGGGCGTCATCGTCTCGGCGAAATACTCCTCGATCTCGCCGAGCACGCGCCCGCCGCCCATGATCCGTGACGGCTGGCCGGGCTTGGCCGAGCGCGCGCGGCCGAGCCGGACCTTCAGCATGGTCGATTCGACGATGGTGCCGACATTCATGCGGTATTGCTGGATCACGCGGGCATGGCTCGCGCGCCAATGCCCGGCCTTGTCCTGCCTGAGCTTGGCGAAACGCTCATAGGAGCGCAGCGCATAGCCGCCGGTCGCGACGAAATTGACCACCGAGTCGAAATCGAACCGGCTCAAGCCCGCATAGGGCGACGCCGTGCAGACCTCGTCATAGAGCGCGTCCGCGCCGAACCCGTCCGAGCAGGCGACGCCGAGCACATGCTGGGCGAGCACGTCGAGTGCGCCGAGCCTGGGCTCGGGCGTGTCCTGCGCGGCTTGCGCGACGGCGTCCAGCGCGGCCCGGCATTCCAGCAGCTCGAAGCGGTTCGACGGCACCAGCAGCGCCTGCGAGGGCTCGTCCATGCGGTGGTTCGAGCGTCCGATGCGCTGCATCAGGCGGCTGGCGCCCTTTGGCGCGCCGATATTGACGACGAGATCGACATCGCCCCAGTCGATGCCGAGGTCGAGCGTGGCCGTGCAGACGACCGCTTTCAGTTTGCCCGCCGCCATCGCCGCCTCGACCTTGCGGCGCTGGCCGGCGTCGAGCGAGCCGTGATGCAGCGCGATCGGCAGATTGTCGTCGTTGATGCTCCACAGCGCCTGGAAGGCGAACTCCGCCTGCATGCGGGTGTTGACGAAGACGAGCGTCAGCCTGTGAGCGGCGATCGCCTTGTAGATCTCGCCCATCGCATGGCCGGTGGTATGCCCGGCCAGCGGCAGGCGGCTTTGCGTCTGCAGGATGCCGATGCGGGCCTGCGCTCCGCCGGTGACGGTGACGAGCCCGGCGGGTGTCTGTGCCCCGCCGAGGAAGCGCTGCAGGTCGGCGGGCTCGCGCACCGTCGCCGACAGCCCGACCGCGCTGACCTGCGGCGCGAGTGTGCGCAGCCGCGCGAGATCGAGCGAGAGCAGGTCGCCGCGCTTGGAGGTAACCAGCGCATGCAACTCGTCGAGCACGATCCGGCGCAGATTCGCAAAAAAAGGCTTTGCATCGCGATGCGAGACCAGCAGCGCCAGTTGCTCCGGCGTCGTCAGCAGGATGTCGGGCGGACGGGCGATCTGGCGCGTGCGCTTGGCCGCCGAGGTGTCGCCGGTGCGGGTCTCGACCTTGATCGGCAGCCCCATCTCGGCGATCGGCATCTCCAGATTGCGGGCGATATCGACCGCGAGCGCCTTCAGCGGCGAGATGTAGAGCGTGTGCAGCCCGTCGCGTTCGCGCCCCGGCTCGGTCAGCTCGACCAGCGAGGGCAGGAACCCGGCGAGCGTCTTGCCCGCGCCGGTCGGCGCGACCAGCAGGGTCGAGCGCCCGGCGCGCGCCTCCTCGAGCAAAGCGAGCTGATGCGGCCGGGCCTGCCAGCCGCGGCCGGCAAACCAGTTCGAGAAGGCGGGAGGGAGCGGGGAGGGCGCGACCATGCGCTCCAGAGATAGGGCGATCGTTTAGAGAACGAAAGGGGAATAGCGCAGGCGCGGCGATGCGCGCGCTTGCCAGCCGAGCCACGTGCCGGCTATTTCAGCTTAGCAAGACGTTCAGCACTTTCATGTCTCAGTGCTCTCTCGTCGCGTAGCAGGATACGGGAAAGTCCAAAGCCATGATCATGGACGATAGCAATGTCGATGCCCGCAAGGCGCATGAAATCGCTCTGCTTGGCCGTCGGGCGGGGCTCCTCAACCGTCGGTCATTTCTGGCCGCCTCGGCTGCCGGGCTCGGTGCTCTCGGGCTGGGCGGCTGCGCGAGCTCCGATTACATGAGCCTGGCAGAGGCGCAGAAGCTCTACGGGCCGGTGCCCGAGGAGAAATTCCCGATCCCGGCGGCCGATATCAGCAAGGTCGATCCGCAATATTACCGCCGGACGGTTCGCTACGAGACCAAGGAAGCGCCCGGTACGATTATCGTCGATCCCGGCAATTACTACGTCTACCGCGTCGAGGGCGACGGATCCGCCACACGCTACGGCGCCAATGTCGGGCGCGACGGCTTCCGCTGGAACGGCGACGCCTATGTCGGTCGCAAATCCGAATGGGCGACCTGGACCCCGCCCAGGGAGATGATCAAGCGCCAGCCGGAGGTGGCCGTTTGGGCGCGCGGCATGCCCGGCGGCCTCGAAAACCCGCTCGGCGCCCGCACGCTTCACCTCTATCAGAACGGCGCCTACACGCTCTACACGATCTATGCCTCCAGCGATCCTGAATCGATCGGCTCTGGCGTCACGAGCGGCTGCGTCGGCCTGCTCAGCCAGGACATGATTCACCTGTACTCGCAGACCCCGGTCAAGACGAAGGTGGTCGTCCTGCCGGCATAGCAGCGGTCAGTCGGCGACAGGCTCAGTGACGGCTGTTGCCGACACTGAGCAGCATTGTTGTCAGCGCCGCTCGGCCATCACGATCAGGCCCGGAACGGCCGCGCCGCGATCCTGTCGCGTGCTCGCCGGTTCGACGAGAACGGGGCTCAGCCCTGCTGCCGTCAGCCTGTCTCGCAGCCAGCCTTCGGCATGGGCGAAACGCCGATCCGCCCCGACCACCACGCCCGCGCCGGCATGGCTCTGAACGGTAAAAGCCAGCAATCCGCCCCGCGTCAGCACCCGCGCACTCTGCGCGAAGGCGGCCTGAAGCTCGCCGAGATAGACGAAGACATCCGCCGCGATCACGAGATCGGCGCAGGCGTCGGGCCGGCTCGTGAGAAAGCTGGTCAGCCCCGCGACGGCGAGCTTGTCGTAGAGCGGCTCGCCGCTTTCGCGGAGCTTGCCCCGCGCCCGCTCGATCATGCGCGGTGAAAGATCGCAGCCGGCCAGAAAGCCTGTCTGCTCCCGGATCGCCTCGCCCATCAGCCCGGTGCCGCAGCCGAGATCGAAGACGGTCTCGAAGCGCAAGGCCCGGCCACTCTCCTGACAGAACCCGGCGAGCGCCTGCTTCAGAAGGGCCGGAGCGGTGTAGCGCAGGGTCTCGACCAGATGGCTGTCGAAACGCTCGGCATAACCGTCGAACAGCACCCCGGAGAAGTTTTCCGAGGTCGCGTCCTCGGCAGCCATCGCGCCGATGCGGGCAAGGTCGAGCCGCGCGCCGAAATGGTCGTTGGGATCGAGCGTCAGGCATTGCCGCCAGGCGGTTGCGGCCTCCTCGGCGTGGCCGAGCGCCTCCTGCGCCAGACCGTAGAGGTGCCAGGCGGCGGTGAAGGAATAGGCCTGCGCCAGCGTCTGGTCGAGGATGTCGACGCAAGTCCGCGCGTCGCCATCCTTCAGCGCGGCCTCCGCCCAGGCGTAGCGGCGGTCCAGCGTCGGATCGCCCGAACTGGCGGAATGCGTGGCAAAGCCCTTTTCGATCATGCGGGCCGGTCTATCTGAGGAGAATGACACTGGCCAGACAAAGCGCCCCGCCGACGATCCGGCCATCGGAATTGCTGATCCCGACGCCGGCCGGGCTCTATTGCCCGCCCGCCGACATCCATATCGATCCGGTCCGGCCGGTGGCGCGGGCGCTGATCACCCATGGCCATTCCGATCATGCGCGCGCCGGCCACGGCGCCGTGCTGGCGACACGCGAGACGCTGGCTATCATGGCGCTGCGCTATGGCGAGGGTTTTACGGTCGAGCGCCAGGAGGCGGTTCCCGGCGAGACGACGCGGATCGGCGAGGTCGATTTCCGGTTCGTGCCGGCCGGCCATGTGCTGGGCTCGGCGCAGATCGTGGTCGAGCACAGGGGCCTGCGCATCGTCGTCTCCGGCGACTACAAGCGCGAGCGCGACCCGACCTGCGCTGGCTTCGAGCCGGTGCCCTGCGACATCTTCATCACCGAGGCGACTTTCGGGCTGCCGGTGTTCCGCCATCCGCCGGCCCATGCCGAGGTCGCGAAACTGCTCGAATCGGTCAGGCTTTTTCCGGACCGGACCCATATCGTCGGAGCCTATTCGCTCGGCAAGGCGCAGCGCGTCATGGCGCTGATCCGCGAGGCCGGCTACGCCAAGCCGATCCATGTCCATGGCGCGATGGAGAAACTGACGGAGTTCTACATCTCGGAAGGTGCGAAACTTGGCGAGATCCGCAAGGTTGCCGCGGCTGAACGGAAAAGCCTAGGCGGCGAGATCGTGATCTGCCCGCCCAGCGCGACCCAGGATCTCTGGGCCCGCAAATTCCCCGACCCCGTCACCGCTTTCGCCTCGGGCTGGATGCGGGTCAGGGCGCGAGCCCGGCAAAAGGGCGTCGAGCTACCGCTGATCATCTCCGACCATGCCGACTGGGACGATCTCCAGGCGACGATCCGCGAGGTCGAGGCCGGCGAGATCTGGGTCACCCATGGCGAGGCAGAGGCGCTGGTCCACTGGTGCGGCACGGTCGGCCTGAAAGCCAGGCCGCTGCACCTCGTCGGCTATGGCGACGAAGGCGAGGCCGAGCCGGCAGATGAAGCCAAACCGGAAGGAGAGGGTGTCGATGCGATCGCCGGCTGAACGCGTCTCAGCGCGTCTGCGCGACCAGCGCACGCTGGGGCTGCGCCATGCCGACGAGCGAGGCGGCCATGTCGCGCGCCAGGCAGTCATAGCCGGCGTCGCTCATATGGAAGCCGTCGGACGACAGGGCCGCGTTGAAGGCCTCGGCGTCGCCGCRATACCATTCGCGCATCGTGTCGTAGCGCGTGAACACCGGCACGCTCGCGCGCTTGCCCGCATCTGCGATCACTTCGACGTAAGAGCGATAGCGCTCGGGCTCGCGGATGCCCGGGAAGAATTGCGGATCGAGGATGGCGAGGTTCGGGCCGGCCGCCTTCACCATGGCGATGCCATCGGCCACCATGCCGCGGAAGGCGTCGATATCTCCGCCGGTGACGGCGTCGTTGGTGCCGACCTGCCAGATCACGAGGTCGTAGCGACGCTCGCTCAGGGCCTGCTTCAGGCGCACCAGCGTCTGCGGCGCAACCTCGCCGCCGATGCCGGCATTGACGATCTCGATCTTCGATTTCGCCCAGGATTTGCCGAGCAGGGCCTGCAGGCGGGCCGGATAGGTCTTGTCCCTGGTGCTGGCGCCGATGCCTTCGGTCGAGGAGGAGCCGATGGCGAGGATCGTCAGTGGACGCCCCTGCGCGACGGGGGCTGCGAGGCCGGCCAGCGTGGCGTTGGACTGAACGATCGGCGTTTCGCGGCAGGAGAACGACGCAGCGTGTGCGATTCCCGAAAATGCCAGTGCTGCTACGAGATTCAGGGCCGTGAACCGCAAGGCAGCGCGCATCGAGATCATCCTCCTGGATACCCCTTGCCGATTAAGGTTTTCTTCATGAACGGCAACTGAACGATGCAGTGCAGCATAGCGAGAAAATCTGACCAACCCGTGCAGCGAGGCGATGACGCGCCATGAATCGTTTCGCATGGTTGCTCGATCGTCTGGCCTATGAGCCGCGCCGCAACGCAAAGCTCGCGCTGATCGCCGATTATCTGCGCACCACGCCCGATCCCGATCGAGGTCTGGCGTTGGCGGCGATGACCGGCGGGCTGGTGTTTCCCAATGCCAAGGCCGGGCTGATCCGCGCGCTGATCGCCGAGCGTACCGACCCCGTGCTGTTTGCGCTGTCCTACGACTATGTCGGCGATCTCTCGGAGACGGTCGCCCTGATGTGGCCGGTAAAGCACGGCGCCAATGCCGTGCCGCATCTGCCCGATGTCGTCGCCGGCCTGCGCAATGCCGGCAAGACCGAGTTGCCGCGCATTGTCTCGGGCTGGCTCGACGCGCTCGACGAGACCGGGCGCTGGGCGCTGCTCAAGCTGATCACGGGCAGTTTGCGCATCGGCGTCTCGGCCCGCCTCGCCAAGACGGCGGCGGCGAGCCTCGGTGGCGTGCCGGCCGACGAGATCGAGCAGGTCTGGCATGGGCTCGAGCCGCCCTATGAGAGCCTGTTCGCGTGGCTGGAGGGGCGCGGTGCCCGCCCCGAAGCGACGGACCCCGCGCCGTTTCGGCCGGTCATGCTGTCGCACCCGGTCGAGGATGGCGATTTCGACAAGCTCGACCCGGCGCAATTTCAGGCCGAATGGAAATGGGACGGCATCCGCGTTCAGGCCGTCAGCGGCACGCGAGCAAACGGCGAGCGCGTCACAAGGCTGTTCTCGCGCACCGGCGAGGACATCGCCGCCTCGTTCCCCGACATCGTCGAGGCGCTGACGCAGGATGGCGCGCTCGACGGCGAATTGCTGGTCCGCCGCGACGATGCGGTCCAGAGTTTCAACACCTTGCAGCAGCGCCTCAACCGCAAGAGCGTCACGGCGAAGATGCTGGTCGAATATCCAGCCCATATCCGCGCCTATGATCTCCTGGTCGATGGCGAGGAGGACATTCGAGACCTGCCGTTGGGCGAGCGTCGCAAGCGGCTGGAGGCTTTCGTCGGAAAGCTGGCGAGCCCTATCGTCGATCTCTCGCCGCCGATTCCGTTTTCGAGCTGGGAAGACCTCGCCGCCGCGCGCGCCGATCCGGAAGGAGCCGGGGCCGGCGCGGATGCCGAGGCGGTCGAGGGCTGCATGATCAAGCGCCTCGCCTCGCCCTATCTGCCGGGCCGGCTCAAGGGGCACTGGTGGAAATGGAAGCGCGAGGCGAGGCTGATCGACTGCGTGCTGATGTATGCCCAGCGCGGCCACGGCAAGCGCTCGTCGTTCTATTCCGACTACACCTTCGGCGTCTGGCGGCAGGGCGAGAGCGGCGACGAACTCGTGCCGGTCGGAAAGGCCTATTTCGGCTTCACCGACGAGGAACTGATCGAGATCGACCGTTATGTCCGCAAGAACACGCTCAACCGCTTCGGCCCGGTGCGCGAGGTGACGCATACGGTCGAGAGTGGGCTCGTCTTCGAGGTCGCCTTCGAGGGCTTGCAGCGCTCGACCCGGCACAAATCCGGCCTCGCCATGCGTTTCCCCCGGATCAACCGTATCCGCTGGGACAAGCCGCCCGCCGAGGCCGACCGCATCGAGGCTTTGGAACAGCTCCTGCCTGCGGCGGGTTGATGGCAGCGTATTGCTGTTGGATTCGGAAACACGCCGTGATCCTGGACAAGCCGCGAAGCGGCGCAGCTCCGGGATCCATCATAAGGCGCTGTCGTGCCCGATGATGGATCCCGGGACGAAGCATCGCTTCGCCCAGGATGACGGCGTGTTTCCGAGCACGATCACCCAATGAGGACAGCCCATCATGACCCCGCTCCGCCTCGTCTTCCTTGCCGCCGCGCTCGTGCTCGGCGCGGCGATCATCTGGGCTTCGGCCACGGCGTCGCTCGGCGCGAGCTTCGCCAAGATCGGCAACGATCCCTGGGGCGTGGTGACGCTGATCGACCTCTACAGCGCCTTTCTCGTCTCCGGCTTCCTGATCTGGCGCTTCGAATCGTCCCGGCGTCTGGCGCTGCTGCTGATCGTGCTGACGCTGGGTCTCGGCAGCCTCGTGCCGCTGCTCTGGCTCGTCTTCCGGGCTGGACCCGCGCTGATCGCTCCGCGCCGGTGATCTCCATCCGACATGATGATCGGACCACTGTCGGGGTCGGTCGACTCTTGTTGCATTGCAACATCGGGAAATCTGGTCCAGAGCCTGCGTTGCAACGGCCTTGCGCGAGCGTCAGGGCGGGAGTGCTTGAGATCGTGGCCACGCCTGGGGCAGTATGGCCAGGCGGGCAGACGAATGGGGATATGCGGTGATGACACGGCAGCCTTCGACGCGGATCGTGATCGCGGATGACCACCCTTTGTTTCGCGGTGCGCTGCGGCAGGCGGTGTCGCATGCGCTGGCTGGCGCCGATGTCAGCGAGGTCGGCTCGCTCGAGGCGTTGACCGAGGCGCTGGCGCAGGGCGCCGACGCCGATCTCGTGCTGCTCGACCTGACCATGCCGGGCGTCCAGGGCTTTTCCGGCCTGCTCTTCCTGCGCGCCGACCATCCCGAGGTTCCAGTCATCGTCGTCTCGGCCAATGACGATCCGGCGGTGATTCGCCGCTGCATCGAGTTCGGTGCGCTCGGCTTCCTGCCCAAGACCGCCGAGGTCGCGCAGATGGGCGAGGCGATCCGCGCCGTGCTCGAAGGGGCTGTCTGGACCCCGCCGGGCGTCGATCTGACCTCGCCGGTCGACGAGGAGGTCGCCGACATGGTGCGCCGCCTGTCATCGCTGACGCCGCAGCAGGTGCGCGTGCTGATGATGCTGTCGGAGGGATTGCTCAACAAGCAGATCGCCTACGAACTGGGCGTCTCCGAGGCGACGGTGAAGGCCCATGTCTCGGCCATCCTGACCAAACTCAATGTCGACAGCCGGACGCAGGCGGTGATCGCGTCCTCCAAAATCGCCGGCACGGCCTGGGCGACGACGGGCGCGTCCGCGACGGTCTGAATTCTGGCTGTTCAGTCCCCGTTCAAGCGCCGCGTGGCCTGATCGGGTGCAATTCGGGGGTTATCCAACATGGCCAATGGCGCGATCGAACGATTTCTCGGCGGCAACCTGCTCGGCGTTCTGGTCCGGCTGATCTTCATCTCGCTGCTCGTCGGCGCGGCGATGGCGTTTCTGGGCCTGTCGCCATGGGCGCTTTACGACGCGGCGGTGCGCTTCGTCCGTTCGCTCGGCGATCTCGGCTTCGGCGCGGTCCGCGAGGTCGGCCAGTGGGTCATCGCAGGGGCGCTGATCGTGGTGCCGCTCTGGCTGCTCTCGCGGTTGCTGGCGTCGCGGCGCTAGTCAGAGAGCGTCGCCGCGTGCAATCGCGATGGCGTCGCGGCCGACGAGCGCGCTCAGCCTGGCGACGCCGGCCTTGCGCGCTTCCTGCACGAGCCCTGCCTTGATCGTCTTCGCCAGTTCCGGCCCGTGGAAGACCATGGCGGAGTAGAACTGCACGAGACCGGCGCCGGCCCGGATCTTGGCGAAGGCCGTCGCCGCCGAATCGACGCCGCCGACGCCGATCAGCGGGAATTGCCGCTCGACGCGCAGATAGGTCTCGGCCAACAGGCGTGTCGAGGGCGCAAATAGCGGCCGCCCGGAAAGCCCGCCGGTCTCGATCTTTGCCGCGTTCTTCAACGTGGCCAGCCGAGCGATCGTGGTGTTGGAGACGATCATGCCGTCGATGCCGCGCTTGCGGGCGACCGAGACCATGCCGTCGAGTTCGGGCAGCGTCAGGTCGGGCGCGATCTTGAGCAGCATCGGGGTGCGCCGGCCGCTTTCGGCCGCAGCCTCGTCGCGCGCCGCCAGCGCCCGCGCCACCAGATCGTCGAGCGCCGATTCGGCCTGGAGGTCGCGCAGGCCCGGCGTATTGGGCGAGGATACGTTGATCGTCAGGAAGTCGGAGACCGAGGCGAGCCGTCGCGTCAGCACGGCGTAGTCGTCAGCGCGATCGGCCGATTCCTTGTTGGCGCCGAGATTGACGCCGACGAGCCCGCCGCGTTGGCGCCGCACTGCAAGCCTCTGCGCAACCGCCTCCATGCCGTCGCTGTTGAGGCCGTAGCGGTTGATCACCGCCTCGTCCTCGACCAGCCGGAACACGCGCGGACGCGGATTGCCCGGCTGCGGCAGCGGCGTCACGCCGCCGACCTCGACGAAACCGAAGCCCAGCCCCAGCGCCCCATCGACCGCCTCGGCATGTTTGTCGAAGCCGGCGGCAAGCCCGACCGGATTGGCAAACGAGAGTCCGAACGCCTCGGTGGCGAGAACCGGATCGTCGGCGGCAGGCCTTGGAATTGGCGCCGCGGCGAGCGCGACGACCGCCATGCGATGGGCGGCCTCGGCGTCGAGCCGGTGGATCAGCGGGCGGGCGAGGCTGAACAGGGCGCCGATCACGCGACATCCTCCGGAATGACATGCTTGCCTGCGGGACCGAGCGCCAGCGGCGCGATCCAGCGCGCGGCCTTCGGATCGAGCGTGGCGTAAAGATGGGGAAACAGCGCGCCGCCGCGCGAGGGCTCATGACGCAGGGCGCGGCCGAGCTTTGCATCGTCGATGGCGATCAGCAGCAGGCCATGCTGGCCGGCAAAGTGTCGCGCCGCCGTCTCGCGCACCTGCCCGCCCGTCGAGAAATGGATATAGCCATCGGCGAGGTCGACCGGGGCCCCCTCGAAGCGTCCGAGCGTTTCGGCCTCGCGCCAGAGCGTCTCCGGGCAGATCTTGTAGATGAGCGGCATGACAGGTCTCGGCGGATCGACGCAGGCCACGACATAGAGCATGGCGCGAAAAAGTGGGAACCGGTTTTTCGCTTCAGCCATGCTCTACATTTGACCCGCATGGCGCGAAAAAGTGGGAACGGGTTTTCGCTTCAGCCATGCATCGCCTGCGATCTGGCCGATGGCAGGAGGTGTGGGCAAATTTTGTCCGCATTTCGTCAAGAAACAGATTGAAGTCTCATATGATAGGGGATATTTCCTATTTTATCCCCGGCCTAACGGCAACATCAGGAACGAGGCCTCCGCGGTGCTCTCCCATGACCAGATCTGGAACGCGATAGACGCGCTTGCCCAACGTTACGGCTTCACGGCCTCGGGGCTCGCCCGCAAGGCCGGGCTCGACGCGACCACCTTCAATCGCTCCAAGCGCATCGCTCCCGATGGCCGGGAACGCTGGCCCTCGACCGAATCGATCGCCAAGATTCTGCAGGCGACGGGAGCCTCGCTCGACGAATTCATGGCCGTGGTGATGCGGCGCGGACCTGCGCCCTCGCGCACGATTCCGCTGATCGGCTTCGCGCAGGCAGGCTCTGGCGGTTTTTTCGACGATGGCGGTTTCCCGGTCGGAACCGGCTGGGAGGAAGTGGCCTTTCCCGGCGTCGGCGACGAGAAGGCCTATGCGCTGGAGATCGCCGGCGATTCGATGTTGCCGCTCTATCGCGATGGCGACACCATCATCGTCTCGCCGACGGCCACCGTCCGGCGCGGCGATCGTGTCGTGGTCAAGACGGTCGAGGGCGAGGTGCTGGCCAAGCAGCTCAAGCGCCAGACCGCAAGGACCATCGAACTCGCCTCGCTCAACCCCGAGCATCCCGAGCGCGTGCTGAACCTCGGCGAGATCGCCTTCATGGCAAGGGTGATCTGGGCGAGCCAGTAGGGTCGTTCAGTTCGCCGCCTGCTTGCGGGTCGGCAGGGTCACCTTGAACACCGCGCCCATGGTCGAGGCTTCGAGCTCGATCATCCCGCCATGCAGGCGCACCAGTTCGGCGGCGATGGCAAGGCCCAGCCCGGTTCCGCCGGGAGTGACCGAGCCGCGAAAGGCCTGGAACAGGTTCGCCCGCGCCTGCGCGGGCACGCCGGGGCCGTTGTCGCTCACGCGCAGCGCGATTTCGCCGTCGAAACGCTGCGCCTTGACGACCAGCATCGGCATGCCGCCGCCTTCCGCGCCAGCTTGCGTCAGCGCCTGGACGGAGTTGCGCATCAGGTTGAGCAGGACGCGCGCCATCTGGTCGGGGTCGCAGGAAGCGAGCAGGTCGGCTGGAACCTCGTTGCTGAAGCCCACGATCTTGTTGTCGGGCAGGCCCAGCATTTCGGCCTGTTCCGCCACGAGCTGGCGTAAGCCTACCTCGCGTAGCAGCGGCGTCGCCTCGGCCGCGCGGCCATAGGCCAGCGTCGCCTGGCAGAAATCGATGGCGCGGCCGAGCGTCGCGATCAGGCGCGGCGCGAAGCGCTTGATCTTGGCGTCGCGCGTGTCGACCAGCCTGTCGGACATCAGCTGCGCCGCTGCCAGCATGTTGCGCAGATCGTGGTTGATCTTGCTGACCGCGAGCCCGAGTTCGGCGAGGTGCTTCTTGGTCCGCAGCTCGTCTGCGAGCGTCCCCTGCATGCGCGCCAAAGCGCGCTCGGCCTCGCCGATCTCGTCGGCGCGTTGCGAGGGTTCGATGATCCGGCGCGGATTCTCCGGATCGATCTCGAACTCCATGACATTCGCGGCGAGCTGGCGGATCGGCCCGACGATCATCCAGTTCAGCGCCAGATAGACCAGAACCGCCGTCAATCCCGAGATCAGCAGCGAGAGCAGGAGGATATTGACCGAGAAGGTCAGCATCGCCCGGCGCAGCGGCGCCTCGTCGATCACGAGCTCGACGAAATCGGCGACGCCCATGGCCTGACCGATGACGCGGATCGGCATGTCGTGGGGCGGGTTCACCAGCACCACGACCGCATCCACGATCGCGCTCATCCAGTTCGAGTCGCGCATATCGACCGTTCGGGCGACTTCGAGCGGCATCGAATCGAGGCTGAGCAGGCGTCGCGCTCCGCCGACGCGGGCGGCGATCGCGCGTGCGCCGACGCCCATCAGCAGGCGGTTTTCGCTGCCCTCGGGCAGACCTTCCTCGGGCGCGCCCTCCAACACCAGCACGGCGACCTGCGCCGCCGCGAGCCTGTCGTTCAGCCAGTTGCGCCGAAAATTCGCGACTGACGGAAAATAGATCAGGATTTCCGCCAGCATCACGAACAGCACGGTCAGCAGTAGCAGCTTGGCCGAGAGGCCAAGCCGGGTCAGGCCGCGCGGAACGCTGACGGAAAGTTTTCGGATATCGGGGTCTTGCTGGAGCATCGGATCGTCAGTCTAGCCGAAGCGCCGCAAAAAGCCGATCAGCCGCCGGATGCCAGGCTTGGCCGCCAGCGGCGCGTAGAACGACACTGCCGCGCGCTTGGAAACCTCCGAGAAGGTCGGATAGGGGAAGACGAGCCCAGCCATGTCCTTCACCGCCATGCGCTTCTGCACGGCCATGCACCAGGGCACGATCAGATCGCCAGCCTGCGCGCCGACGATGGTGACGCCGAGGATGCGCCCCTTCCTGTCGGTGACGAGTTTTACGAAACCATCGGTCTCGTGCTCCGCCTGGGCGCGGTCGTTCTCGGCATAGGGCCAGCGCAGGATGGTGACCTTGACGTTGTCGGCCCGCGCCTGAGCCTCGCTCAGCCCGACGCTGGCGAGTTCCGGCTGGCAATAGGTCACGCGCGGAATGGCGGACATGTCCGACCGGACCGGCAGCCGGAACAGCGCGCTGCGCAGCACCAGGCCGGCGTGGTAGTTCGCGACATGGGTGAATTGCAGGCCGCCGGCCTTGCCGCTGGCGCAGTCGCCGATCGCGAAGATGCGCCGGTTGGTGGTGCGCAGGCCCTTGTCGACGATCACGCCTTTAGCGTCGCTGGTGACGCCGGCGAGTTCGAGGTCGAGCGCCTTGATATTGGGCGCGCGGCCTGCCGCGACCAGAAGGTGCGTGCCTTCCAGCACGGTCTCCGCGCCGCCTTCCGGCCCCGCCAGCACCAGCCTGATACCGCCCCGGATCGGGTCGGCGCGCAGCACTCTCGCCTGCTCTTGCAACGTCGCCCCGTCGCGCAGCAGCGCCCGGCGCACGATCGTTACGGCCTCGGGATCGTCGCGTGACAGCAGCGTCTGCGCCTCGACGAGCGTGACCGCGCTGCCCAGTCGGGCCATTGCCTGCGCCAGTTCGACGCCGATCGGACCGCCGCCGAGCACCAGCAGGCGATCGGGCCGTTTCGTCAGCGAGAACACGCTCTCATTGGTGAGGTACGACATCGCGTCGAGCCCGGGGATCGGCGGGGCCGCGGGCCGCGATCCCGTGGCGATGACGAAACGGCGCGCCTTGATCGCCTGCTCGCCGACCATGACCGTGCTGCGGCTGACGAAGCGCGCCTCGCCCTTGATCACGTTGACGCCGAGCGCCCCGAACCGTTCGGCCGAATCATTGGGTGCGATCGCGGCGATGACGCGCTGCACATGGTCGTGGACTTCAGCGTAGTTCACCTGCGGCTCGCCGGCCGAAATGCCGAAGCGTCCGGCTTCGCGCACAGCCTTTGCACGCGCACCCGCCGCGATCAGCGCCTTCGACGGGACGCAGCCGACATTGAGGCAATCGCCGCCCATCCTGTCGCGTTCGATCAGAACCACGGCCACGCCGAACATCGCGGCCGCCGCCGCAACCGAAAGTCCGGCCGAGCCCGCCCCGATCACGCAGATATCCGGCGTCAGCGGCGCGGGTCTGGCGGTCGCCGCACTGGTTTCGCTCACGCCTTGCCTCCCTGACCTGCTCGCCTGCGCTTGCTGATGGCGCGCCAGATCACCGGAATCAAGGCCACGCAGCCCAGAAGCGCGAAAGCCGCCAGAAGTTCCGGCGTCACGAGCGCCTTCAGATCAAGCCCCTTGTCGCATCCGGCGCTCCCGGCCGCCTGGCAGGCGGAGCGCGCCGCTTGATGCGCGGCAATGACCGAATCGAGCCCGGCGCCGGCGACCGAAAAGGCGAAGGTGCCGGGGATGATGCCGACCAGCGTCGTCCAGGCGAAGACCGGCAGTTTCACATCGCCGAGCGCCGCCGCCAGATTGACCAGCCAGAACGGAAACGCCGGCACCAGCCGCAGGAACAGGAGATAGGAGGCGGCGTCGTTCTTGAAGCCGTCGAGAATCTTGCCGAGCGCCGGCCCGGCCTTGCGCTGGAGCGCCTCGCCAAAGGCCGAGCGTGCGACGAGGAACACCGCGATGGCGCCGACCGTGGCGGCGACGATGGTGACGGTCCCGCCGAGAATGCCGCCGAAGAGAAACCCGCCCAGCAGCGTCAGGAGCGCTGCTCCGGGAAAGGACAGCGCCACGCTGGCGGCGTAGACGGCGGCAAAGCCCAGCAGCGCCAGGACAAGGTTGCCCTCGACCATTTGCTTCAGGCTCTCGCGCTGCTGCAGGATTGCGTCGAGCCGGAGATAGCGATGCAGGCCCGCGCTGTAAGCCGCGATCATCGCGAGCGCGAGCAGCGCGAGCGGCAGATAGCGCTTCCAGGCAGGCGTGGCCGGCTGGGCGGATATCGTGGGCTTCGTCATAGCTCGCGCCCATCCTCCGCTCATGGCAGTCGGCTGCTCTTAGGCGAAGATGCGCGCGATGGCATCGCCACGTCACCATCTCGTGACGTGGCGTGCTCCGGCAAGCGCGCTTAGGCGACGTTGCGATCCTTGCCAGCGCAGAATTGCGCCATCGGCTCGGGCCGGCCGAAGAGATAGCCCTGGGCCCGCTGCGCGCCCAGCAGCTGCACGGCGACGCGCTGCTGTTCGGTCTCGATGCCTTCGACCACCACTGTCATGGAAAGCCGGCGCGCCAACTGGCAGACCGCCTCGATGATGGCCTTGGAGGCCTCGTTGGTGTGGACGCTACGGCTGAAGCTCTGGTCGATCTTCACCTGCGCGAAGGGATAGGTCGAGAGATAGGCCAGCGAGGAATAGCCGGTGCCGAAATCGTCGAGCGCGAACTTGACGCCGAGGCCCCTGAGCTCGTTGATGACGGACAAGGTGACCTTGTTGTCCTCGATCAGCAGCGACTCCGTCACCTCCAGCGTCAGCCGGTGCGAGCCCAGATGCGAGGCGATCAGGGCGTCCTTTACAGTTTCGACGATGCGGCGCGGTTCGCGGAACTGCAGCGGGGAGATGTTGACGGAGACGCCGGTCTCGTCGTCCCAGAGCACGCAGTCCCTGCAGGCCTGCCGGATCGCCCAGTCGCCCATCGCCGCGATCAGGCCCGACTGCTCGGCGATCGGGATGAAGACGCCGGGCGGGATCATACCGCGTGTCGGGTGCCGCCAGCGCATCAGCGCCTCGCGCGTCACGATGCCTTGCGTCTTCAGGTCGATGATCGGCTGGTAATAGAGTTCCAGAGAACCGTTATCGCAGGCCGCGCGCAGGTCGACCTCGATCTCGTGCCGGTCGAGCATCTCCTCGGCCATGGCCGGATTGAAGAAGGTCAGCGTGTTGCGCCCGGCGGCCTTGGCCTTGTAGAGCGCGGTATCGGCATGCCGCAGCAGGTCCGACGGGGTCGCGCCGTCTTCGGGCGCCATCGCGATGCCGATGCTGGCCGTGACATAGATGCTCTTGGCGTCGATCTGGAACGGCTTGCCCATCGCGTCGATCATGCGCTGGGCGATGCCGGTCACGACGCTGTGGTCGGCCGAGGGCAGGATCAGTAGGAACTCGTCGCCGCCGAAACGCGCCAGCAGGTCGCCGCCGCGGATCGCGCCGCGCAGCCGGTTGGCCGTCTCGGTCAGCACGCGGTCGCCGACATCATGGCCGAGATTGTCGTTGACCTGCTTGAAGCCGTCGAGATCGACATAGAGCAGGGCGAAGGTTTCGCCGGTGCGTTCCAGACGGCCGAAGGCCTGAGCGAGATGGGTGTTAAGCTCGAAGCGGTTGGCAAGCCCGGTCAGTTCGTCGAAGCGGGCCATCTGTTCGATGCGCGCCTCGGTCGCCTTTCGGTCGGTGGCGTCCTCGGTCAGCATCAGCACGCCGCCCTCGGCCGCAGGCGCGATGGTGATGACGAGCACGCGGCCGGCCCGTGTCTGGATTTCGCGGGTCAGCGCGGCCTGGCTGTCCTGAACCGTGACAAGCGCGGCGCGGACGTCGCGCACCTGTTCGGCGCCGATCACCTGCCGTTCGATCAGGAAGCGCGCGATCGCAGTCAGCGGCGTGCCCGGCAAGGCGAGCGTCTCGGGGATTCCGTAAAGCGCGCGATAGGGCGCGTTGCTGACCGCGAGCTTGAGGTCGCTGTCGAACATCGCCAGACCGTGGATCATGGTGTTGAGCGCGGCGTCCAGCGTCAGGTTCTGCGAGTGCAGCGCCGAGGCCAGTTCCTTGGACTGCCTGGTCGCATCGCCCAGCGCCAGCAGGTTGCGATGCAGCGAATTGGTGATCGCGATGTTGGCGGCGACGTAGAGGAAGGCAAAATAGCCGATGTAGTCGTAGTAGACATTATTCGCCTGGATCAGGCCAAGCGCCATCGGGATGCAGAAGGCGAGCAACTGGACGGCGACGAATTTCGGCCGTCCCGCATTGCGCGAGACATAGCCCGACGCCAGTGCGATCGTTGACGCGACCGAGGTAACATGGGCTGCCGCGTCGTCGGTCTGGACCAGCGCGGCATAGCAACTGTAGCCGAGCACCACGCTGAACACGGTCGCGCCCAGAAAATACTCCCGGTCCCAGCGCCGCGTCGTCTCGAAGCTGTCTTCGGAGTGCTCGCGCCGGCGATAGGTGACGACGGTCATCAGCCGCAGCGCCACGATCAGCGTCACCACGCCCGTCAACTGCATGAACAGCGGCAGTCCGGTCGAGACCCAGCAGAGATAGGGCGTCAGGATCCCGGCGATGCCGCCGGGCACGATCGAGGCCGGCGAGGAGAACAGCGAGCTGACCAGCAGGCGATAACCGGGGAGGTCGAAGCCCTCGCCCGGATCAGCCTTGCCGTCTGTCAGGGATCGCCCGAGGGGCCTTGCCATCCACTCCCGCCTCTTCACGGCCACAGGCGGAGCAGATGTTGTCTGACGCTACGCTTCTCGCCGTCTGAATGGTTTAAGGCGCACAGGTAAACGTTTGGTGTGGGCAATTCGGGATTTCAGCCGGCGCGGGACGCCACGAAATCCGCTTTCACTGACCCACGGCAAGCGCCGGGGGAACGATCGTGGGGCGCTGATAAACCCGGGCCAGCATCCTGTCCTGCGTCTGTGCGATGCGTTGCAGCTTCGAGATCGCACTCGGATTGAGCCTGAGCATGCAGTTCGTCCAGATCTCGCCGAGATGCTCGAGCTCTTCCCTCAGGTCGCCGGCGAGGCGGTTGAAAGCCGAAAACAGCGCCGTCTTGGCTGCGTGGACCGGAAGGGAGTCGGCTGCGTATCTGCGGATCCAGTCCTCGCCGGTCCCCTTGGGAACGACGGCTTCGAGCCCGCCAGCCGCCATGAAGGCCTTTGCATCGAGTTCCTCGCCCGAGAGCAGCATCTGCTCGGCGGCGCGTGGCCCCATCCGGCGCGACAGGATCGCCACAGCCGTGATCGGGAAGTGGTTGAACTTGATCTCCGGGTAGACGAAGGAAGCCTGCTCCTCGGCGATCATGATGTTGCAGGATCGCGGCGCATCGATCCCGCCGCCGATCGCCTTGGCGTGGATCGTCGAGAGCGTCACCACGAGGCCGTTCAGCCCGCTCGCATTGGCGACCGCACCCTCGATCGAGAGCCTTGCATATTCCGCCAGGGCGGCGCGGTCGTTCTTGGCGAGACAGTCGAGATAGAAGTCGAGGTCGCCGCCCAGCGTGAAAAACGGGCCGGTGCCGCGAAACGCCAGGAAACGCACCGGCGCGCGGTGATACTGCTCGGGTGCGCCCCATAGCGCCATGATCGCGCGCTGGATCTTGCCGAGGCTGTCGAGGAGCTGGATCGTGAAGACCGGCTTCAGTTCGGGCCTGATCGTCACCCAGAGCGTCCTGATCTCGGGCTCGTAGGCCAGCTTCACCTCCGGCAGGAAGCCAGCCTCGTGCCGGATCGCGTCGACCACCTCGCAGCGTTCCTGCACCGTCTCGACCGGAAATTCAGTGACCGAAGCGAGAGACTGGAACATGCCGCTGATCCCCGTTTGCCTTGCATCAAGAACGCTGGATCAGGGTAGGTGAAGTTAAGGAACTGTAAACGAAATCCCATGGAAATGGTTAATTTCATTAAGCTTTATCACGTAACGTCAACGTCGGATCGGATTCCCGCAACGGGCGGGCGCGTTGGCGAGGCGGTCAGGCAAATCATGTGCTCGCAAGGGGAGGCGGTCGTCGAAAATGTCGAAAACGCGGTTCCGCTCCTTCGGCGCGCGAAAAAATTCTCCGCAGGCCGCCACCGGCAGCCCATTTCCTTCGCGTTGGCCGTGGCGCGCTCGCGACAGTGTTCGTCGCGAGACTCCGGGCTGTCCCGGCGCGGGACAATTCCGTCCGGTCGCTTGTCCAAAGGAGCGGCGGCGGCTAACCATTCGCCGCGAATTCGCCGTGTTCCCAGCGTTGAACCGTTCAAGCCGAGTTGATGCCGTGAATCGCCGACCATCCGCTGATGACGAGAAGAGGGCCCGCCTCGCGGCCGCCCTTCGCGAAAACCTGAAACGCCGCAAGGCGCAGGCCCGCGCTCGCCGGACGGACGAGGCGCCAGCGCAGGAACCGGCTCCACCCATCCAGGCCGACGCCTCCCGGACCTGATCCGTTTTCGATCCCGCCGCCCGGCTCGCCTGCCGCCCGCGGCCCTGCAGGACATTACGATGGACAAGATCCGCATCACCGGCGGCCAGCGCCTGAATGGCACGATTCCGATCTCGGGCGCCAAGAACGCGGCCCTGCCGCTGATGATCGCGAGCCTGCTGACCGACGAGACGCTGACGCTGGTCAATGTGCCGCGTCTCTCCGACGTGACGGCGCTGTCGCGCATCCTCTCCAATCAGGGTGTCGACCGCACGGTGGCCGGCAAGCGCATCGGCCAGTCGGCCGAGCACGGCCAGACCATCGCGCTGACCGCGCGCCAGATCGTCGACACCTGCGCGCCTTACGAACTGGTCTCGACGATGCGGGCGAGCTTCTGGGTCATCGCGCCGATCCTGGCGCGCATGGGCGAGGCCAAGGTCTCGCTGCCGGGCGGCTGCGCCATCGGCACCCGGCCGGTCGATCTCCTGCTGATGGCGCTGGAGAAGCTCGGCGCGCAGATCACCATCGAGAACGGCTATGCGATTGCGCGTGCGCCCAAGGGTCTGAAGGGGGCGGAGATCGTCTTCCCGAAGGTCACTGTCGGCGGCACCCACACCGCGCTGATGGCGGCCGTGCTCGCGCAGGGCACGACTGTGATCGAGAACGCCGCGCGCGAGCCCGAAGTCACCGATCTCGCCGCCTGCCTGATCAAGATGGGGGCGAAGATCGAGGGCGCGGGCACCTCGCGCATCGTCGTCACCGGCGTCGCCCGCCTTGGCGGCGCGCATCATGCCGTGCTTCCTGACAGGATCGAGGCCGGGACCTACGCCATGGCCGTCGCGATGACCGGCGGCGACGTGCTGCTGGAGGGTGCGCGTCCCGATCTGCTGCAATCGGCGCTCGATGTGCTGGTCAGGGCCGGCGTCGACATCACCACCACCAATGAGGGCATTCGCGTGCGCCGCAATGGCCATGGGCTCGACGCTGTCGATATCGACACCGATCCCTTCCCCGGCTTCCCGACCGATCTGCAGGCGCAGTTCATGGCGCTGATGACGCGGGCGAAGGGCACCTCGCGCATTCGCGAGACCATCTTCGAGAACCGCTTCATGCATGTGCAGGAACTGGCCCGCCTTGGCGCGAAGATCAGGCTCGACGGCGATGTCGCCCATGTCGACGGCGTCGCCAAGCTCACCGGCGCGCCGGTGATGGCGACCGATCTGCGGGCCTCGGTTTCGCTCGTCATCGGCGGTCTGGCGGCCGAAGGCGATACCACGATCAACCGCGTCTACCATCTCGACCGGGGCTTCGAGGCGCTGGAAGCCAAGCTGACGCGCTGCGGCGCGGCGGTGGAGCGCATCAGCAGTTGACGTTGGCGGCGGGCCTCGCCAGAACTCGGCCATGTCCCAAGACGCCAGCATGTCCAACCCCGCCAGCAAGTCCAACGACGCCGCCGACCCGCTGAAGCTGATCGCGCTCGACGCGGACGATCTCGCGATCCTGTCCGCCCATCTGCAGGACGCCGTCCTCAAGGTCGGCGACATCGCCTGGCTGCCTGCCGAGAAGCGCTTTGCGCTTGCCGCCCGCCGCTTCGACTGGCAGGGCGCGCAAACAGGCGAGCGCCGCCGCCGGCTGGCGGCGCTGCATTTCGAGCGCGTCATCTCCGCCAAGAGCACGAAAGTCGATGCAAGCCTCCCCGGCGCGATCCTGAACCTGCTGGCGATCACCTTCGAGGAGCGTGACGGCCCCGCCGGCGATGTCATCCTGCATTTCTCGGATGGCGCCGCGATCCGGCTGGACGTCGAATGCATCGAGGCCCAGATGAAAGATCTCGGCCCGGTCTGGGAAGCGATCGCGACGCCCGATCACCCCGACAGCGCCTGATTTCCGCAACGTTCCTTCCAGCATGTCTACGATCGGAAACACCACGTCATTCCGGACAAGCGGCAAAGCCGCGCCGATCCAGAATCCATCATCGAGCACGACGGCTCCCTATGATGGATTCCGGGTCTCCGCTGCGCTACGCCCGGAATGACGACGCGTTTCGACACGACGTTTCCAGTTCCGGTTCTTGAGGTCATTTGCGATGCCGATCAGGCTCGACGACAGGGATGCACGCTTCGAGCAGGATTTTCGTGATCTGCTCGGGGCCAAGCGCGAGGTTTCCGAAGAGGTCGATCGCGTCGCCGCCGACATCATCGCCGATGTCCGCGAGCGCGGCGACGCGGCCGTCATCGCGTGCACCAGCCGCTTCGACGGGCTTGACCTGACGCCGGACACGTTGCGCGTCGGCGAGGCCGAGATCGATGCCGCCATTGCCGCCTGTTCGGCGGAATTGCTCGCAGCGCTGGAGACGGCGCGCGCCCGCATCGAGGCCTATCATCGCCGCCAGAAGCCGCAGGATGCCTGGTTCTCCGACGCGCTCGGCGTCGAGAGCGGCTGGCGCTGGAGCGCGATCGAGGCCGTCGGGCTCTATGTTCCCGGCGGCACGGCGAGCTATCCGTCCTCCGTGCTGATGAACGCCGTGCCGGCCAAGGTCGCGGGCGTGCCACGCGTGGTCATGGTCGCGCCGACGCCGCGTGGCGAAACCAATCCGCTGGTGCTGGCGGCGGCCCGCCTCGCCGGTGTCGACGAGGTCTATCGCATCGGCGGGGCGCAAGCCGTTGCGGCGCTGGCCTACGGCACGACGACGATCGCCCCCGTCGCCAAGATCGTCGGCCCCGGCAATGCCTGGGTTGCAGCCGCCAAGCGCCGCGTCTTCGGCCAGGTCGGCATCGACATGATCGCCGGTCCCTCCGAGGTGCTGGTCATCGCCGACCGTACGGCAAATCCGGACTGGATCGCCGCCGACCTGCTGGCGCAGGCCGAGCATGACGTCTCCGCCCAGTCGATCCTGATGACGGACGATGCCGGCCTCGCGGAAGAGGTTGAAAAGGCGGTTCTGGCGCAGCTGAAGACGCTGCCGCGGGCGGAGATCGCCGGCAGGAGCTGGGCCGATTTCGGTGCGATCCTGCTGGTGGGAGATCTCGACGCCGCGATTCCGCTGGTCGACCGGCTGGCGCCCGAGCATCTCGAGATCATGACCTCCGACCCCGAGCGCCTTTCCGCGAAAATCCGCAATGCCGGCGCGATCTTCCTGGGCGGTCACACCCCCGAAGCGATCGGCGACTATGTCGGCGGGCCCAACCATGTCCTGCCGACAGCGCGCTCGGCCCGGTTCTCATCGGGGCTGGGCGTCGTCGACTTCATGAAACGGACCTCACTGCTGAAATGCGGGCCGGATTCCTTGCGCGCGCTTGCGCCGGCCGCGACGCGCCTTGCCGAAGCCGAGGGCTTGCAGGCGCATGGCCGTTCCGTGACGATCAGGCTGAATCTTTAGAGCCTTGCGCGAAAAGGTGGGAACCGGTTTTTCGCATGAGCAATGCTCTAAACTTTAGCGTGATCTAAGCATTGCGACTCAAGCGACGAAACCGGAGGTGGCATGTCCGACAGCGCGAGAGCCGAAAGCAAGTGCCTGATTGGCGTGACGCTCGACGAAGCCTCCCTCGGTCGGGGCTCTCCGGACCAG
The DNA here is from genome assembly GCF_056405115.1 of Allobosea sp. P2_A10. NCBI lineage: Bacteria > Pseudomonadati > Pseudomonadota > Alphaproteobacteria > Hyphomicrobiales > Alloboseaceae > Allobosea > Allobosea sp. P2_A10. Next base: position 263,360 of record NZ_JBFUCS010000003.1, on the reverse strand, counting down.
GAGCATGAGCGCGCCGTCGCCATCTACGACCTGATCGAGCGCAACCAGTTCGCTGTGCAGGACCATGCGGGAGGTCCCTATCTCGCCCATCTCGCGCTGGTCGAACGCCGGCTCGTCTTCGAGATCAGGCAGGCCGACGGCGCAGCCGTCATCACCCATGTCCTGTCGCTGACGCCGTTCAAGCGCATCATCAAGGACTACGAGATGGTCTGCGAGAGCTACTATGCCGCCATCCGCACCGCCACGCCCTCGCAGATCGAGGCGATCGACATGGGCCGGCGCGGCCTGCATGACGAAGCCGCCGGCATTCTGGTCGAGCGGCTGGCGACCAAGGTCGAGGTCGACCACGACACGGCGCGCCGTCTCTTTACCCTGATCTACGCCCTGCACTGGAAGGGCTGAGCGCCTTGGAGGGTTTCGCTCCCTCGCGCAAGGTCCAGAGCGTGCTCTTCATGTGCGCGCAGAACGCGGTGCGTTCGCCGATGGCCGAGGCGATGGCCAAGCACTTCTTCGGCAAGTCGATCTATGTCCAGTCGGCCGGGGCGAGGAAGGGCGAGGCCGATGGTTTCGTGCTCACGGTGCTCGACGAGATCGGCATCGACGCCCACAAGCACAAGCCGAAATCGGTCGACGAACTGGAGGAGTGGGAGGGGTTGAATTTCGACCTGATCATCTCGCTGTCGCCGGAAGCCCATCACCGGGCGCTCGACCTGACCCGCACGGTCGCCGCCGATGTGGAATACTGGCCGACAGTCGATCCCACGGTCGTGCAGGGCTCGCGCGAGCAGATGCTGGACGCCTATCGCGAGGTCCGCGACGGGCTTATGCGGCGCATCAAGGACAGGTTGAAGAGCTGAGAACCGGATGCCGGGGCGTGGTGCTGACGCCCCGGCATCCGGTTCACTGGTGCTCAGCGCACCAGCACGGCCCCGCCGCAGCGGACGCCGCTGACCCATGAATCGGCCTGGCCGAGACCGATGCCGAGCGTGCCCAGCACGGCGTTGAGGATCTGGTCGATCGGCGTCGCCGCACCTGCGATGACGCCGCTGACCGCGCCGCCGAGACCGGGCAAGGCGAGCCCGAGCCCGAGCGCCTCGACCCGCAGATCGAGATCGCCGACGAGGCGCGAGAGCAGCGTGGCCGTGAAGTTCTGCGTCGAGGTCGTGCGCTTGTCGCCGCGAAGGATCTCCGGATAGGTGAAGGAGACCGAGGCTTCCGACAGGTTGGTCATCGTTGCATGCGCCCGGCCGCTGACCTTGGCGAGGCCTGCCACGTTCAGCAGCGTCGCCGCGGGCGGGTTCGGGGCGCTGCGGAAATTATTGAATTCGGATAGCGAGACCTGCCCGATCCAGGCGTCGATCAGGGCGGGCGTCACACCGAGCGTCACCCGCGAGGTCGAGACGTCGCCGGGGTTGCACTGGATGGCCGAAAGCCGCGCGGTCGCGGCAGCGAGTTCCAGATAGAGCGGCAGGCTGACCAGCGAGGCCTGACCGGAACCGACGAGATCAAGCGTCAGCAGCAGGCGCGTCTGCGCCGTATGGACGCTCGCGCCCATTCGTCCGACGCTGACGAGGCTGGTTCCGACCGGCCTTTCGCCGATGCCGAGCCTGAGCGAAGCCGCCGCGAGGCCGGGAATGTTGATGGCAAGTCCGACATCGATCTGGCGCGCACCGTTCGAGATCTGGGCCACGGCGGAGACAAGGTCGAGAGCGGTCAGCGAGGCTGCGATCGGCGCGGGCTCGGCCAAGGATTTCTGGCCGTATGCGCCAAACGACACGAGCCCCTTGAGGTCGACCGCCTGCGTGGCGTTGCCAGGCGCCGCCGCGATCCGCGACAGGGCGTCATTGGCTGCGACGCTGCTCGTCGCATTGTCGCGCGCCGCCTCATGCGCCGCCTTCAGCACGTCGCCGAGCCGGACATTGCTCCTGAGCACATCGTCATAGGTTGCGGCCGTCAGGTTCGCCCTTGTCGCGAGACGCCGGGAGAAAGTGAACAGGTCGATGCGCGCCTTGACCAGCGCCTCATAGTCCATGACGGAGAGTGACAGGCTGCTACCGAGGAGGCCGCCGAGCACGCCGTTCAGCACCCCGCCCTCGAGCTTGGCCAGTCGTGATCCGACCGCGAAGGAGGCCTGCGCGTCCTGCACCGCAATCGCGCTGCTGCCGATCGGAACCTCGCCGCTCGACAGGCTCGCCCGTGTTGCGGCAGCCGCTGCCTTTGCCGGCTGTGTGTCCGTCGATGACCCGGCGAGCGCCCTGCCGAGCAGCATCTGGACGGTCGCCTTCATCTCGACCTTGACGGCGTTGGCGGTCGCGGCAGGGCCGGGCATGAACCGGCTCTCCACGGGCAGGGCGGCGTCGGCCTTATAGATGCCGAGCTCGACCGTCTCGACATTGCCGGGGGCAAAGCCGTTGGCGCTGGCGCTGGCCTGCGCGGCGGCCCTGGCGCGCGGCAGGTCGCTGGCGGCGGCGAGCGCGGCGAGGTCGTTGGCGGTCTGCTGCCGACGCTTCTCGTAGAAGAAGCTACCGACATCGACCGCCATCGCGCCGAAGCCGAAGATCACGAAAATGCCGGCGGCAAACAGCAGCGTGACGCCACCGCCTTCATCGCGCGCCATGCTCCTGAGAGTACCGGTCATGATGGCCTCCTTAACGAAGGGAGAGATGCGGATTTTGGTCAGTAGCCGCCGCGCTGGATGACGGCGCGTCGCTCAACCACAGGTGGTGGCAGTGCGACCAGCGCGGCGACGCTCTGGAACACCGTGTCGGACATGTCGTAGGAGACGGCGACCTCGAAGGTCTGCTGCGGCGGGCCGCTCTGGGCGGTCGTCACTTTCAGTTTCGCCGGGTCGATGAAAGCGTAGGACGCCGCGTTGGCCGTGACGAAACCGCGCGCGATCGCCTCTCGCTCGGCGTCGTTGAGCCCGGACACAGATGCTCTGGCCGCCTCAGAGGCGATTTGCTGAAGACCGTGATAGATTCCGAAGATGTAGCCGTAGGCGATGATGCCGAAGATCATCAGCAGCAGGACGGGCGCGACCAGCGCGAACTCGACGGCGCTGGTGGCTGATGTGTCCTTGTAGAAGCGACCGGCTCCGAGACGCATGACGCACACCCTCAGGTAGAAATTACTACCTTGGGTTGTAACAACCAATTGCTTACAAGTGGTAAATGCCGCCGCTCGGCTACCAGGGCCGCCCGGGTCCGATGCCMCCGAGGCCGAGCCAGTCCGCGATCGTCGCGGCGATATCGGCGAAGCTTTCGCGCCGGCCGATCGGCTCGGCCGGACCGCCCGGGCCGAAGGCCAGGATCGGCACGTGCTCGCGGGTGTGGTCGGTGCCCGGCCAGGTCGGGTCGTTGCCATGGTCGGCGGTGATCACCGCGAGATCGCCGGGTCTCAGCGCCTTCTCCAGCCGGGGCAGCATCGCGTCGAATGCCTCGAGCGCGGCGGCATATCCCGGCACGTCGCGGCGATGGCCGAATTCGGTGTCGAAATCGACGAGGTTCACGAAGCAGAAGCCGCCATCGGGCAGGCGTTCCCACACCTCCAGCGCCGCATCGAACATCGCGGCGTTGCCGAAGCGCTTGATCTCCTCGCCCGTCGCGCGGTGGGCGAAGATGTCGCCGATCTTGCCGACCGTGATGATGGAGCGGCCTTCGCCGACCAGCCTGTCGAGCAAGGTCTCCTGCGGCGGCGGGATCGCGAAATCCTTGCGGTTGCCGGTGCGGCTGAAGCCTGTCTCGGGCGCGCCGATGAAGGGCCGGGCGATCACCCTGCCGATCCGCAACGGATCGACCAGCAAGCGGACCTTGCGGCAGAGCGCGTAGAGCTGCTCCAGCCCGAAATGCTCTTCATGCGCGGCGATCTGCAGCACGGAATCGACGGAGGTGTAGCAGATCGGCTTTCCCGTCCGGATATGCTCCTCCCCGAATTCGTCGATGATCGCGGTCCCCGGCGCGTGCTTGTTGCCGAGAATACCGGGCAGGGCGCCGTCGCGGATGATCGCCGCGATCAACTCCGGCGGAAACGAGTTCTCCAGCGCGGTGAAATAGCCCCATTGGAACGGCACAGGGCAGCCCGCGATCTCCCAATGGCCGGACGGCGTGTCCTTGCCCTGGCTGACCTCGACGCCGTAGCCGTAACGGCCTTGCGGAGCGGCCGGCTTGGCGATGCCTGCGAGCGGCGTTCCGGTCGAGGCTTCGCAGGCATGGGCGAGCCCGAGCCTGACGAGGTTGGGCAGTTTCAGCGATCCTTTGCGCAGCCCGTCACGGTCGGCGCGACCTTCGTTGCAGGCAAGTGCGATGTGACCGAGCGTGTCGGCGCCCTCGTCACCATAAGCGACTGCGTCGGCAGCCCCGCCGCAGCCGACGGAATCGAGCACGATCAGGACGGCGCGCGCCATCGTCAGGCGCTCACGCCAGCATGGCCGACAGGTTCGAGATTGAGCGCAGCGGCGAGCAGCGCCTGCGTATAGGCTTGCCGGGGCCGCGCGAAAATCTCCTCCGCCGGCCCTTCCTCCACCACCTTGCCGTTCTGCATGACGACGACCCGGTGCGACAGCGCACGCACCACCTTGAGGTCGTGGCTGATGAAGAGATAGCCGAGCTTGCGCTTCGCCTGCAGGTCGCGCAGCAATTCGACGATCTGGGCCTGCACGGACATGTCTAGCGCCGAGGTCGGTTCGTCCAGCACGACGAAGCGCGGGTTCAGCGCCATGGCGCGCGCGATCGCGATGCGCTGGCGCTGGCCGCCCGAGAACTCGTGCGGATAGCGGTCCATCGCGGCGGGGTCGAGCCCGACATCGGTGAGCGCCTGCGCTACGATCTCGCGACGCTGTGCATAGCTCAGCCCGCTCTGCTGCACGGTCAGGCCCTCCGCGACGATCTCGGCGACCGACATCCGTGGCGACAGCGAGCCATAGGGGTCCTGGAAGACGACCTGAAGGTCCTTGCGCTTCGGCCTAACCTCGGAACTCGACAATCCGTCGATCCGGTCGCCGAGGAAAACGATCGGGCCCTCCGAGGAAATCAGCCTGAGGATCGCGAGCCCAAGCGTAGTCTTGCCCGAACCGGATTCGCCGACGACACCGAGCGTTTCGCCCTCGCGCACCGAAATCGAGATGCCGTCGACGGCCTTCACATGGCCGGTGGTCTTGCGCAGAAACCCCGACTTGATCGGGAACCAGATCTTCATCGGGCCGGCTTCGAGCAGCGTCGCCGCGCCCTCGGCGACCGCGGCGGGCCGGCCCTTCGGCTCGGCTGCGAGCAGGCGCCTGGTATAGTCGTGCTGCGGATTGCCGAAAATCTCGGCGACCGGACCCTGCTCGACGATCTTGCCTTTCAGCATGACGCAGACCCGGTCGGCGATGCGCCTGACGATGCCGAGATCATGGGTGATGAACAGCATCGCCATGCCCAGCCTGCCCTGAAGCTCCTTCAGCAGCGCCAGAATTTGCGCCTGCACGGTGACGTCGAGCGCCGTCGTCGGTTCGTCCGCGATCAGCAATTCCGGTTCGTTGGCGAGCGCCATCGCGATCATCACGCGCTGGCGCTGTCCGCCCGAAAGCTGGTGCGGATAGGCGTCGAGCCGGCTTTCCGCGTCGCGGATGCCGACCAGCGCCAGCAATTCCAGCGTACGGGCGCGCGCCTTCTCGCCGCGCAGACCCTTGTGCAATTCGAGGATCTCGCCGATCTGCCGCGTGATCGTGTGCAGCGGATTGAGCGAGGTCATCGGCTCCTGGAACACCATGGTGATGTCGTTGCCGCGCACTTTGCGCATCGCATCCTCGTCGGCGCCGATCAGGTCCTGACCGTTGAAGATCACCGTGCCTGAGGGGTGATAAGCGGATGGATAGTTGAGCAGCTTGAGGATCGAGAGCGCCGTCACCGATTTGCCGGAGCCGGATTCACCGACGATCGCCAGCGTCTCGCCCTTGGCGATGGAGAAGGAGATGCGATCGACGGCCAGCGTCTCGCGCCCACCCTGGCGGAAGGCGACGGAAAGGTCTTGGACGGAGAGGAGGGGCAAGGCGGTCATTGGTGGGCGACAGACTTCTCAGCGGTTTTCACGAGTTTGCCGCCGGCGAACCGGAAATGCGTTTCGATGATGGTGTCTCCCGGAACGATCCCATCCAGATTTTCCAGAGTGACGGTCACGAGAGCATGGTCTGGAAAATTCGCGGAGATGTCCGTCTCGAATTTGTGTGCGGGATAGCCTTCAACAATCCGTCGTCGAAAAGGCTCTCGCATCGGGCGGCTCCAACAATGCAGCATAAACCGGCCGCGACTCTCATTGAGGCGGGGGAGGGGGTCAAGCAAACGTCTTCCGCGGATCAAAGGCATCGCGCACCGCCTCGCCGATGAAGATCAGCAGCGACAGCATCAGCGCGATCACGACGAAGCCCGAGAGCCCGAGCCACGGCGCCTGCAGGTTCGATTTCCCCTGCGCCAGCAGCTCGCCCAACGAGGGCGAGCCCGGCGGCAGGCCGAAACCCAGAAAGTCGAGCGAGGTCAGGGTGGTGATCGAGCCGTTCAGGATGAACGGCAGGAAGGTCAGTGTCGCCACCATCGCATTGGGCAGCAGGTGCTTGACCATGATGGCGCGGTTGGAGAGCCCGAGCGCACGCGCGGCGCGGACATACTCGAAGTTGCGCGCTCGCAAAAACTCCGCCCTGACCACGCCGACAAGCGCGACCCACGAAAACAGCAGCAGGATGCCGAGCAGCACGAAGAAGCTCGGCGTGATGATCGCCGCCACAATGATGAGCAGATAGAGCGCTGGAATCGAGGTCCAGATCTCGATGACGCGCTGGAAGATCAGGTCGGTCCAGCCGCCGAAATAGCCCTGGATCGCACCGGCGGCAATGCCGATCACCGAGGAGATGCCACACAGGATCAGCCCGAACAGAATCGAGATGCGGAAGCCGTAGATCAGCCTTGCGACCACGTCGCGGCCCTGGTCGTCGGTGCCGAGCCAGTTCCATTCGAGGTCGCGGCAGCCCGTCCCGCCGCTGCGCTCCGCGATCACCTTGCATTGCTCGTCCTTGAGCCGCCAGGTCGGCGGCGCGGGCGCGGGCACCGGCAGATCGAGATTATGCGTCTGATAGGAATAGCGGATCGGCGGCCAGACCAGGTAGCCATGGGCCGCGATCTCCTTGGCGATGACCGGGTCGCGATAATCGGTGGTCGCGAGAAAGCCGCCGAACTTCTCTTCCGGATAGTTCACCGCAATCGGGAACAGGAACTCGCCCTTGTAGCGCACGATCAGAGGCCGGTCGTTGGCGATGAACTCGGCGAAGAGCGAGAGCACGAAGAGCGTCAGGAATATCCAGAGCGACCACCAGCCGCGCCTGTTGGCCTTGAAGTTGTTCAGCCTGCGACGGTTGATCGGCGAGAGCTTGAGCCAGCCCTGCGCCGCCTCGACCGGAGCCTGCGCGGGAGCGCCGCTGCGCAAGGCAGGCGGCTGGGCGTCGAGAAGCGCGTCGCTCATGCCTCTCAGGCCTCCCGCGTGTCGAAATCGATGCGAGGGTCGACCCAGGTGTAGGTCAGGTCGGTGATGAGGTGCACGAACAGGCCGATCAGCGAGAAGATGTAGAGATTGGCGAACACCACGGGATAGTCGCGGTTGACGATCGCCTCGAAAGACAAAAGCCCGAGGCCATCCAGCGAGAAGATCGTCTCGATCAGCAGCGAGCCGGCAAAGAGCGCATGCACGAAGGCGCCGGGAAAGCCGGCGATGACGATCAGCATGGCGTTGCGGAAGACATGGCCATAGAGCACGCCGCGCTCCGACAGACCCTTCATCCGCGCGGTCAGGACGTATTGCTTGCGGATCTCGTCGAGGAAGGAGTTCTTGGTCAGCAGCGTCGATGTCGCGAACGCCCCCAACGCCATCGCCGTCACCGGCAGGGCGATGTGCCAGAGATAATCTGCGATCTTCCCGAAAAAGCTCAGCTGCGCGAAATTCTCCGAATACAGCCCCCGCAGCGGGAAGATCTGCCAGAACGAGCCGCCGGCGAAGAGCACGATCAGCAGGATCGCGAACAGGAAGCCGGGGATGGCGTAGCCGACGATCACGACCGCGCTGGTCCAGGTGTCGAAGCGCGAGCCGTCCTTCACCGCCTTGCGGATGCCGAGCGGGATCGAGATCGCGTAGGAGAGCAGCGTCATCCACAAGCCGAGCGAGATCGAGACCGGCAGCTTTTCCTTGATCAGCTGCAGCACCGGCGCATCGCGAAAATAGCTGCGTCCGAAATCGAAACGGATGTAGTCGCCGAGCATCTTGGTGAAGCGCTCATGGGCCGGCTTGTCGAAACCGAACTGCTTTTCGAGCTCCTTGATGAAGGCCGGATCGAGTCCCTGCGCCCCGCGATAGGCGGAACTCGCGTCGCCGCCCGCCTGCAGGCCGTCGCCGCCCTGGCCGCCGCCGACGCGGTCGGTCGCGCCGCTATTGGGGTTCTGCAATTGTGAGATCACGCGTTCGACCGGGCCGCCCGGCGCGAACTGCACGATGACGAAGGAAATCAGCAGGATGCCGAACAAAGTCGGCACCATCAGCGCGATGCGCCGGGCGATGTAACTCAGCATCCCGGCTCAAGCCTTTCCGATGCGCTTGGCTTTTTCGGGATCATACCACCAGATCGAAGGCGCGCCGGAGGAGTATTTCGGCTTGGTCTGCGGTCTGTCGAACATGTCCCAATAGGCCAGCCATTCATGGGCGTTCCACCACATCGGGATCCAGTAGCGGCCGGCCCGCAGCAGCCGGTCGAGGCATTTGGCGGCGACGACGACCTCGGCATAGCTGTCGGCCTGGCCGATCTTTTCGATCATCGCGTCGATGGCAGGGCTCGCGATGCCGCCTGAATTGCGCGAGCCGCGTGTCTTTGCCGCTTCCGAGCCATAGACGATGCGCAGGGAGTCGCTCGGGATCGAGCTGCCGCCGAGCGCTCGGCTGATGATGTCGAAATCGAACTCGTCGAGCCGACGCTGGTACTGCGCGGCGTCGACGATGCGCGATGTAGCATTGATGCCGAGCCGCTTCAGATTGGCCTGGAAGGGCTGGGTATGGGGTTGCAGCGCGGCTTGTGAATCGAGGAACTCGATCTCGAAGGGCTGGCCGCTTGGCAGCTTCAGCACATTACCGTCGCGCTTGCAGCCGGCGGCGCGGAACATCTCGTCGGCGCGGCGCAGCAGGTTGCGGTCGCTGCCCGAGCCGTCCGAGACCGGCGGTAGAAAAGGTTCGCCGAAGACCTCGTCGGGCACCTGCCCACGGAACGGCTCCAGCAGTTTGAGCTCCTCAGGCGAGGGCTTGCCGACGGCCTTGGAATCCGAGTTCTCGAAATAGGAGGTCATCCGGCTGAAGGACGAGAACATGATGTTCTTGTTGGTCCAGTCGAAATCGAAGCACAGGCCGAGCGCCTCGCGGATGCGCGGGTCGGCGAACTTGTCGCGGCGCAGGTTGAAGATCCAGCCCTGCGAGCCGATCGGCTCGGTCTTGGGCAGGCTCTCCTTTTTGACCTTGCCTTCATTGATCGAGGGAAAATCGTAGCCCGTCGCCCAGATGCGCGAGGTGAATTCTTCCTGGAAGGTGATGATGCCGCTCTTGAAGGCCTCGAACGCGACCTGCCGGTCGCGGAAATACTCCCAGCGCACCCGGTCGAAATTATTGGTGCCGATATTCACGGGCAAATCCCTGCCCCAATAATCCGGCACGCGCTCGAACTCGATGAAGCGCCCTTGCTCGAAGCGTCCGACCTTGTAGGCGCCCGAGCCGAGCGGAGCCTCCAGCGTCGAGGCGCTGAAATCGCGCGTGGACCAGTATTTTTCGGAGAACACCGGCAGTCCAGCGACGACGAGATGCAGGTCGCGGCTGCGCTTGGGCGAGAGCTGCACGACGACGATGTCGTCGCCCTGCGCCTGCGAAGACACCATCTCGTTCAGGATCAGGCGGAAGGAGGGATGCCCCTTCGCCTTGAGCAGGTTCATCGAGAAGGCGACGTCTGCTGCCGTGACGCGCGATCCGTCATGGAACTTGGCCTCCGGCCGCATCCGGAACCGATAGGTCAGCTTGTCCGCCGAGATTGCGACGCTTTTCGCCAGAAGCCCGTAAAGCGAGCCCGGCTCGTCACCCGAGCCCGCCATCAGGCTGTCGAAGCATGCGTCCATGCCGGCTGCGCCGTCGCCCTGCAGCACGAAGGTGTTGAGCGTGTTGAAGGTGTCGAAGCTCTGGTTGCCGCCAGCGCGCTTGATCTGGATCGTCAGCGTGCCGCCCTTGGGGGCTTTGGGGTTCACATAGGCGAAATGCGGAAAATCGGCCGGCAGAGCGAGTTCGCCGAAGGTCGACAGGCCATGGATTTCGCTCTCCTGCGAAAGAGCCGGGCTCCTGAATGCCGTCAGGCTCGCGCTGGCTGCGGCCGCTCCGCCGGCCTCGATCAGTCTGCGGCGGGTGATGCGCATCGCCATGGCTCCTGATCTCCCTCGGTGATTCGCTGGCCGATTATGCCGCGCGCGGTCGCTGCCGCCATGCTGACCGCAACACTGCGGCGTTCACAAGACCTTGCGCCTTCGGACGGCCTGCCCGCCGACAAGCAAAAGCCGGGCGCGGCGGCCCGGCTCGAAAGATCTGCGCGCGCCGGATCGACGCAAGCTTTATTTCGGCAGCGGCTTGGGCGCGTCCGAGAGCGTGTTGAGATAGGCGACGACGTCGGCGCGCGAATCCGGCTTGCCGATGCCGGCGAAAGCCATGGCGGTGCCCGGCATGTAGGCTTTGGGGTTCTTTAGGAAGCCATCGAGCTGCTCGGCCTCCCATTTCTCGCCGGACTTGGCCTTGATCGCCGCCGAATAGCCGAAGCCCTCGACCGAGCCCTTGGCGCGGCCGTAGACGTCGTAGAGATGCGGGCCGACCTTGTTGGCGCCGCCCTTCTCGAAGGTATGGCAGGCCTTGCACGCGCCGACGGCCTTTTCGCCCTTGGCGGGGTCGGCCTTGGCGAGACGCACGGTGATCGGCTCATCGGCTGCGGCGGTCGCGCCGCCGGTCGCGGCTGCTGGCTCCTCGCTCGGAAGATCGAAGCCGGGAACCGCCGGCTTGTGCGGTGTGAAGACGATGCCGGCGATCATGTTGAGACCGAGCGCCACGAGCAGGGTGGAGAGAACCGCTCCGGCGATCTTGTTGGTTTCGATATCCATCGTATCCGGACCCTCGGCCCCGCCGGCGCAAGACGCGGGAGGCAAGACAGCGCTCTGGCGGGACCTTGAAACAGCTCCAGCCTTGACGCCGTGCTTAACCGCTTTGCGCGCTGCAATGCAACTCGTATAAGCACGCTCCGCTTTGAGACCTTTTGACGCTTCCCGCGGCGCCGGTCCGCATCTTTCGCTCCCTAGCCTTTCGCCCCGATGCGAGCCTTTCGCCCCGATGTCTGACCCGCTGATCCTGATCCCCGCCCGCATGACGGCGACGCGCCTGCCCGGAAAGCCGCTGGCGGACATCCATGGCGAGGCCATGATCGTGCATGTCTGGCGGCGCGCCATCGAATCCGGCATCGGCCCTGTCGCGGTCGCGACCGATGAGGCTGCCATCGTCGATGCCGTCGAGAAGGCCGGCGGCCGCGCGGTCCTGACCCGAAACGACCATCCGTCCGGCTCCGACCGCATCAAGGAAGCCGCGGACATCCTCGATCCCGAAGGCCGTCACGACGTCATCGTCAACGTGCAGGGTGACCTGCCGACCATCGATCCACGCGTGATTGCAGCCTCGGTCGGGCCGCTATCGGAGAATGCGGTCGATATCGTCACGCTTGCCGCCATCATCACGCGCGAGGAGGAAAAGACGGAATCCAGCGTGGTCAAGGCGATTGCCAGCGAGATTTCGCCGGGCCGGATGCGCGCGCTCTATTTCACCCGCGCCACGGCGCCTTCGGGCGAGGGGCCGCTCTACCACCATATCGGCCTCTACGCCTATCGCCGCCGGGCGCTCGATCGCTTTGTCTCGTTGCCGCCGTCGCCTCTCGAAAAGCGCGAGCGGCTCGAGCAGTTGCGCGCCGTCGAGGACGGCATGCGCATCGACATCATCGTCGTCGACGACGTGCCGCTCGGCGTCGATACGCCCCATGACCTAGAACGCGCCCGCGCCATGCTGGCCAAGCGCGCCGGAGCCTGAGTATCCCCATGTCTGTCATCGTGTCGTATCAGGGCGAACCCGGCGCCTTCTCGTCGCAGGCCGCCCTGCAGGTCTTCCCCGATTGCGAATTGCTGCCCTGCGCTACCTTCGAGGACGCGCTCGCCGCCGTCAGCGACGGCACGGCCCGCTATGGCGCGATCCCGATCGACAATTCGATCGCGGGACGTGTCGCCGACATCCACCACCTCCTGCCGCGCTCGGGCCTGCACATCATCGGCGAGCATTTCCTGCCGATCCGCTTTCATCTGATGGCGGGCGAGGGCGCGACGCTGGCGACGCTCAAGACGGTGCAGAGCCACATCCATGCGCTCGGGCAATGCCGCAAGATCATCCGCAAGCTCGGCCTCAAGGCCGAGGTCGCGGCCGACACCGCCGGTTCCGCCCGGCAGGTGGCCGAGGCGGGCGATCCGACCCGCGCCGCGATCGCGCCGCGCATCGCAGCCGACGTCTACGGGCTGAACATCCTGATGGAGGATATCGAGGACGAGAAGCACAACACCACGCGCTTCGTCATCCTGTCGAAATATCCGGAATACGCCCGCCAGAGTGCGGCCAAGACCGTGACCACCCTGATCTTCCAGGTCAGGAATCTGCCGGCGGCGCTTTACAAGGCCATGGGCGGCTTCGCCACCAACGGCGTCAACATGACCAAGCTCGAAAGCTACATGGTCGACGGCCATTTCTCGGCGACGATGTTCTATGCCGATGTCGAGGGCCATCCCGACGATCCGGCGCTCAGGCGCGCGCTTGACGAACTGGCCTTCTTTTCCAAGGAAACCAAGATCCTCGGCGTCTACCCGGCGCATGAGTTCCGCGACAGCTTCCCGGAGCCGGGCGAGTAGGGTTCGTCCGCTAAGCCTCTTCGCCGTCGACAGCCCAGGCTTTCAGGATCGTATTGGCGATCGCCATGTGCGGCGGGCAGAACAGGTTGTCTGGGTGTTCGCCAGCCAGCATCTGGAGCGCTTCGCTGCGGGAGAACCAGCGCCCGGCTTCCAGCTCCGTGCCATCGAGCACGATGTCGTCGTTCAGCGCCTGCGCGATGCAGCCGATCATGAGCGAGCCCGGAAACGGCCAGGGCTGCGAGGCGATGTAGCGCACCGTGCCGGTCCTGAGGCCCGCTTCCTCCCAGGTCTCGCGCCGCACGGCGTCCTCGAACGTCTCGCCCGGCTCGATGAAGCCCGCGATGCATGAGTACATTCCCGGCGCGAAGCGCGACTGCCGGGCCAGCAGGCAATTGTCGCCGCGCGTCGCCAGCATGATCACGACCGGGTCGGTGCGCGGGAAATGCTGCGCACCGCAGGCGGTGCATTGACGCTTCCAGCCGGCCGAGCCGAGTTCGGTGGGCCCGCCGCATTGCGCGCAGAAGCGGTGGCGAGCGTGCCAGTCGAGCAGAGCCTTAGCCTCGCCGAGCGGGCCGAGTTCGGTCTTCGGCACGAGCTTTTTCAGCGCGACCGAACGCAGATCGGTCAGCAAGAGCTCCGGTCTTTCGCGCAAGGTCTCCGCCATTGCCTTGTCGACGAGGCGCGCGAACCGGGGCGCGCCATCGGCGTCCAGTCCCAGAAAAGCCTCTTCCAGTCCCGGGCCGAGCAAATTCGTCTCGGCATGGCTGAACCAGACGGTCAGCGCCTCGCCGTCGAGGCGTTTCAGCACCGGCGTTTCGCCGGCGACGACCGTCAGCCGCGTATCCGAGCGATGGCGTAGCGCCGCCAGCGCGTCGGGCTTGTCGCGCAAATCGGCCCGGCGATCGATGCTGCTGGTGGCGAAGCCGGTCTGGGCGGAGCGTTCGCGGCGGGAGGAAGCGTCGTTCATGGCTTCCGTCCTACCTGCTCGCCACGGGGGCTTGCAAGCATCGCCGCTGGGCGCGACCGCCGATCACGCAGGATTGCGCCCCCGCAGCAGGTGGATGATCGCGGAAAAATCGGCTCCGCCTTCGCCCCAGGCATTGTGGATGCCGTAAAGCTGGGCCGCCGCCGCGCCGAGCGGCGTCGCCGCGCCAGCCGCCTGCGCGGCTTCCTGCGAGAGCTTGAGGTCCTTCAGCATCAGCGCCGAGGCGAAGCCTGCCTTGTAGTCGTTGTTGGCGGGTGAGGTCGGCACCGGGCCGGGCACCGGGCAATAGGTCGTCAGCGACCAGCACTGGCCCGAGGAGGTCGAGGCGACGTCGAACAGCGCCTGATGCGACAGGCCGAGCTTCTCGGCCAGCACGAAAGCCTCGGACACGCCGATCATCGAGATGCCCAAAATCATGTTGTTGCAGATCTTGGCGGCCTGCCCGTTGCCGGCCGAACCGCAATGGACGATCCGCCGGCCCATCTTCGCCAGCACGGGCTCGCCCAGCGAAAACGCGTCGTCGGCGCCGCCGACCATGAAGGTCAGCGTCGCGCCCTTGGCTCCGCCGACGCCGCCCGAAACAGGCGCGTCGAGCGAGAGGCAGCCGCGTTCGGCCGCCAGCGCATGCGCCTTGCGGGCGCTCTCGACGTCGATTGTCGAGGAATCGATCAGCAGCGCGCCGGGCTTCACATAAGGCAGGATGTCGCCCCAGACGGATAGCACATGCTTGCCCGCCGGCAGCATCGTGACGATGACCTCGGCCCCCGCGACAGCCTCGACGGCGGAGCCGGCAATGCCGACGCCGAGTTCGGCGGCGGCGTCCTTGGACGCCTGCGACAGGTCGAAGGCGTGGACTTCATGCCCGGCCTTGACGAGGTTGCCGGCCATGGGGCCGCCCATATTGCCGAGTCCGATGAAGGCGATGGTGGTCATGAAGTCCTCCAGTCATTCCGTTTGACAGAATACTCGTTACGGCATATTTTTTGGGTGTGATCAGATCGTTTGCAGACAGGGATTCCGAACGCCTGTTTCATGACGGCTCTGTCCGGCGCTTCGCTGCAATCGAACGCGTCATTCGGCGCAAATTGTTGCTGCTGAATGCCGCGCGCAAACTCGACGATCTGCGCACGCCGCCCGGCAACCGGCTGGAAGCGCTGAAGCGGGATCGGATCGGTCAGCATTCGATCCGTGTCAACGACCAGTGGCGCATTTGTTTCCGCTGGATCGACGGCGAGCCGCATGACGTCGAGATCGTCGATTATCATTGACGGCGGCGCGGGCCGCCGGGAGGAACGAGCAGGGTGAAAAGCGATGGCGACTTTGCAGGATGATGTTGATGCGGCAGGCCCGCTGCTGGCCCCGATCCCGCCCGGCGAGATACTGCTGGAAGAGTTCATGAAGCCGTCGGGCATCAGCCAGAACCGGCTCGCACGAGATATCGACGCGCCAGTGAGCCGGATCGCCGGCATCATCAAGGGAGAGCGCGCGATCACGGCCGATACGGCGTTGCGGCTGGCTCGCTTCTTCGGGACGAGCGCCGAGATGTGGCTGAGCCTGCAGGCCGACTACGATCTGCGCGTCGCGCGGCGCGCAAAGGGCGGCGAGATCGAAAAGCGGGTGCGGCAACTGGCGGCATGACCGGTTGCGCTTCGCCGAAGCACCATGACGAGGAGGCCGAAGGCATCGACTAGCCTTTCCTTTCGGCATCTATTTTCTCGTTAGCTGGCATGGTCGCCCGGATGCTGTTGTCCATCGCCGCCCGTTGACTGGCCATGCGGGTCAGGCCCGCCTCGCCGGGTCGCTCGACGCCTTTCGGTTGACTGAACCAAGCATGATACGCCCAGCACGCTCCCCAGCCCAAACCGGCACCGATTGTAGCTGTGAACAGAACCGAATTTTGCACGCCAATGGCTTTGGCACCGTAGGCTGCAATGGCTCCCACAACCGAGAGCCGGGCCACATGGGCTATGCTATCCCGATAATCGACGGCGAACTTTGCCATATCAATTCCCCTTGGCCCGGCCAACCAGCCCGCGCGCGACGATCATCCGCATCACCTCATTGGTGCCTTCCAATATCTGGTGGACCCTGAGATCGCGCACGATCTTCTCGATGCCGTAATCGGCGAGATATCCGTAGCCGCCATGGATCTGGAGCGCCTGGTTGGCGACCTCGAAGCCGGTGTCCGTCGCGATGCGCTTGGCCATGGCGCAGAGCCTTGTCGCGTCGGGCGTCTTGGCGTCGAGCGCGGCGGCTGCGCGCCACAGGAAGGTCCGCGCGCATTCCAGTTCGGTCGCCATGTCGGCGAGCTTGAACTGCAGCGCCTGAAAATCGGCGATGCGGGAGCCGAACGCCTTGCGCTCCTGCGCATAGGCCAGCGCCTTGTCGAGCGCCCCTTGAGCCCCGCCAATCGAGCAGGCGCCGATGTTGAGCCTGCCGCCATCGAGGCCGGCCATGGCGATCTTGAAGCCGATCCCCTCCGGCCCGATCCGGTTGGCGACGGGCACGCGGCAGTTCTCGAAGATCACGGCCCGCGTCGGCTGCGCGTTCCAGCCCATCTTCTTTTCGTTCGCCCCGAAGGAGAGGCCGGGCGTGCCCTTCTCGACGACGATGGTTGAGATACCCGACGCTCCCGCTTCGCCCGTGCGCACCATCACGACATAGATGTCGGCGACGCCGGCGCCGGAAATGAACTGCTTCTGCCCGTCGAGGACGTAGTGGTCGCCGTCGAGCACGGCCTTCGTCTTCAAAGCGGCGGCGTCCGACCCTGCCCCGGGCTCGGTCAGGCAATAGCTCGCCAGATGCGCCATGCTGCAGAGCTTCGGCAGGAACGCCTTGCGCTGCGCCTCGTCGCCATAGCGGTCGATCATCCAGGCGCACATATTGTGGATCGAGATATAGGCTGCGATCGTCGGGCAGCCAGCCGACAGCGCCTCGAAGATCAGCGCTGCATCGAGCCGCGACAGTCCCGAGCCGCCGACATCCTCGGCGATGTAGATGCCGCCCATGCCGAGTGCGGCGGCGGCCCGCATTTCCTCGACCGGAAAATGCTTCTCCTCGTCCCAGCGCGTTGCGTGGGGCGCGAGCGTGTCGGCCGCGAAGCCCTGCGCCATGTCGCGGATGGCGATCTGGTCTTCGGTGAGGGAGAACGGGTTCAAGACTGGCGGTCCTTCAAGGCTGGCTCTCCTTGCGTCCGGTCTTCTTCTGCGGCGCTTCGGCCGGCAGAACAGGTCTGCGTCCGGGAAGCGCGCCATCGAACTGGGTTGCGCGGGCTCGGTGCGGCGAGAGCGGGGAATCCACCGGAACGAAGCTTTCGGGTCCGACGGGGCTCTCCGGCCGCCCGATGAACACCCTGGGTCCGCGATCGGTCACGACGACGTCGCCATATTGCAGCTGTCCCTCCGCAATGAAGCTCTCCACCGTCACCGGAGGCGTCGGTAGCGTCACGGCACTGGCCCGGCGCTGCCGGTTGTCCTCGATCACCTGCCGGACATGGGCCTGGCTGCGCTGCCGCATCTCGTCGATCCGCTTCTGCCAGACGCGCCGGCAATGAGCCTTCTCGATCTCGCCGAGCAGGCGAACCTCGTCGCCGCCGGCGTCGCAGATCGCATCGCCTGGAATCGCAGGCTGAGCGGGCTCGGCGACAGGCTGCGCCAGCGCCGCCCCGGTCGCACAGAGGAGGCCAAACGACGATGCCAGCAGGAGCAGCAACCGTCCCATGCCTTCTCCGCCCGTCGGCGTCCCGGTTCAGCTCATCGTCGGAATGACGAAGCTCGCGCCGTCCTTGATACCGCTCGGCCAGCGCGCCGTCACCGTCTTGGTCTTGGTGTAGAAGCGGATCGAGTCCGGCCCGTGCTGGTTCAGATCTCCGAAGGACGAGCGCTTCCAGCCACCGAAGGTGTAGTAGGCCAGCGGCACCGGGATCGGCACGTTGATGCCGACCATGCCGACCTGGACCTTGGAAGCAAAGTCGCGCGCCGCGTCGCCGTCGCGGGTGAAGATCGCGGTGCCGTTGCCGTATTCGTGGTCGTTGGTCAGCTTCAGCGCCTCGTCATAGGTTTCGGCGCGCAGCACCGAGAGAACCGGCCCGAAAATCTCCTCCTTGTAGATGCGCATGTCCTTGGTGACGTTGTCGAACAGGCAGCCGCCCACATAGAAGCCGTTCTCATAGCCCTGCATCTTGAAGTCGCGGCCGTCGACGACGAGCGATGCGCCCTCGCCGATGCCGATATCGATGTAGGACCGGATCTTTTCTTCGGCCGCCTTGGTGACGACCGGGCCATAATCGGCGGCCATGTCGGTCGAGGGGCCGATCTTGAGGGCCTCGACGCGGGGGATGAGCCGCTTCACCAATTCGTCGGCGGTGGCCTTGCCAACCGGCACCGCGACCGAAATCGCCATGCAGCGTTCGCCAGCCGAGCCGTAGCCGGCGCCGATCAGCGCATCGACCGCCTGGTCCATGTCGGCGTCGGGCATGATCACCATATGGTTCTTGGCGCCGCCGAAGCACTGCACGCGCTTTCCCGCCGCGCAACCGCGCGAGTAGATGTACTCCGCGATCGGGGTCGAGCCGACGAAGCCGACCGCCTTGATGTCGGGGTCGTCGAGGATGGCGTCGACGGCCTCCTTGTCGCCGTTGACGACGTTGAGGATGCCGGGAGGCCCGCCCGCCTCGATGAACAACTCGGCCAGCCGCATCGGCACGCCGGGGTCGCGCTCGGAGGGCTTCAGGATGAAGGCGTTGCCGCAGGCGATCGCGGGGCCGAGCTTCCAGAGCGGGATCATGGCCGGGAAGTTGAACGGCGTGATGCCGGCGCAGACGCCGAGCGCCTGGCGCAGCGAATAGATGTCGATTCCGGGGCCGGCGCCGTCGGTGAACTCGCCTTTCATCAGATTGGGCACGCCGAGCGAGAACTCCACGACCTCGACGCCGCGCTGGATGTCGCCCTTGGCGTCGGGAATGGTCTTGCCGTGCTCGCGGGCGAGCAATTCGGCGAGTTCGTCGTTGTTCTGCGCGATCAGGTCGAGGAACTTCATCAGCACGCGGGCGCGACGCTGCGGGTTGACGGCGGCCCAGGCGGGCTGCGCGGCGGCGGCGTTCTCGACGGCCTGACGCATCTCGGCGGCCGAGGCCAGCGCGACCTTGCCGATGATGCTGCCATCCATCGGCTGGTAGATGTCGGCCGTGCGGCCCGAGGTGCCCGCGACATGCTTGCCGCCGATGAAATGCCCGACCTGACGCATCGCGCCCTCCCTACGAATGGTGTGGTGTCCCGATTGCGGCAACCCCTACCATTCTCGTTTGCGCACGGCTATAGGCAACCCGGATTGGATGTCGTGCGCAAAAGCGAATATCGGGGAGAGCGCCTTTGGAGCGGTTCGACTGGGACGATCTGCGCTTCTTCCTCGCGGTCGCGCGCTCAGGCCGGCTGACGGCGGCGGCCCGCCGTCTCGGCGCCGACCACGCCACGGTCTCGCGTCGCATTACCTCGCTGGAGGAATCGCTCAAGGCCAAGCTCTTCGAGCGAAGGCCGCAGGGCTACACGCTGACCGCCCATGGCGAGCGCCTGCTGGCCAAGGCCGAGAGCATGGAGACCGAGGCGCTGGCGATCCAGAGCGATATCGGCGGGGCCGACATGGCGCTGTCGGGCACGGTCAGGATCGGCGCGCCAGACGGCTTCGGCACGATTTTTCTGGCGCCGCGCCTGGCCAAGCTGGCGCAGGCCTATCCCGGGCTCGAACTGCAGCTGATCGCGATGCCGCGCCTGCTCTCGCTGTCGAAGCGCGAGGCCGATGTCGCGATCACGCTCGCCCCGCCCAAGGAAGGCAAGGTCGTGGCGCGCAAGCTCTCCGACTACCGGCTGGGCCTGTATGCGACGCAGGGCTATCTCGACGCGATGCCGAAGGTCGAGAAGCCCGAGGATCTCTTCGCCCACCGCATCGTCGGCTATATCGACGACCTGA
The DNA here is from genome assembly GCF_056405115.1 of Allobosea sp. P2_A10. Taxonomy (NCBI): domain Bacteria; kingdom Pseudomonadati; phylum Pseudomonadota; class Alphaproteobacteria; order Hyphomicrobiales; family Alloboseaceae; genus Allobosea; species Allobosea sp. P2_A10. Next base: position 243,395 of record NZ_JBFUCS010000003.1, on the reverse strand, counting down.
TCTTCACGCCCGAGCTCGATTATCTCGATGAGGTCGCCAAGGGTCTGCGCGCGCAGGTCCAGAGTTCGAGCGTGCTGGCGCAGATGAATGCGGTCGTCGCGGGCGCCGGTATCGGCGTGATCCACCATTTCATGGCTGCGAGCGAACCGCGCCTCGTGCCGGTTCTTCCCGAGACGGTCTCGATCACGCGCTCCTTCTGGCTGCTGGTCCACGCCGATCTGAAGGACGTCGCGCGCGTCCGCGCCATCGTCGACTTCGTCGTGCGCGAGGCGAAGTCCAGCCGGCCGTTGCTGATGGGGGAGAGGCTTGAGACGGCAGGAGCGGCTCGTCCCACTTCGCCTCAGGCGGCGTCGAGGCTGACCTGATTGCGGCCGTTGCGTTTGGCGGCATAGAGCGCGCGATCGGCCGCGATCAGCGCGTCGTCGAAGCTGCCATGCTCGCCGATCTCCGCGACGCCGATCGAGACGGTGAGGGCATCGCGATGCGCGCCGAGTTCCAATGTCTCGTGCGAGACGTCGAGCCGGATATGGTCGCTCTGTCGCATGGCGGCCTTCGCATCGAGTCCCGGAAACAGGATGGCGAATTCCTCGCCGCCGATACGGGCGAGCAGATGCCCGCCGGCCTCGGCCGATTGCCCGAGGCAACGTGCGACGCTCTTCAGCGCCTGGTCGCCGAAATCATGGCCATGCGTGTCGTTGAGGCGCTTGAAGTCGTCGATGTCGACGATCGCGACGGCGCTGCTGCGCTTTTTCGAGCGTGCTTTGTCGATCAACGCCGCGGCCTGATCGAAAAAATGACGGCGGTTGTGGAGCCCGGTGAGTGCGTCGCGCGACGCCAGATTGTGCAACTGCTCGATCTGCGCCAGCGTTTCGACGTTGTTGGCGATCCGGCACTGCAGTTCTTCGGGGATGAACGGCATCGAGATGAAGTCGTTCGCGCCAGCCTTCAGGAAGCCGACCGAGACCATGCGATCATTCGAGGACGAAACGCCGATCACGCGCAGCCTGCTGGAGGGGAACTGCCGCCGAATGCGGCGTGTCAGCTCGTAGCCGTCCATCTTCGGCATGTTGTAGTCGCTGACGACGAGCCGGATGTCCTTGTCGTTTTCCAGCAACGACAACGCCTCGGCGCCGGAGCCGGCCTCGATGACGTCGTATTGCTGGATCTTCAACATCCGGGCGAGCAGCTTGCGGGTGGCCGTGACGTCGTCGACGACGAGAATGCGAATACGGCGATTGGCAAGCGCCCGCTCGACGGTCCCCATCAGGATATCGAGAGCGAATTCGCTGTCCTTGGGCACATAGTCGATGACATCGCGCGCCATGATGCGGTTGCGCGTCTCGAGATCGAAGCTGCCGGTGTGGACGATTGTCGGAATGCCGCGCTGAACGGCGAAATCGACCGCCTCGCCATGTGGAGCATCGGGAAGATTCAGGTCGACGACAGCCAGCGTGAAGGCCGACCGGTCGTCGGTGACCGCCTCGTGCAGTTCGTTGAGCGAGCGGCAGGCGACGAGCGGCAGGCCGATCGTGTCTTTCAGGCGGCGGCACAGGGCGACTGAATAGGTCTTCGAATCCTCGACCACGAGAATGGTCATGTCGCCAGACGCCGGCTCGTGGCGAAGATGGGTTGCGTTATGGCCCATTGGACGGATCGATCCTCGATCGGCACCGGCCGATCTCGCTGCAACATTCAGGCGCGCCTTTGCGACCGAAAGACATGCTCGTTGGGGCCGACCATCCGATTGCTGTGTTAATTTCGGCTTAACTATGTAGCTGGCCTGCGACGCAGGTGCCGGAATTTCGCCGGCTCCGGGCCGTCACACCCGCCAGGGCAGGACATTGTCGGGCAGCCTGCGGCCGAGCCTGTCCAGCGCCAGCATCACGATCAAAATCACGGCCGAGGCGCTGATCGCGACCGCCGCCGCTTCTCCCGCAAGTCCCGCTTCCTTGAGCGAGAACAGCACGACGCCGAGCGTCTCCGTGCCTGACGACCAGAGCAGCGCCGAAACGGTCAACTCGTTGAAGGCGACGAGGAATACCATCAGCGCGGAGACCGTCGCGGCCGGAGCAAGAATCGGCGCCACGATGAAGCGCAGCATCTGCCAGAGGCTGGCGCCGTCGAGCTTCGCCGCCTCTTCGTGATGCGCCTCGATCTGCGCCATGGCCGCGACGGGAGCCTTGAGCGCCAGCGGCAGGAAGCGCGCGAGATAGGCGAACAGGATGATGGCGGGAGTGGCGTAGAGGCTGAACCCCAGCAGCGGCAGCGGCTTCAGGAAAAGCAGGATGCAGGCGATGGCGAGTACGACACCCGGCAGCGCATAGGGCAATTCGGTGACGATCTCGACGATCCAGCGGAATTTACCCATGCGTCGCTCCAACCCATAGGCAAAAGCGATCGAGACCAGGGCCAGGATCAGCGCGGCCGAGCCTGAAAACAGGAATGAATTGCGGAAGGCGCGCACCGTCACGTCCTGCCGCAGCAGCACCTCGGCGAATTTGTCGAGCGTCAGGCTCTGCCATGTCAAGGGAACGCCGAGCGCCGGCGTCAGCGCCTCGCTCGCCAGCGCCAGCAGGGGCAGGCCGAGCTTCAGCGCCAGCAACGCCCACAGAACGGCGGCGACGTAGGGCAGCGCGCGGCCAAGCCGCCAGAACGGCTGCAGCGGCTGTTCGAGTTCGACCTTGCCGCGGTCGCGCCGGGTCGCGAGCAGGCCGGCGAGGATCCCCAATCCGGCCACCAGTGCAACCAGCACCGAGAGCGCGGCTGCTTCCGGCAGCTCGGCCGGCCCGAAGCTCGACAGCCGCCGATAGATCAGCGTCGGCAGGGTCAGGTAGTTGACCGGCAGGCCGAGCAAAGCGGGAATACCGAAATTGCCGATGCCCGCGACGAAGGCCAGCAGCGCGGCGGCGATAAGCTGCGGCCGCAGCACCGGCAGCAGGATGCGCAATACGATGCTGCCGGGACCAGCGCCCTCCAGTTGCGCCGCCTCGACCAGCGAATGCGGCACCCGGCGAAGGCCGCTCCACAGCGTGATCGCGACCAGCGGCGCATGATGCAGCGCCATGACGAGGATGATTCCACCGCGCCCGAGCAGCGGGTTTGGCGTGCCGGGAGCCGGCGAGAGGCCAAATGCTCCAAGCACCGCAGAATTCGGCGAAAACAGGCTCAGGAACGCCAGCGCCGCGACTTGAGGCGCGATCATCATCGAGAACACGAAGGCGAATGCGAGTGGGCGCTTGCCCGGGACATTCGTCACGCCGAGCGCCAGCGCCACGCCGCCGCCGACCAGCAGCGCGCCCAGCGCCGAAAACCCGGCCGTCTCCAGCGAATGCAGCATCGCGCTCAGCGCCGCGCGGCTGCCGATTTCGGCCAGCGCCGCGCCTGGCGCGAAACGCCAGCCCGGCGCGAGCGCCGCCGCGAGCAGCCGCATGACCGGCAAACCGCCGAGCACAAGCGCGCACAGACCCAGCAGCACGGGAAGTCCAAGGCCATCAGGCCAGCGCGGCTTTGGCCATGGCAGAGCGGGGGCAGGCCGGCCGCTGGCGGGCGCGGCGATGCTCATCGGGCCGTCGTGCCAGCCAGTGTCATTCGAAGATCGCGCTGAAGCGCTTGCGCGCCGCGGTCTCGCCGGCGAGCGCAGCCGCGGCGTCGAATGGCAGCAGCCTGATCGTCGTGCGGGCCGGATAGCCGGCTGGAAGCGCGACATCGGGATGGGCGGCGATATAGCCCTGTTTCAGCGCCAGCGCCTGTCCGTCTTTCGAGATCAGGAAATCGACGAAGGCCTTGGCGGCATCGGGATTCCTGGTGGTCTTCAGAATCGCGACCGGCTCGCTTACGGCCGAAACGCCCTCGCTCGGGAATACGAACTCCACCGGCGCACCCTTCGCCTTTTCGCGGATCGGCATGAAGTCGACGATCATGCCGTAGAGCTTTTCGCCCGTGGCGACCTGCCGAAGGATATCGCCGTTGCCGCCGGCGGCAAGCGCGCCATTGGCCTGCAGCTTCTCATAGTAGCTCCAGCCGCCGGGCAGATTGCCGGTCAGAGTCATCGTGTGGATCAAGGCCGCTCCTGAATTCAGCGGGCTCGGCATGGCGACGAGGTTCTTCGCTTCCGGCTTTGCGAGATCGGCCCAACTTGCGGGCTTCAGTGGGGCTTTGGTGTTGTAGATGATGCCGGTGGTGATCAGCTTGGTGGCGAACCAGCTCTTCTGCGGGTCGTGGATGCCGGCCGGGTAGGCGGCGAGATCGGCCTTGTCGTAGGCGAGCAGCCGGCCCTCGGCCTTCAACCCCTCCATCGTCACTGAGTCGGCGATCAGGAGCACGTCGGCCTGCGGCGCGCCGGCCTCGAATTCCGCCCTGAGCTTGGCCATCACGCGCGGTGTGCCGTCGCGGACGAAGCTGATCTCGACCTTGGGATGCAGCGCCCGGAAAGCATCGATCGTCTGCTGCGCGTCGGTATTGGGCTGGCTGGTGTAGAGTACGAGCTTGCCCTCGGCGGCTTTCGTCGGCGTTGTCGAGAGGCTGCTCGCAAGCGCGAGCGCGATGATCGTCGTGGTCCGCATCGTCATCCCCCGCGTGTTCGTTTCGCGCCTTCCGGGGCGGTAGGCCAGCCATATGACAGATCGGTGAAGGCGTGCCAGTTCCCACCCGCGACGTCCATCATGACCGCGCTTGCGGCAGGCTTGTTGTCGCGATGCTTGCCGCCGCAGGGCCAAATTGCTTTGCTGCCCTCGCAATGACGCCGAACAGGCGACACATTCGGCGTGCTACCTTGCGAGACAAAGACGCCCAAGGACATGATATGACCGCTTCAAAACTCGACCAGCTCCGCGAGATGACCACCGTCGTCGCCGACACCGGCGACATCGAAGCCGTGCGGCGGCTCAAACCCGTCGACTGCACGACGAACCCGACGCTGATTCTCAAGGCGGTCGAGACGCCGGCCTATGCCCATCTCGTCGACGAGGCGATCTCCTGGGGCAAGAAGGCGGGGGGCGGCGACAAGGCCGTGCACGCGGTCTGCGACCGGCTCGCGGTGACCTTCGGCGCGGAGCTGACGAGGATCGTGCCCGGCCGGGTCTCGACCGAGGTCGACGCCGACCTCTCCTTCGACACCAATGCGACGATCGACAAGGCCCGCGCCATCATCGCGGCCTACAAGGAACGCGGCATCGGCAAGGACCGCATCCTGATCAAGATCGCCTCGACCTGGGAGGGCATCCAGGCCGCCAGGGTGCTGCAGGCCGAAGGCGTGGACTGCAACCTGACCCTGCTCTTCGCGCTGCCGCAGGCCGTGGCCTGCGCCGACGCTAAAGCCTTCCTGATCTCGCCCTTCGTCGGCCGCATCCTTGACTGGCACGTCAAGGCCGGCGGTGGACCCTACACCTCCGAGACCGATCCCGGCGTCGTCTCGGTGCGCGCCATCTACGCTTATTACAAGACCTACGGCATCGACACGGTGGTTATGGGGGCGTCCTTCCGCAACACCGGGGAAATCGAGGCGCTGGCGGGTTGCGACCGGCTGACGATCGGGCCAGGCCTGCTGGACGAACTGGCGGCTGCGACGGGCGACCTGCCGCGCAAGCTCAAGCCCGACGCTCCGGGAACCGCGCCGGACAAGCTCGTCCTCGATGAAAAGGCCTTCCGCTTCGCCATGAATGAGGACGCGATGGGCACCGAAAAGCTTGCCGAGGGCATTCGTGGTTTCGTCAAGGATCTGCGCGGCCTGCGCAAGCTGGTGGCGGGCAAGCTCGGCTGATGTCGCCTGCCGGCAGCGGGCGGCCATCACCTTCGCGTGTGATCTTGCCGTCATGGCTTGCGTCGCCGCAATCCGGAGGGAACCTGCCGGCATGAAAGCCATGCCGCTAAAAGCTCTTGTCGCCGCCGCCGTTCTGCTCTGTCTGTCCGGCTCGGTTCAGGCCCAGTCGGTCTGGCGGATCGATCCTGCCAAGACCGAGATCGGCTTCATCACGCGCAAGTTCGGCGCGGTCGTCGCGAAGGGGCGCTTTGCCCGTTATGATGGCGCGCTTGCGCTCGATTTCGACCGGCCCGAACGCAGCCGGATCAGGCTGACGATCGAGACGGCTTCGGTCAGCACGGGATCGGCCACGATCGATGCGTTCCTGAAGGGGCCGAGCATGCTCGATGCCGCGAAGTTTCCAGCTGCGGCCTTCGCCTCGACGCGCGTCTCCGCAGGACGCGACCACACAGTCGAGATCGGCGGCCAGTTGACGATCCGGGCGATCAGCCAACCCATCACCGTCGTCGTCACGCTCGACGGGGATGCGCAGACCGCGCGCCGTGGCGAGCGCTTCGCCTTCCATGGTTCGGGAACCTTCCTGCGCCCGCAATTCGATCTCGGTCGCGACGTCAACATTGTCGACGACGCCGTCGAGATCACCATCCAGGGCGAGGTCACGGCGCGCTGAGAGGGTAGAGCATGCAGGCGTGCGAGACAGACAGCGACCCAACCGGATCACGGGAAAGATGGTCGCCAGCGCTGGTTATGGTGCATTGGACGATGGCTGCGCTGGTGCTCGCGCAGTTCGTTCTGGCGCAGCGGATGGGTGACGAAACCGGCGATCTGATCGCGCGGCTCGATCTCTATCAATGGCACAAATCCAATGGGTTGTGCCTGGCAGCGCTGCTGGTGCTGCGTGTTATCCTGCGGGCTAGGAGAGATGCGCCACCGCTGCCTTCGGGCGCGCCGGCTTGGCAGAAATGGGCGGCGCGCAGCGTCCACGCAGCGCTCTATCTGAGCCTTGCCGCCCTGCCGGTTTCAGGCTTCCTCATGGTCTCGGCCGCGCCGATCCAAATCCCGACGCTGTTCTTCGGCCTGTTCGAGGTGCCCCATCCGACCGGGCCGGACAAGGCGATCTACGAACTGATGCAGCGTGCCCACGCGCTTGCGGGCGACGCCCTTCTCTGGCTGGCGATCATTCATGTCGCCGGCGCGAGCTTTCATCAGTTCGCCTGGGGCGACAATGTCCTGCGCCGGATGTGGTTCGGTCGCCGCGCTCGATCCTGATCAGCTCTTGGCGGCGAATGCCTCCGCCCGGATCGTGCTCAGCGATTTCGCCGGAGTGATCGCCTCGGGATCGAGCAGGCAGTGCAGGATAGCCGGCTTTCCGCTGGCCACCGCGCGCTCGAAGGCCGGGCCGAACTCGGCCGTGGTCTCAACACGCTCGCCATGGCCGCCGAACGCTCTCGCATAGGCCGCGAAATCAGGGTTCTTCAGCTCGGTCGCCGAGACGCGACCGGGATATTCGCGCTCCTGATGCATGCGGATGGTGCCGTACATGCCGTTGTCGATGACGACGACGACGACGGCCAAGTCGTATTGCACGGCGGTGGCAAAATCCTGCCCGTTCATCAGGAAGCAGCCATCGCCGGCAAATGCCACGACAGTCCGTTCGGGGAAGAGCCGCTTGGCGCCGATTGCGGCGGGTACGCCATAGCCCATAGAGCCTGAAGTCGGGGCAAGCTGCGTCGCGAATTTGGTGAAGCGGTGGAAACGATGCACCCAGGTCGCGTAATTGCCCGCGCCATTGCACAGGATCGCATCGTCGGGGAGGTGGCGCCTGAGCCAGGTCACGGCCTCGCCGGGGTGGAACGTGCCCGCAACCGGCGCCGGCTGCTCGCTCCAGCCGAGATAGGCCTCATGCGCCTCTGACGCTGCACCGGCCCACGCAATGGTTTGCGGCGGATGCACCGTCTCCAGCGCGGCGCAAAACGCCGTCGGCGAGGCGTTGATCGCCAGCGCGGGCCGGTAGACGCGGCCGAGCTCTTCTGCGTCGGGATGGACATGCACCAGCGGTCGTCCCGGCTCGGGAATGCCGAACAGCGTGTAGGACTGGCTCGGCATCTCCGACAGCCGCCCGCCGACGAGGATGACGAGGTCGCTCTCCTTGATGCGGGCGAGCAGCTTGGGATTGGGGCCGATGCCGAGGTCGCCGGCGAAGTTGGGATGGTCGGCCGGAAACAGCATCTGCCGCCGGAACGACACTGCGACAGGCAGATCGAAACGCTCGGCGAAGCGAGTGAAGCGCGCGATCGCCTGCGGATCCCAGCGCGAGCCGCCGAGGATCGCGACCGGCGATTTCGCCGCCCAGAGCCGCTTCTGCAGGTCGATGGTCTGGAGCAGCGAAGGATGCGTCTCCGTCACCTGATAGGGCTGCGCGTCCGCGACATCGGCGAGATCGGTCAGGACGTTCTCGGGCAAAGCGATGACCACAGGGCCGGGACGGCCGGCGGTGGCGACATGGAAGGCGCGGCTGATGATCTCGGGGATGCGCGCGGCATCGTCGATCTCGGTCGCCCATTTCGTCATCGTGCCGAAGACGGCGCGGTAGTCGAGTTCCTGGAAGGCCTCGCGCTCGCGCATGGACTGGTCGATCTGGCCGACGAAGAGAATCAGCGGCGTCGAATCCTGATCGGCGATATGAACGCCCGGCGAGGCGTTGGTGGCGCCAGGCCCGCGCGTCACGAAGCAGATGCCGGGCTTGCCGGTGAGCTTGCCGGCGGCCTCGGCCATCATGCAGGCGCCGCCCTCGGCCCGGCAGATCGTGACCTTGAGCGAGGCGTCGTGCAGCGCGTCGAGCACCGCGAGATAGCTTTCGCCGGGCACGCAGAAGGCGTCTGTCGCGCCGTGGATCAGGAGTTGGTCGACGAGGATCTGCCCGCCTGTGCGTGGTGTCGTCATTGACCCGATCCCTGATACTTAGCTAAGTTGGTCATGTTGAGCGAGGAGGCCGTGATGACGCGCGTCACCATCCATGAGGCCAAGACCCATCTCTCGCGCCTGCTCGAAGAGGTCGAGAAAGGCGGCGAGGTCGTGATCTCGCGCCGCGACAAGCCGATCGCGCGGCTGGTGTCGATCGAGAAGGTGCGGCCCGAGCGCAAGCCGGGGCGCTTCGCCGGGCAGTTCGAACTCGGCCCGGAGTTCTTCGAGCCCTTGCCTGAAGAAGAACTGCGCTTGTGGGAAGGTCGTGACGGTTGAGGCTGCTGCTCGACACCTCGGCGCTGCTCTGGTTCTGGCTCGGAGGCAGGACGCTCAAGGACCATGTCCTGGCCGCGATCAGAGACAATGACAACGAGGTCTATGTCAGTCCGATCTCGGTCATGGAGATCGCGAACAAACATCGCATCGGCAAGCTTCCAGGCGTCGAGAACGTACTGGCGACTTTCGATAGTGCTCTTCAGGACGACGGATTTATCTCGCTTCCCTTGTCGAACGCTCACGCCCTTCTCGCGGGCTCCATCCCTGCGGAGCCACGCGACCCTTTCGACCGAATGCTTGCGGCTCAGGCGATCATCGAAGACCTCTTGATCGTTTCTCCCGACCTCGCCTTCGACGCGCTTGGCGCACGCCGCCTCTGGTAAACGGCCCATTCAGCCGCCTCCCCAGGCCGGATCGTTCAAAATCTCGTCCGCGTGTTCGCCGAGCCCGGGGCTTGGGCGGCTCGCGACCTGCCGGACGCCGTCGATCACGATCGGCGATGCGACGGTCGGGATCGAGCCGCCCTTCGCCGCTGCGTTTGCAAGATCGACGCGAATGCCGCGCGCCTGTACCTGCGGATCGGCGAAAACCTCGTCGATGGCGTTGATCGGTCCAGCCGGCACGCCGACCTTTTCCAGCGCCGCCAGCAGATCGGCCTTGCTGTAGCGCTGGGTCAGGACATGGAGCTTTGCGGTCAGCGCCAGCCGGTTGGCGATGCGGGCGCGATTCTCGGCATAGTCGGGATCGGCGATCAGGCTTTCGTCGCCCAGGACCTCGCAGAGCTTGCGGTACTGCCCGTCATTGCCTGTGGCGATGATGATGTGGCCGTCCGCGACCGGGAACACGTCATAGGGCACGATATTGGGGTGGGCGTTGCCGAGCCTTGGGGCCGGATTGCCGGAGACCAGATAGTTCATCGCCTGATTGCCCAGCACCGCGATCTGGGCGTCGAGGAGCGCCAGATCGAGCGTCGCGCCCTCTCCGGTCGCATCGCGCTGGCGCAGCGCCGAGAGGATGCCGACCGAGGCGTACAAGCCCGTATAGATGTCGGCGACGGCATAGCCGGCCTTCATTGGCGCGCCCGCGGGCTCGCCGGTGACGGACATCGGCCCGCCCATGCCCTGCACCAGGAAATCGTAGCCGGCGCGGGGCGCATAAGGCCCGGTCTGGCCAAAGCCGGTGACCGAGCAATAGATCAGCCGCGGATAGGCTTTTCGCAGAGAGGCGGCGTCGAGCCCGTATTTCTCCAGTCCCCCGACCTTGAAATTCTCGACCACGACATCGGCATGGGCGGCGAGCTTGCGCACCAGCGCCTGGCCCTCTGGCGTGCGGAAATCGGCCGTGATCGAGCGCTTGCCACGATTGGCGGAGTGGAAATAGGCAGCCGACAGATTGTCGCCCTCGACGCCCTCGACGAAGGGCGGGCCCCATTTGCGGGTGTCGTCGCCCTCCGGCGCCTCGACCTTGACGACATCGGCCCCGAGATCGGCCAGCAACTGGCCGATCCAGGGCCCGGCGAGGATGCGCGCGAGTTCGAGGACGCGCAGGCCGGCGAGGGGAGGGGTGGTCATGCGGTCATTCCGGCTTGGGCGCGGTCGTCATGGTCGGGCTTGACCCGACCATCTCCGGGGAAGTTCGCTCGTCGCGAGATGGCTGGATCAAGCCCGGCCATCTCGTGACGCGCTGCTCAAAAGAACGCCTGCAGCCCGGTGATCGCCCGCCCGAGGATCAGCGCATGCACATCATGCGTGCCCTCATAGGTGTTCACCGTCTCGAGGTTCGCGGCGTGGCGCATGACTTGGTACTCGATCGAGATGCCGTTGCCGCCGTGCATGTCGCGGGCCTGGCGGGCGATGTCGAGCGCCTTGCCGCAATTGTTGCGCTTGACGAGCGAGATCATCTCCGGGGCCATCTTGCCCTCGTCCATCAGCCGGCCGACGCGAAGCGAGCCCTGCAGGCCGAGCGAAATCTCCGTCAGCATGTCCGCGAGCTTCTTCTGGAAAAGCTGCGTCTGGGCGAGCGGCTTGTTGAACTGCTTGCGGTCGAGCCCGTACTGGCGCGCGCGGTGGAAGCAATCCTCGGCCGCGCCCATCACGCCCCAGGAGATGCCGTAGCGCGCCCGGTTGAGGCAGCCGAACGGGCCCTTCAGCCCGGAGACGTTGGGCAGCAGGTTCTCTTCGGGAACGATCACGCCGTCCATGACCACCTCGCCGGTGATCGAGGCGCGCAGAGATAGCTTGCCGCCGATCTTGGGAGCCGACAGACCCTTCATGCCCTTTTCGAGGATGAAGCCGCGGATGGCGTTGTCATGCGCGGCCGATTTCGCCCAGACGACGAAAACGTCGGCGATCGGCGAATTCGAAATCCACATCTTCGAGCCGGTCAGCCTGTAGCCGTCCGAAACCTTCTCGGCGCGGGTCTTCATGCCACCGGGGTCGGAGCCTGCATCGGGCTCGGTCAGGCCAAAGCATCCGACCCATTCGCCCGAGCCGAGCTTGGGCAGGTACTTCTTTCGCTGTGTTTCGTCGCCATAGGCGTAGATCGGGTACATCACCAGCGAGGACTGGACCGACATCATCGAGCGGTAGCCGGAATCGACGCGCTCGACCTCGCGCGCCACCAGCCCGTAGGAGACGTAGTTCGCGCCGGCGCAGCCATATTCCTCGGGAACGGTGACGCCGAGCAGTCCGAGTTCACCCATCTCGTTGAAGATTGAGCGTTCGGTCGTCTCGTTGAGATAGGCCTCGGAAACGCGCGGCTGCAGCTTCTCCTGCGCGAAGTCGCGCGCGGTGTCGCGGATCAGGCGCTCGTCCTCGCTCAACTGATCGTCGAGCAGAAAGGCGTCGTCCCAGGTGAATTCGGCCAGCTTGTGGCTATGGGCGGTCTTGCGGGCGGGCTCGGACATCGTTCGTTCCTTCCTTCACTGTTCCCAACCGCGCGTCATTCCGGACAAGCTGCGAAGCGGCGCGGATCCGGAATCCATCATAGAGCATTGTGGCGCTTTAGGATGGATTCCGGGTCTGCGCTTCGCTCCGCCCGGAATGACGGCGGCGATTTGTGACATCTCGACTACGCATCCACATCGAAGCTGACGCTCTGCGCCAGAGGCAATGTGGTGCCGTAATTGAGCGTATTCGTGGCCCGGCGCATATAGGCTTTCCAGGCGTCGGAGCCGGCCTCGCGGCCGCCGCCGGTCTCCTTCTCGCCCCCAAAAGCCCCGCCGATCTCGGCCCCGGACGGGCCGATATTGACGTTGGCGATGCCGCAATCGGAACCCTCGGCCGAGATGAACGCTTCGGCCTCGCGCATGTCGAGCGTGAAGATCGACGACGACAGCCCGGCGCCGACCGCGTTCTGGATCGCGACGGCCTGCTCGAACGACTTGTACTTCATGACGTAGAGGATCGGCGCGAAGGTCTCGCGCTCCACCGGGCCGCATTGCGAAGGCATCTCGACCAGCGCCGGGCGGACATAGAAGCCGCCGCTGCCGACAGTGACCTGCTCGCCGCCATGGATGGCGCCGCCGGCGGATTTGGCCTCGGCGAGCGCGGCCTGCATGCCCTTGAAGGCAGCTTCATCGACCAGAGGGCCGACCAGCACGCCAGCCTTGCGCGGATCACCGATCGTCACCGATCCGTAGACCTTGATCAGCTTGGGGATCAGCGCGTCGTAGACGCTCTCATGCACGATCAACCGGCGCAAAGTGGTGCAGCGCTGTCCGGCCGTGCCCATCGCCGCAAACGCGATGCCGCGCAGGGCGAGGTCGAGATCGGCTGAGGGCGCGACGATCGCGGCATTGTTGCCGCCGAGTTCGAGGATGGCGCGGGCAAAGCGCGAAGCCAGCTTCTGGCCGACTTCCTTGCCCATCCGGGTTGAGCCCGTGGCCGAGACGACGGGAACGCGGTGGTCCTGCACCAGGATGTCACCGACCTCGCGGCCGCCGATCAGCACTTCCGACAGCCCGGCGGGAGCCTCGGGGCCGAAACGCTTCATCGTCTTCTCGACGATGGCCTGCACGGCGACGCCGGTCAGCGGTGTCTTCTCGGAGGGCTTCCAGACGACGCTGTCGCCGCAGACGAAGGCGAGCGCGGCGTTCCACGACCAGACCGCGACGGGGAAATTGAAGGCCGAGATCACGCCGCAGACGCCGAGCGAATGCCAGGTCTCCATCATGCGGTGGTTGGGCCGCTCCGTCGCGATCGTCAGACCGTAGAGCTGGCGCGACAGGCCGACGGCGAAATCGCAGATGTCGATCATCTCCTGGACCTCGCCGAGGCCCTCCGAGGTGACCTTGCCGGCCTCCAGCGTCACCAGCAGGCCGAGATCGTCCTTGGCGGCGCGCAGTTCCTCGCCGAGAAGACGCACGAACTCGCCCCGGCGCGGCGCCGGCACCTTGCGCCAGGCAAGGAACGCCGATTGCGCCCGACCAATCGCGGCTTCCGCCTCGGCGGCACTCGTCTCGCGCAACGTCGCGACGGTCTCGCCCGTGATCGGCGAACGGGCGACAAGGCCCTTGGTGGCGAAGGCGGCGTCGGAAACGCCGAGACGCTTCAATAGCGCGAGGGCTTCCTGGGGTAGGGGGGACGTCATGATCTGGACCGGGCCTCGCGCCGAACATGCACAGCCCCCACCCCGCGGAGCACTCCTTGGGATGAGGGCTGTGGGGGCGAAAGCCGCCCACAGCAGCGAGCACAATGCCCTCTTCCACGCCTCTCCAGCAACCGATATGTTCTCACCACTTGATGAGAATTGATCATGATTGGTGAATGGGCTCCCGGCCGCCTGTCCGTACCGTCGCTGTCGGCGCTCGCCGCCTTCGAGGCGGCGGCGCGCCATGGCAGTTTCACGCGCGCCGCCGAGGAACTCAACCTGACGCAAGGCGCGGTCAGCCGGCAGGTCGCGCAACTCGAGGCGATGCTTGGCGTCGCCCTGTTCCAGCGTTCGAAACAGCGCGTCAGCCTGACGCCGGCCGGCGGCGCCTATGCAGTCGAAATCCGTGACGGCCTTTCCCGGCTGGCCGCCGCCACCGTCTCGGCCATGGCCTTCAGGGGCGCCGCCGGCGTGCTGCATCTCGCCATCCTGCCGACCTTCGGCACGCGCTGGCTGATCCCGCGTTTGCCGCGCTTCACCGAGGCGCATCCCGGCATCACCATCAATTTCACCACCAAATTGGTGCCCTTCGATTTCGCGCGTGAACCGCTCGATGCGGCGATCCATTTTGGCGACCCGGTCTGGCCGGGCGCAAGGCTGCACCGGTTGATGGGCGAGGAGATCGTGCCCGTCGCAGCCCCCTCGCTCGTCGCGCGGCTCGGCCTGGCTGCCCCGGCCGACATGCTGCGCGCGCCTTTGCTGCAGCAATCGACCCGGCCGCGCGCCTGGGCGAACTGGCTGGAGCAGCAGGGCATCCTGCCGCAACGGGCGCTGATGGGGCCGCGTTTCGAGCAGTTCGCCATGGTTTCGCAGGCTGCCGTCGCGGGGCTCGGCGCGGCAATCGTGCCGCGCTTCCTGGTCGAGGAGGAGCTGCGCTCGGGCTCGCTGGTGATCCCTTTCGACCGGCCGGTGACCGGCACGGAGGGGTATTATCTGGTCTATCCCGAAACCCGGGCCGACCTGCCGGCAGTGATCGCGTTTCGCGATTGGCTGCTGGGCGAATGCGCCGCGACGGGCTGACTGGACAAGTCGCCTGAGGCACGGCATTCATGCGTTGAAATCACCAACCTTGGCCGCATGACCCCACGGCCTCGCAAGCGAGCCCGCCATGTTCGTCCCATTCGAAAGCGCCGATGTGGTCATCTGCGGCGGCGCGGCGATCGGCTCCTCCGTCGCTTACCACCTCGCCGCCGACCCCGGCTTCACCGGCAAGGTCATCGTGGTCGAGAAGGACCCGACCTATCGCTACGCCGCCTCGGCCTTGTCGGCGGCCTCCATCCGCCAGCAATATTCGACAGCGGTGAACATCCGCATCTCGCTTTATGGCATCGGCTTCCTGCGCGAGATCGGACGCCATCTCGCGGTCGCTGGCGAGACGCCGGTGATCGATCTGCACGAGGGTGGATATCTCTATCTCGGCGCTGAAAATGCGGCCCCGATTCTCACTGCGAACCAGAACCTGCAGCAGGCTGAAGGCGCCGATATTGCGCTTTATGCTGCAGAATTGCTGCGCAGCAAATTTAGCTGGCTGAATGTCGACGATGTCGTTTGCGGTACTTATGGCGTCAGTGGCGAGGGCTGGTTCGATGGCTGGGCCTTGTTGCAGGCGTTTCGCAAGAAGGCGCGGTCCCTGGGTGTCGAATACCGGCAGGGCGAGGTCGCCCGCTATCTTGTCGAGAGCGGCCGCGTCACCGGCGTCGAACTCGCGGACGGCAGCAGGATCGCCTGTGGAGCAGCGGTCAACGCTTCCGGCACCCACGGCGCGCGTCTCGCCGCGACGGCGGGCGTCGTCATCCCCGTCGAGTCGCGCAAGCGCCATGTCTTCAGCTTCACCTGCAAGGGCGCGGTCGACAACTGTCCGCTGCTGATCGACACGAGCGGCGTCTGGTGCCGGCCCGAGGGCAAGCGCGGCAGCGACGGGCAGATGTTCATCTGCGGCATCTCGCCCCCGGAGGAGCAGGACGAGGTCTGGCGCGAGACCGATGCGAACGTCGAGGATGTCGACTGGTCGATCTTCGAGGAGACCGTCTGGCCCGCGCTCGCCCATCGGATTCCGGATTTCGAGCAGATCAGGCCGGGCCGCGGCTGGGCCGGCCCCTATGACATGAACCTGCTCGACCACAACGCCATCATCGGCCCTGCGGTCGGGCTGCCTAATCTCCATCTCGCCAATGGTTTCTCCGGCCACGGCCTGCAGCAATCGCCGGCGGTCGGACGCGGCATCGCCGAGCAGATCGTGCATGGCGGTTATCGCACGCTCGATCTTGCCGATCTCGGCCATGAGCGCATCGTCGAGGGCACGCCGCTGCTGGAAACCAACATCATCTGAACCGACGACCGGAAAGGACGCCTCGCCATGATCGACCCCGCCTTCGTCCGGACCATGGCGCAATATAACGCCTGGCAGAACGGGAGCCTGTACGCCGCTGCCGCGAGCTTGAGCGACGAAGCGCGGCGGCAGGATCGCGGCGCCTTCTTCGGTTCGATCCACGCCACGTTCTGCCATCTGCTCTGGGCCGACCGGATGTGGCTCTCGCGCTTTTCAGGCACGCCTAAGCCCTCGGTCCCGGGCAGCGAATCGGCCCGCATGATCGAAGACTGGCCGGAGCTTCTCGCCGAGCGCCGGATCACCGATGCCTTCATCGGCGAATGGGCTGCGACACTCACGACGGACTGGCTGTCTGGTGACCTGACCTGGGTTTCGGGCCTCTCGCGCCACGAGCTGACCAAGCCAAAAGCGCTGCTCGTCGCGCATATGTTCAATCACCAGACGCATCATCGCGGCCAGGTCCATGCCATGCTGACAGCCGCCGGCGCTCGGCCGGACGACACCGATCTGATGCTGGTCGAACCCCGGTAGCGTTGCGGCGCTCCCGTTCCGGTCACGCAGAATCGCCGGTCACGCACAATCGCCGGTCACGCAGAATTGACGTGTCATTGATGGCGGCATCGCCGATGGCCCGTGCAACCGCGTGCTAGCTTCCGGCACGCTGGCGATGTGATTGCGAGCCCATGCCTGACACCGAGACGACCACTGGCGCTGATCTGATCGCGCGACGCCTGGCGCAGGCCGGAATCCGCCACGCCTTCGGTATTCCCGGCGGCGAGGTGCTGGCTTTGGTCGAGGCCTTCGATGCTGCGGGGATCGAGCCGGTGCTGGTCAAGCATGAGAACGCGGCCGGCTTCATGGCCGAGGGCGCCTGGCATGCGACGGCTGCGCCGGGCCTCCTCTACGCCACGCTCGGCCCTGGCGTCGCCAACGCGGTCAACGTCATCGCCAATGCGCAGCAGGACCGCGTTCCGCTGATCTTCGTGACCGGCTGCGTCGATGCGGCCGAGGCCGAGAGCTACACCCATCAGGTCTTCGACCACCAGGCGCTGCTGCGGCCGATCGTCAAGGCGACCTTCCGCGCCACGTCGGAAACCTGCGAGGCGGTGATCGACAAGGCTCTCGCTGTAGCGCTCTCGGGCCGGCCCGGCCCTGTTCATGTCGACGTGCCGATCAGCGTCGCCGAAGGGGCGGCCAGTGCCAGGCTCAAGGCGGCCTCGCCAATGCCGCTGCCGGCGCGGCCGGCGGAAAGTCCGGCGCTCGAAAAGGCGCGCTCCGCTCTTGCGCGAGCTAAACGCCCGCTCATCATCGCCGGGCTCGATGTCGTCAATCAGGGTGCATCGGCCGCGCTCGCCTCTTTCGCTCGCGGCTGGGGTGCGCCGGTCATCGCCAGCTACAAGGCCAAGGGGGTGCTGCCCGAAAGCGATCCGCTTGCGATCAGCGCCGCCGGCCTCTCGCCCAAGGCCGACAGGCATTTGCTGCCGCTGGTGCAGGCTGCCGATGTCGTGGTGCTGGCGGGCTACGATCCCATCGAAATGCGGATCAACTGGCGCGAGCCCTTTTCGCCCGAGACCGTCGTGATCGACCTTGTCGCGGAGGCCATGACGCACGGCATGCACCGCAGCGACCACGTCATGGTCGGCGACGTCTCCGCCTGCCTCGCCGCGCTCGGGCTGCCGGCGGCCGATCATACGGTCTGGCCGGGCGGAGAGCCGGCGAGAACGCGCGCTGCCTTGCGTGAGGCTTTTGCCCCGGGAGCGGCCTGGGGACCCGATGTCGTCTTCGAGACCGTGCGCGCCGCCACCCCGGCCGAGACCGTCATCACGATCGACTCCGGCGCGCATCGCATCCTGCTCTCGCAGATCTGGCGCACGGACATTCCGCGCGCGATCCTGCAATCGACCGGCCTTTGCACCATGGGTTGCGCCGTGCCGCTGGCGCTCGGCTACAAGCTCGCAGCTCCTGCGACGCCGGTCGTCGCCTTCGTCGGCGACGCCGGCCTCGAAATGGGGCTGGGCGAACTCGCGACCGCGCGCGAACTTGGGCTTCCCGTCGTCATCGTCGTTCTGGTCGACGAGTGTCTGGCGCTGATCGAGATGAAGCAGCGCTCGAGCCAGCGCCCCAATGCGGCGGTCGATTTTTCCGGCAGCGATTTCCCCGCCGTCGCGCAGGCGCTCGGTGGCGTCGGGCGCTGGATCGATGATGCGCGGACGCTTGCCGCCGAGACGAAGGCCGCGCTCGGCCGCAACCAGTTCACCGTGCTGGCCTGCCGGATCGCGCGGCGCGCCTACGACGGGAAGATCTGAGTCATGAGCGCCGCAGCCACGCCCAAACGCGAACGCGACGTCCGGCTCGATTTCTTTCGCGGCCTGACGATGTTTATCATCTTCGTCGCCCATGCCGATGTGAACCCGTGGAATCTCTGGATTCCCGCGCGTTTCGGCTTCTCTTCGGGTACGGAGCTGTTCGTCTTCTGCTCGGGGCTGGCGAGCGCCATTGCCTTCGGCTCGGTCTTCGTCAAGCGCGGCTTCTGGCTGGGCACGGCGCGCATCGCCTACCGGCTCTGGCAGGTCTACTGGGCGCAGATCGGTGTCGTGCTGGTAGTGATCGGCGTGATGGTCGCGGCCGAGGCGCTGTTTCCCGATCACGGTCTCAACACCGATCCGCTTCCCGATCTGGTGCGCGACCCGATGACTGCTTTCGCCGGGCTGCTGACCCTGCGCTGGCTGCCGGGGTATCTCGACATCCTGCCGATGTATCTGGTGATTCTCGGTCTCGTGCCGGTGATGATGGCGGCGGCCTCGCTGCACCGCCTCTTGCCGGTTGCCCTGTCGCTGACGCTTTACGGCTTGGCCTGGACCACCGGCCTCAATCTCACCGGCAACCCCTGGACGGGCTATGGCTGGTTCTTCAATCCCTTCGCCTGGCAACTGATCTTCTTCACCGGCTTCGGCTTCGGCATGGGGTGGCTGCGGCCGCCGCCGCTGGGCGAGCGCCGCTGGATGCTGCTCGCGGCCGCGATCGTGCTGGTCTCGCTGCCCCTGAGTTTCTGGGGTGTCCATCAGGAATTCCCGGCGATCGAGCGCCTCTACATGGCGATCCTGCCGATGAACGAGAAGACGGACCTGCACTGGCTGCGCTACGTCCATTTTCTCGCGCTGGCCTATCTCGTCGTCTCGCTGGTCGAGCCGCACCGCGCCAGGCTTTCGCAGGGGCCCGCGATGGTCGTGGTCAGGGTCGGCCGTCAGTCGCTGGCGACCTTTCTCGTCAGCCTGGTCGCGGCCCGCGTGGCTTCGCTGGCGTTTCATCTGCTGGGCACAGGCTTTGTCGTCAGCTTTCTGATCAACCTTGCGGGCGTCGGGCTCGTGATCGCCACCGCGCTCACAGTCGGCTGGTTCAAGGGCAATCCGTGGAATCAGCCAGCCCCGCAAAGGGCCAAAGTCGCGTCCCAGCCCGAGCCGGCCGCAGATGCGCTGCGTCACGATGTGAGTGCCTCGTCACAGCGCGTCACGGAAGCGTTATTGCCCGCGTCCCGAACGTGAAAATCCTTCCGGGCTGATCGCTGCTAAAGGTGAATCTATCTCCCGATGCCGTCAGAGGCAGCAAGGACCATGATGATCACCGACGCTTTCGGAAATACCACCAGCCTCGCCAGCGACGCAGCCGTCGCCCATTGGAACGAGACGGTGGAGGCCATTCTCGCCCATGCCCGCAGCGCGCCCGAGCAATTGGGCAAGACGCTCGCGGCCGACCCGCTCTTCGCCCAGGGCCACGCCACCAAGGGTATCCTTTTGCTGACGCTGGCGCGTGGTGAACTGGTGGCGCAGGCGCAAGCGTGTCTCAGCGCCGCCCGCGCCGCTGCTTCCGCCCGCCTGACGCCGGAACGCGAGCGCCGCTATATCGCAGCCCTCCAGCTCTGGCTCGACGGCGAGCCGGCGCGCGCGGCCGACGTCTTCGAGGTCGTGCTGTCCGACTGGCCGCGCGACGCGCTAGCCTTCAAGCTGGTGCAGTCGATCCGCTTCATGATCGGGGACATCCGCGGCATGGCGCGGGCTGGCGCAACGGCGCTGGCCACCTTCTCCGACCGCAGCGCCACCTCTGGCTATGTTCGTGGCTGCCAGGCCTTCGCGCTGGAGGAACTCGGCCATCTGAGCGAGGCCGAAACGATGGGCCGCGAGGCCGTCGTGCTCGCGCCGCGCGATGCCTGGGGCCGACATGCGGTCGCGCATTGCTTCGAGATGACCGGCCGCGCGCAGGATGGCGTCGCCTGGCTCGGCCATTCGCAGAGCTGGGAGCATTGCAGCAATTTCGGCTTCCATCTGCATTGGCACATGGCGCTGTTCCAGCTCGAACTCGGTGCGATCGATGCGGTGCTCGATCTCTATGACACGGCGGTTCGCGCCGTGCCGACCGATGATTTCCGCGACCTCGCCAATGCGGCCTCGCTGCTGCAGCGCCTCGAACTGGAGGGCGTCAATGTCGGCAATCGTTGGGAAGAACTCGCCATGATCGCCGAGGGCCGGGTCAATGACCGCCGCCTCGTCTTCGCAGACCTGCACTACATGCTGGCCCTGCTCGGCGCCGGCCGATCAGAGGCCGCCGAGACAGTGGCGGAAAACCTCGTGCGGGACAGCCGTTCGAGCGGCTCGCACGACGCCCGCGTCGCCGGCGAGACCGGAGCTGCGACCGCGCAGGGTATCATCGCTTTCCGGCGCGGCGACTACGCGGAAGCCGCCCGCCTGTTGCGGGCCGGCGCACCGCTCCGCGTCGGCGCCGGCGGCTCCAACGCCCAGCGTGACGTCTTCGAGCAGATTGCGCTCGAAAGTCTTGTCCGCGCCGGCGATTTTGGTGAAGCCGAGACCCTGCTGTCGCTGCGCCTGCAGGCGCGCGGCGGTCACAATCGCTTTGCCGCAAACCGCCTTGGCCGTATCGCTTCGGGCCGGGAGGCCAGCGCCAGGCTCGGCGCTTTGCTGATCTCGGCCAGCGAGCCGGCGACGCACCACTGAAACCCGCGATGACGCGTCTGGCCAGCCTCGTCCTGATAGCGTGGGCTTTGCTCGCGGCATCGGCATGGCAGCCGGCTTTCGCCTGCGGTGCGACGAGCGATTGCGTCGTCGAAGGCGGCAGCTATCGCATCCGGATGCCCAAGGTCGCCAAGGCAGGGGCCGGGGGCGTGCCCGCGATTCTGTTCTTCCATGGCTGGCAGGGGACGCCGGCCGAGGCAATGGCCGATACGGCTCTGGCCGCTGTCGGCGAGCGCCTGGGCGTCGCGGTGATCGCGCCTGAAGGCCGTGGCAAGACGTGGTCCTATCCCGGTTCGCCTGGCCAGCTGCGCGACGAATTCGCGTTCGTCGATGCCGTGCTGCGCGATGTCGCGCCGCGTTTCGGGCTCGATGCGAAGCGGCTGCTGGCTTCGGGGTTTTCGCAGGGTGGCTCGATGGTCTGGTGGCTCGCCTGCCGTATGCCCGCGCGTTTTGCGGTGTTTGCGCCGGTCGCGGGCGCGTTCTGGGAGCCCTTGCCGCCGAAATGCGCCAGCCCGATGCCGACGCTGCTGCATCTCCACGGCACCTCCGACACCACCGTGCCGATGAGCGGCCGCTGGATTGGCAGCCAGTGGAAGCAGGGCGATGTCCGCAAGAGCTTCGCCATCCTCGGCGGCCAATGCCCGCCACTGAAGCCCGAGCCGGCGGTCGCGGGAGATACGCTCGTCTGCGAGCAGACCGGCCCCTGCGGCGAGAGCCGGGCGCTGGAACTGTGCATGCACAAGGGCGGGCATGATTTCGACCCGGCCTGGGTCGAACGCGCCTGGACGCATGCGGTGGCGATGGGGCTGCTCTAGCCCGGCTGTCCTCGTCACGCCGCTTTCAAGCGCATGTGATCGCGGACCGTCCAGACGTGTTTGGACGGACCAGCCGGTCTTGGCCATGGTCGTTGCGACAATCGCCCCACCCGAGAGGAGCCGACCATGATCGACGCCGGATTTCGTGTCGCACTCACCCCGAGGCTTCACCGCCGCAGCCTGATCGCCCTGGCGCTGGCTGCTGGCCTGATTGCCTCGGTTCCCGCCCGCGCCGGCGAGATCAACGACCTCGATGGTCCAGCGATCAAGGGCTATGATCCCGTCGCCTATTTCAACGCAGGCAAGCCGGTCGCCGGTACGTCCGAATTCACCGCCGACTACAAGGGCGCGACCTTCCGCTTCGCCAGCGCCGCCAATCGCGACGCATTCAAGGCAATGCCCGAAAAATTCGCCCCGCAATATGGCGGGTTCTGCGCCTATGCGGCGTCCTACGGCGCCAAGGCCGATGTCGATCCGTCCGCCTACGCCATCGTCGATGGCAAGCTCTATCTGAACTACAACAAGTCGGTTCAGACCAAGTGGAACCAGGATACGACCGGCTACATCGCCAAGGGCAACGCCAACTGGTCGAGCGTGGTCAAGCTCGACAAGGTCACGCGCTGACATAAGGGCAGCCATGCCGACGGCGCGGCTGCTGCAGTCTTGCAAGCGCCGCCCCGGCCCGCGCATTCTGCTCCTGTCATGAGCAGGAGCCGATTCCATGCCCGATCCCGGCCATCTCGCGGCGTTTGCGCTGGTGTCGTTCGGCATGGTGCTGACGCCCGGGCCGAACATGATCTACCTGATCTCGCGCTCGATCTCGCAGGGGCGACTGGCCGGCATGATTTCGCTCGGCGGCGTCGCGCTCGGCTTCGTTTTCTACCTTTTCTGCGCCGCCTTCGGCATTACGGCACTGCTCTTTGCCGTGCCCTATGCCTATGACGCGCTGCGCTTTGGCGGCGCGGCCTATCTGCTCTGGCTCGCCTGGCAGGCGGTCAGGCCGGGTGGCCGCTCACCCTTTCAGGTTCGCGATCTGCCCTATGACAGCCCGCGCAAGCTTTTCGCCATGGGCTTCCTGACCAATCTGCTCAACCCCAAGATCGCGATGCTCTATCTCGCGCTTCTGCCGCAGTTCATCGATCCCGCCGCCGGCAGCATCTTCGGCCAGTCGCTGGTGCTGGGAGCGATCCAGATCGTGATCAGCATCAGCGTCAACTGCATGATCGCGGTCGCGGCTGGCAGCATCGCCGTGTTCCTGCGCGAAAGGCCGCTTTGGGCGCTGGTCCAGCGCTGGCTGATGGGCACCATGCTGGCGGGGCTCGCAGTGAAGATGGCGACCGAGGCGCGGCGCTAGACCAGCCCGAGCCGTCGCGTCTCTATCGCATGGCTGCCGGGCGCCCCGCTTGCGACAGCGGCGCCGACATCGCTGAAGATCCGGCCCAGCGCCTCGAAATCGGGCCGGCGCGGCGAGGTCTTGCGCCAGACGAGTCCGATCGAGCGGCTGGGTTCGGGCTCATTAAAGCGATAAAGCCTGACCGGCATGTCCGGCCTGAGTTCGATCGGCAGCGCCATCGCCGGCAGCAGCGTCGCACCAAAACCGTTGGCGACCATCTGCATGATCGTCGACAGGCTGGATGCGCCGTATTGCCGGCGCGATTCGAGTCGCGGCGCACCGCAGACGCTGAGCGCCTGGTCTCGGAGGCAGTGCCCCTCCTCAAGCAGCAGCAGGCTGTCGCCCGACAGGGCGCTCTCAGGCGTCAGGGCTGGGCCGTTCGCTCCCGCAGCCGACGGCACGACCAGCATGAACGGATCGTCGAACAGCGCCAGCGTCTCCAGCCCCGCGCGCTCGATCGGCAGCGACAGCAGCGCGACGTCGAGCCGGCCATCCGCCAGTTCGTCGAGCAAAGTCGCCGTCTGCGTCTCGCGCAGACGCAAATCGAGATCGGGATGGCGGCGCTGCAAAGCCGGCAGCGCGGCGGGCAGGAGATAGGGCGCGATCGAGGGGATGACGCCGAGGTCGAGTTCGCCGCTGAGCAGGTTCGGGCGGTGGCGCGCATGGTCGACGAGGTCGCTTGCCTCCAGCAGGATGCGGCGCGCCCGCTCGGCGATGTCGAGCCCCGTCTCGGTCAGAGCGATCGCACCGCGCCGTCGCTCGATGAGCTGACACCCGAGCTGCCCTTCGAGTTCCTGGATCTGCAGCGACAGCGCCGGCTGGCTGACATGGCATTCCTCGGCTGCCCGGCCGAAATGGCGATGGCGCGCGACGGCGGTGAAATAACGAAGCTGCTTCAGGGTGACCATCACGATAGGATAAACTTATCGTCATGCCACGTAAACGGTATTGGACATCATCGTCACAAAGGCCTGTTAGTTCCTCCAATTCCAGGCTGGGCCCACGGTCTATGCTGGCGGTTGCGACGATGGAGGACAGCATGTCGAAGAACCCGACCATGACGACGACGGCGGGCGCGCCGATTCCCGACAACCAGAATTCGCTGAGCGCCGGCGAGCGCGGCCCGCTGCTGCTGCAGGACTACCAGCTCCTCGAGAAGCTCGCCCACCAGAACCGCGAGCGCATCCCCGAGCGCGCCGTCCACGCCAAGGGCTGGGGCGCGCATGGCACGCTGACCATCACCGGCGACATCTCGAAATACACCAGGGCCAAGGTGCTGCAGCCCGGCGCCACGACGCCGATGATCGCGCGCTTCTCGACGGTGGCCGGCGAGGCGGGAGCTGCCGACGCCGAGCGCGACGTGCGCGGTTTCGCGCTGAAGTTCTATACACAGGAAGGCAACTGGGACCTCGTCGGCAACAACACCCCGGTCTTCTTCGTGCGCGACCCGGTCAAGTTTCCCGACTTCATCCACACCCAGAAGCGCCATCCCAAGACCAATCTGCGCTCGCCGACCGCAATGTGGGATTTCTGGTCGCTCTCGCCTGAGAGCCTGCATCAGATCACCATCCTGATGTCCGATCGCGGCCTGCCGACCGATGTCCGCCACATCAACGGCTACGGCTCGCACACCTTCTCGCTCTGGAACGACAACGGCGAGCGTTACTGGGTGAAGTTCCACTTCAAGACTATGCAGGGCCACAGGCACTGGACCAATGCCGAAGGCGCGCAGGTCGTCGCMAAGACCCGCGAATCGACTCAGGAAGACCTCTTCAACGCGATCGAGAAGGGTGACTTCCCGAAGTGGAAGGTGCAGATCCAGATCATGCCGGAGCTGGACGCCGACAACACGCCGTACAATCCCTTCGACCTGACCAAGGTCTGGCCGCACGCCGATTATCCGCCGATCGACATCGGCGTGATGGAGCTGAACCGCAACGCCGAGAACTACTTCGCCGAGATCGAGAACGCGGCCTATTCTCCGTCCAATATCGTACCGGGCATCGGCTTTTCACCCGACAAGATGCTGCAGGCCCGTGTCTTCTCCTATGCCGATGCCCACCGCCACCGGCTCGGCACGCATTACGAGAACATCCCGGTCAACCGGCCGAAGAACGAGGTTCATCACTACCATCGCGATGGCCAGATGAACACGTATGGCGGCATCCGCACCGGCCACCCCGACGCCTATTATGAGCCGAACTCCTTCGGCGGGCCAGTCGAGGCGCCCTCCACCAAGGAGCCGCCGTTGCGCATCTCCGGCGATGCGGCGCGCTACAATCACCGCATCGGCAACGATGATTTCGGCCAGCCGCGCGCGCTGTTCAACCTCTTCGACGCCGGCCAGAAGGAGCGGTTGTTTTCCAACATCGCAGCCGCGATGGGCGGGATTCCCAGGGAGATCGAGGAGCGCCAGCTCGCGCTCTTCGACCAGGTTCACGCGGATTACGGTGCGGGCGTGCGGCGCGCGCTTGCCAAGGCCAGAGGCGACGAGAGCCCTGCAATTTCGGTGACGCCGAACACGCCCCAGCAGGCGGCCGAGTAGAACGCCTGATCTTTAATGCCGGAAACGGCCGCGGAGCGATCCGCGGCCTTTTTCATGAGTTCAGGCCGTCGCGACGCGCTGCATGAACTGGTGCACGGCGGTTTCGAGCTGGGTCGCCTTCTTCTCCAGCGTCTGCGTCGAATTCAGCACGACGCCGGCGACATCATGGGTGCGGGTCGCGGAGTCGCGGATCGAGCAGGTGGTCTGGGCGAGATAGGCCGTGCCGCTCGCGACCTCGCTGATGCTGCGGCTGATGACGTAGGTCATCTGGCCCTGCTCCTCCAGCGCCGAGGCGATGCCGGTCGTGCGCTCGTCCATCTGCAGCATGCCGGCCGAGAGGTGGCGGATATTGTGCACGGCGTGCATCGTCGCCTGCTTGATCTCGGCGATCTGGGCGGCGATGTCCTGGGTCGCGATCGCGGTCTGGTTCGACAGCGTCTTGACCTCGGCTGCGACGACGGCAAAACMGCGCCCGGCGTCGCCGGCGCGAGCGGCCTCGATCGTGGCGTTGAGCGCCAGCAGGTTCGTCTGCTCGGCGATGCCGCGGATCAGGCCGACGATGCCGTCGATGCGCCGGACGGCGTGGTCGAGCTTGTCGACGGTGACATTGGTCTGCCGGGCGCTCTCGTTCATGGTCGCGACCAGGTTCTGCGTCGTGACGAGCTGGTGGTCGATCGAGCCGATCGCCGAGAAGAGCTGCTCCGTGGCGGCTGCGACATCGGCGACGTTGCGGGAGGATTGCTCGGAGGTGGAGGCGACCGCGATGACCTCCTCGTTGGCGCTGTCGGCGATCTGCGCCAGCTCGCCGGCCGTCTCCTTGAGATGGCGGATATTGTCGACCACCCCATCGAGCGTGTCGAGAAACTCGGTGTCGAACGAGGTGATGATCTCCTGGAGATTTCTGCGTCGCTCTCTTTCGCGCGCAACGGATTCCGCTTCGGCGTCTGGCTTCGGGATGTCGGTTCGGGCCTGAACATCGATCGCCGGTGCGTGCGCCTGGCCTGCCTGCTGGAGACCCGTCAGCCAGGCCAGTATCCCCGCCTGTGCGAAGACGGCCAGGAGGTAGAGCGTTTGCTCGCCGGGGCTGTGGGTCGCGCCGGCCATGCCGCCGAAGAGCCCGCCGCTGGCCATGATGTCGACGATCGCGGCCAGGATTGCGACCGCCGCGAGCGGCGGCCAGGCGCGCCATCCCGCGCATAATGTCAGCGCGAGGATCATGCCGATCCGGGCCGCGTCATGCCATTGGGCGCCGAAGGCGACGTTGACGAGGACAAGGAGATTGCCGCTCAACGCCAGCGAGGCGACGATCTGCGTCACCGTCGCGCCGGGTCGGTGCCGCAGACACAGCGTCGAGGCCGTGCAGAGCCCGATCATCAGCAGGACCGACGAGACCGGTTCGCCCAGGTCGAGCCAGAGCGACGTGGTTATCATCGCCGGGACGAAGCCCCAGGGCAGGAATGTCAGCAATGACGCAAAACCCGGCGGCTTGCCGTCCGGATCCCGCGCTGACTCTGTTGCGATCATCGTGCCGTCATCTCGTCTCACACCGAACGGGACCGGTAATTCGATCTGGTCCGGCGCGCCCCCCATCGCGCAGGGAAGCAGAACAGTCTGAACATTCGTTTAAGCCTTGGTTAGCCAAGGCAGCATGGGGTGATCCGCCAGAACGAAAAGCCCCGTCCATGGCGCGGTCTGCGCCGTGGACGGGGCTGGCTGGCGTTGGGCGTCAGGCGACGGCGCGAAGCTGACCCTGTGTGCCCATGGTGGCGAGTTCGATCTCGGCCTGAAGGCGCGCTTCCTTGATGCGCGCCACGGCGTC
Source organism: Allobosea sp. P2_A10 (assembly GCF_056405115.1). Taxonomy (NCBI): domain Bacteria; kingdom Pseudomonadati; phylum Pseudomonadota; class Alphaproteobacteria; order Hyphomicrobiales; family Alloboseaceae; genus Allobosea; species Allobosea sp. P2_A10. Next base: position 215,822 of record NZ_JBFUCS010000003.1, on the reverse strand, counting down.
CGAGATGTTCTGCGGCGTATGCTTTGCCATCACCTGCATGCGGAAGCGGGCTGCGCCCTTGCCGACGGCCGGATACTCGACGAGGTTGCAGAGCAGACCGAGGTCGGGCAGGCGACGGCTGACCAGGCGGGCGAGCCCTTCGGTGCCCATCTTGACGCAGACGATGGCCGACGGATCGCCGTAGTACTCCATTCCGGCCGCGGTGAGCTGGCGGCGCAGCTCGAGCACGTTGCTCATCAGTTCGTCGCGAAGCACCTTGCCTTCGGGCGCCTCGATTATCTCGAAGGCCTTGAGCACGATCGCGGCGTTCACCGGCGACATCGCGTTGGAGAAGGTGGCCGGCGCCGAGTAGAAGCGCAGATACTCCTTGATCGCCCGGTGCTTGACCGCGACGAAGCCGCCATTCGAGGCGAAGGTCTTCGAGAACGAGCCCATCACGATGTCGACCTTGCCGAGCATCTTCTGGATGCCGATATGGCCGCGTCCGTCCTCGCCGAGCGCGCCGAAGTCGTGGGCGACATCGACCATCAGCGTCGCGTTGAACTCGTTGCAGAGATCCTGCATCACGCCGAGATCGGGCGTGTCGGAGTCCATCGAGAACAGGCCCTCGGTGACCACCATGATCCCGTTTTCGGTATCGGTGGAGCGGATCTTCTCCAGCCAGCGCCGGCAATGGGCCATGTCGAGATGGCGGAACTGGTAGATGTTGCGGGTGGCGGCGTTGGCGCCTTCCTGCAGGCAGGTGTGGGACAGCGTGTCCATCACGATATGGTCCGACGAGCGCACCAGGCCGCGGATGACGCCGTAGCCCGCAGCCCAGCCGGTCGGGAACAGCAACGCATCTTCCATGCCGAGGAACTCGGCGATCTTGCGCTCCAGCGCCACCGAGGCGGTGGTGTTGCCGACCAGCGCAGGCGAGCCGGCGCTGTGGACGCCATAACGCTCGATCGCCTCCAGCGCGGTCGCCTTGATGTCCGGATTCGAGGACATGCTGAGATAGTCCTGCGAGGCGAAGTTGACGCCCTGCATGTTGATGCCTCGGTCGTCCGACGCCGAGACTTCCGTCCGCGGGCCGAAATCCGTGGCCCGCGAAAACGGCCAGACGCCATTCTGCCGGCGCAGGTTCTGCCACTTGAAGAAATTGCCGACGCGGCGTTCGAGGTCGGCCCCACCCGGCACCCGGAAGTCGCGCATGCTGCCGGACAGGGCGTCTGCCGGAACTTCATTGTAAATCGTCTTCATCACCCGACACCCCTGCCGAAACTGTTGCTGTGCGATCTTGTTCGTCGCTGCGGATCAACATAGGCGGCGGCGTTTAAGATTGGGTTGAAAACGCAGGTATTTCATTGTGTTAGCAGCAATTTAACCCTGTCTGACGCGGCCTTGGTTACCAAAGTGGAACCCGAATCCGGGTGTGGCGCGAGCCGATGCAACCAGGAGGACTGGTAGAGGCGCTTTTGCGCCGCGTCTTGCAATCGGGGGTAGCCCTACGCGCTGTTTACTATCCTGCGGGGTTGGGCGCCGCGTTTCTCCCGGCCGTGCCGTCGGAACGTCAGACGGTTGCCCCGCGCCGGACTGATGCCGGCTCGCCACGCCGCGCGGGCCCCGATGGCGCTATGGCGCTTCCGCCGCGCGAGGCGATTGAATAAGCTCGCCACATTGTCCCGTCTGGAACCATGAGAGCCTGAAGCGATGACTGATTTGACGCCTGACGAAGCGAAGGTGACGGCCTGGCTTGCCGGCCGCAAGGACGCAATGGTCGCGCTGCTGCGCGAGATGGTCGACACCGATTCAGGCTCCTATGACAAGGCCGGCGTCGATCGCGCAGGCCAGGTGCTGGCGCGTTTTCATGAGAGCAACGGACTCGCAGTCGAGATCGTGCCCGATGCGCGCTTCGGTGACGCCGTCAAGGCGCGCCTGCCCAATCCGGGCGCCAACGACCAGCGCCCGGTGCTGTTGCTCGGCCATCGCGACACTGTCTTTCCGCAAGGCGAGCCGACGCGCCGGCCCTTCACCGTGAGGGGCGCTCGCGCCTATGGCCCGGGCGTCGCCGACATGAAGGCTGGCCTCGTCATCGAGGCCTTCGTCGCGGCCGCCTTTGCCGAATGCGGAGGCCTCTCGGCCCCGTTGATGATGCTGACGACAAGCGACGAGGAAATCGGCTCGCCGTCCTCGCGTCCTGTGATCGAGGCGACGGCCCGCGAGGCCCGCTGCGTCTTCAATGCCGAGCCGAGCCGCTTGCCGGCCGGCAGCGAGTTCGCCCGCGACCACCGGCAGTCGATCACCTCGGGCCGCAAGGGTGGCGTCTTCATGCGCGCCGAATTCGTCGGCAAGGCCGCGCATTCCGGCGCAAATTACCAGATGGGCGTCTCGGCCATCGTCGATCTCGGCCACAAGATTCCGAAGCTCCAGGGACTGACCGATCTCGATCGCGGCGTCACTGTCAATGTCGGCCTTATCGGCGGCGGCCAGACCGTCAACACGGTCGCGCCCCATGCCTGGTGCGAGATCGATCTGCGCTACGTCACGGCTGCGCAGCGTGACGAACTGGTGGGCGCGATCCGCGCGATCATAGAGACGCCGGTCGTGCCGGGCTCCAGCGCAGTGCTTACGATCAAGGGTGAATTCGTGCCGCTGGAGACAACGCCGGAATCGGCTGTCCTGTTCGAGACCTATCGCGACGCGGCGGCGGGCTTCGGAATTTCGACGATCGCGGAGTTCACCGGCGGCTGTGCCGATTCAGGCTTCACCGCGGCGCAGGGTTGCCCGACCCTCTGCAGCGTCGGTCCGATCGGAGGCCTCGCCCATACGCCCGACGAGTTTCTGGAGATCGACAGCATCGTGCCTGCGGCCCAGGTGCTGGCGCTGGCGGTCATGCGGACGGCGGCGCGGATGGAGTGACGTTCGACGGAAGGCGACCCATCCCGTCATGGTCGCCCTTGTGGCGACCATCCACGTCTTCGCCTGTCGAGGACCACGTTCAAGACTTGGGTGCTCGGGACAAGCCCGAGCATGACGGCGGGGCTCTATGCCCTGCGCGCCCGGGTCAGAACGCCTCTTCCCAGTTCCGGCTCAACCGCATCGCCGAATTGATCAGACCGACATGGGAATAGGTCTGCGGGAAATTGCCCCAGAGCTCGCCGGTGGTCAGGTCGGCATCTTCCGAGAGCAGGCCGAAACTGTTGCGGCGCTTCAGGATGCGCCCGAACAGCTCCTTGGCCTCGTCGCTACGGCCGATGGCGTGGAGCGCATCGACATACCAGAAGGCGCAGATCAGGAAGCCGGTGTGCATGAAGCCGAAATCGTCCTGCGTCGCGTAGCGCAGCAGCAGGTCGCCGCGCGTCAGGTCGCGGCCGATCGCCTCGACGGTCGCGATGAAGCGCGGATCGTCGGGCTTGACGAAGCCGAGCTCGGCAAAGAGCAGGAGCGTCGCATCGAGCTCCGTGCCACCGAAGGTCGAGACGAAATGACCCTTCTCCTCATTCCAGATCCGCTCGCCGATGACCTGCTTCAGGCGCTTGGACTCGGTCTTCCAGTAGTCCTTGCGGTCCGAGCGGCCGAGCGTTCCGGCGATCCGCGCCAGCCGGTCGCAGGCCGCCCAGCACATCACGCTGGAAAAGGAGTGCACCGCCTCCTTCTCGCGTAGCTCCCAGGGGCCGGCGTCGGGCTTGTCGAAATAGGCGATCGCGAGTTCACCCATGCGTTCGAGCTGGCCAAACAACGCCTCCTTGCCCGGCTGGATCAGGCGCTGGTCGAAAAAGGAATGCGTGGCGGCGAGCACGACCGCGCCGTAGCCGTCATTCTGGATCTGTGTCGCCGCGCCATTGCCGAAGCGCACCGGCTGGTGCCCGCGATAGCCCGAGAGATTGGGCGCCTCGAACTCGTCGAGCGCGCCGCCGCGCGTGATCGGATAGAGCGGCGGCAGATGCTCGGCCCCGCTTTCGGTGAAGGTGTCGACGATGTTGGTGATGAAGCCGAGATAGTCCTCCATCGTCCGCGTCGTACCCAGGCGATTGAGCGCATGGACGACGAAATAGGCGTCGCGCAGCCAGCAGAAGCGATAGTCCCAGTTGCGCTGCGTGCCCGGCGCCTCCGGGATCGAGGTCGTCAGCGCCGCAACGATCGCGCCCGATTCCTCGAAGGCGCAGAGCTTCAGCGTGATCGCGGCCCGGATCACCTCGCGCTGGTACTCGAACGGGATCGAGAGCGAGCGCACCCAGTCGTGCCAATAGTCGGTGGTCTTGTCGAGGAACTCGCGCGAGGTCGTCTCGATCTCGGCGCGCAGCGCCTCATCCGAGCCGATGAAGAAGGAATAGGTCTGGTCGACCGCAAACGGCGTGCCCTGGACCACATAGGAAAGCGGCGCGTTCGTCGTCAGCCTGATCGTCTGGTCGGCGCCGACGAAGCGGACATGGTTTGAGCCGCGCGTCGTCTCGTCGGGCACCTCGCCAAGCCCCAGGCACGGCCTGACGATGACGCGGATGCGCGGCCGCCCGGAAATGCGCCTGACCCGCCGCACCAGTTGCGGCGGCCGGAAGAAGCGCTCGTAGCGCACGAAGCGCGGAGCGAAATCGAGAATTTCGATCGCATTGCCATGGTCGTCGGAGAGCACCGACGAGAGGATCGCTGTGTTGTCGAGATAAGCCTGCTCGCAGCGTGTCATGCCGACGAGCTCGATCGCGAACACGCCCTTCTCGGGCATGACGTCGCCGTCATCGGCCTTGTTGTCGATCAGCGAGCAGAACACTGGGTCGCGATCGAAACGCGGGAAGCAGCCCCAGACGATGCGGGCGCGCCTGTCTATCAATGCAGCGATCGAGCAATTGCCGATCACGCCGAGATCCAGCGAGGCGGCAAAACCCTGCTGGACCGCAAGCAGGTCCGCGGTCTTCGTCGAAACTGTCATCATCAACCTTCGGAAGCGCTTGCCGGAGCAAAGCTGGAGGCGGTCAGGCTGCCGGCGTCGGCGGCCGCGAGAAGAATGCTGCGCAACTGCGTCGGCGAATCCAGGCGCTGCGACGCGCAGGTCGCGCCTGCGCCGATCCGGATCGAGAGACCGCCCATGGCGTTGACGGCCTCGAAACCAGCCTCGTCGGTGATGTCGTCGCCGATGAAGACGGGTCTTCGCCCGGCATAGAGCGGTGTGCTCATCAGCCAGGCGATTGCGCCGCCCTTGCTCGCGCCGGCCGGCACGATCTCGGCGACGGACTTGCCTTCCTGCAACCTGACGCCGGGCCCCATGCGCCCGGCGATGGCACGCAAAAGCTCCAGCGCCTCGTCCTTGAGATGGGGCGCAAGGCGCCAGTGCAGCGCAATCGAGATGCGCTTGTCCTCGACGATCACGCCGACATTGCTGTTGGCGAAGCGCACGAGATCGCGCGTCGCCTCGCGCATCGTATCGGGCACCTCGGCCTGCGAACGGATTTCGCCATCGGCGCGGATCTGCGCGCCGTGCAGACCGGCGGTATCGAAGCGATAGGGTGCGAGCACCTCGTCGAGAAAGCTGACCGGCCTTCCCGAGACCAGCGCCAGAGCGCCGCCAAGACTCGCGCGGACGGCGTCGAGCGCCGGGGCGACCCGCCGGTCGAGCTTCACGGCGTCGGGAAGCGGCGCGATCTCAACCAGCGTCCCGTCGAAATCGAGAAACAACGCGATCCCTTTGTCGACCTCCGTGAAGTCGAGAATATCATTCGTCAATTCGGTTTCGATCAAATCCATCATCTTCGCCTGTCTGAGCCATGAGCCCGGCGGAAATGCGGCTCTCGGGTCGAGACATCCTCGTTTTGTGGTTCAGCGTTTGGCCGCAGCGAGCGGCACCGTTCGTGAACTTGCCACATTCTGCTTCCAGCCTGCCGTCGGCGCCATGATTTGAACGTCGCACCGACACGGCTTCGCCATCAGCCCTCGCGGGCGTCCTGAAACATTACGTTCGCAGCCGCGTTCTGTTCCTGCCGCCGGTGTCGAAATTCGGGCGACCCGCCAATCGGAGAACTCCAAGCCATGCGTCTCGTCATCGTCTCCAACCGCGTCACCATCCCCGATCGCCATGAAAAGGCGACGGCTGGCGGCCTGGCGGTGGCGCTGCGGGAGGCGTTGGAGACGCAAGGGGGATTATGGTTCGGCTGGAGCGGCAGGATTTCCGAGGGCGCCCACGAGGTCCGCAGCGTTCAGCGCGGCAAGGTGACCTATGCGGTCACCGATCTCAGCGAGGCCGAACGCCAGACTTACTATCTCGGGTTTTCCAACCGCGCGCTGTGGCCCAACATGCATTACCGCCTCGGCCTGACCGAGTTCTCGCGCGCCGATTATGCCGGCTATCTGGCGGTCAATCGCCGCTTCGCCAAGGCGCTGATCGCCATGCTGAAGCCCGACGACCTGATCTGGATCCACGATTATCATTTGATCCCGTTGGCGGCCGAACTGCGTCGGCGCGGCGTGACCAACCGCATCGGTTACTTCCATCACATCCCATGGCCGCCGGCGGAGGTGTTCGGCGCGCTGCCGTTCAGTGCGACGCTGATCAGCACGCTCGGCGCCTATGATCTCGTCGGCCTCCAGACCAAAATCGATGTCAACAATCTGGTCGGCGGCCTCGTTGCGCTCTGTGGCGCCACGCCCGGTGCCGCCACTCCGGATGGAACCAGGGTCAGGATGGGCCGGCGCGAGACGCTGGTTCAGACCTTCCCGATCGGGATCGACGTCGAGGCCTTCCGCAAGCTCGCGGCGGCCTCGGTGCGCGCCGCGCCGCGCCCGATCAGGTCGACCAAGGAATCGCTCGGCGAGCGCAAGCTCGTGATCGGCGTCGACCGTCTCGACTACTCCAAAGGCATCGTCCAGCGGCTGGAGGCGTTCGGCCAGTTCCTGCGCAGCCATCCCGAGCACAGCGGCCGCGTCGGCTTGCTCCAGATCGCGCCGCCCTCGCGCTCTGACGTGCCAGAATATGCCGAGCTCGACCGCCAGTCCGACGAGGTTGCCGGCCGTCTCAACGCGGCGCTCGGCGAGTTCGACTGGACGCCGATCAGGGTGGTGAAGAAGGCCTATTCGCGCACCGCGCTGGCGGGCTTCTATCGCCGTGCGCAGGTCGGTCTGGTCACCCCGATGCGCGACGGCATGAACCTCGTCGCCAAGGAGTATGTCGCAGCGCAGGATCCCGCCGACCCCGGCGTGCTCGTGCTGTCGCGCTTTGCCGGCGCGGCCCAGCAGATGGGCGAGGCGCTCATCGTCAACCCCTACGACACCCACGAGGTCGCCGATGCGATCCGGACGGCGCTGGCCATGCCGAAATCCGAGCGTATCCGCCGCTTCGAGAAGCTTTTCGCAACGATCCAGGCGACCGACATCGCCTGGTGGACGAGGCGTTATCTGTCGGCGCTAGCCGGTTTGGAGCAGCCGGCGCAGGACACCGCCGCCAGCAAGGCCGGCCGCGTGCGCCCGGGAGCGCGCAAGGCCCCGGTGCGACTCAGGCTGGTGAAATCGCCGGACGCGGAGGCGTCTGCTGCCAAAACCAATACGTTGCGCAGGCGGGTTGCTCCGGGGCCGACGGCGCATTGAGAAGCGCCTGTCGCGATTCGCGTTCATTTTCATCGTCTGCGGCGTGATCACTGCTTTCGGCCCTTGCCGAAGCGGTCTTTGCATCGCTAGAAGGCGGCATAATCCGGGTTCGCTTGCGACTCGGCCACGACAGGTGTCAGGTCTGCGATAGGCATCGGCCGTAACGGCTGAGGAGGCGGGCGGAGGGCTTGAGTTTGATGCGAGGCGCTCTCGGAGGACCAGGCGTTCTGCTGCGCCGCCTCCGCGAGGTCATGGCAGCGTCGATCAGTCCGCAGGAGCGGCTGGATCGGCTTGTCGTGCTGATCGCAGGCAATCTCGTCGCCGAAGTCTGCTCGGTCTACGTCCTGCGCGAGGACGGCTCGCTCGAACTCTACGCCACCGAGGGCCTCAACCGCGAGGCCGTCCACCTCACGACCATGCGCGCCGGCGAGGGCATCGTCGGCCTGATCGCACGCGAGGCGGAGCCGCTGGCGCTCTCGGACGCGCAGGCCCATCCCGCCTTCTCTTACCGGCCCGAGACCGGCGAGGAGGTGTATCGCTCCTTCCTCGGCGTGCCGATCCTGCGCGGCGGGGCCGTGATGGGCGTCCTCGTCATCCAGAACCGCGCGACGCGGCTCTACAGCGAGGAGGAGATCGAGAGCCTCCAGACCACCGCCATGATCATGGCGGAGATGATCGCGGCCGGCGGCCTGAAATCGCTTGCCGCGCCCGGCGCATCGATCGGCCTCGACCGGCCGATCCACGGCGTCGGCGTTTCGCTGGCGGATGGTGTCGGCCTCGGCCATGCGGTGTTGCACGAGCCGCGCGTCGCCATCACCAACCTGATCGCCGAAAACCCGGCGGGCGAGGTCAAGCGGCTGGAGGCCGCGATCGCCGAGATGCGCGCCTCGATCGACCAACTGCTCGAGCGTGGCGACGTCGCCCATACTGGCGAGCACAGGGAGGTTCTCGAGACCTTCCGCATGTTTGCCCATGACCAGGGTTGGCTCCGGCGCATGCGCGAGGTCGTGATGACCGGACTCACGGCCGAGGCCGCCGTCGAGCGCGTCCAGTCCGACACGCGCGCGAAAATGCTGCGCCAGACCGACCCTTATCTGCGCGAGCGCCTGCACGATCTCGACGACCTCGCCAACCGGCTGTTGCGCACTTTGATGGGCAAGGCCAACGGCGTCGCTCGCGAGCAATTGCCCGAGAATGCGATCCTGATCGCGCGCTCGATGGGGCCGGCCGCGCTGCTCGATTACGACCGCTCGCATCTGCGCGGCCTCGTGCTGGAGGAGGGCGGCCCGACCAGCCATATCGCGATCGTGGCGCGCGCGCTCGGCATCCCCGCCGTCGGTGAGATCGTCAACGCGACGGCGCTTGTCCAGTCCGGCGACGCCGTCATCGTCGATGGACAGGCCGGCGAGGTCCAGATCCGGCCCCAGCCTGACGTCGAGAACGCCTACAAGGACAAGGCGCGCCTGCGCGCCCGCAAGCAGGAGCAGTATCGCAAGCTCAAGACGTCGCCCGCCGTCACGAAGGACGGCGTGCCGATCGTGCTGCAGATCAACGCCGGTCTTCTCGTCGACATGCCCAATATCGAGGCCACCGCAGCGTCCGGCATCGGGCTGTTCCGTACCGAATTGCAGTTCATGGTCGCCCAGCACATGCCGACGACCAGCGAGCAGCAGGCGCTCTATGCCGCCGTGCTCGACCAGGCTCAGGGCAAGCCCGTGACCTTCCGCACGCTCGACATCGGCGGCGACAAGGTGCTGCCCTATATGGAGCGCGTCGAGGAGGAGAACCCGGCGCTCGGCTGGCGCGCCATCCGCATCGGGCTCGACAAGCCGCGCCTGCTGCGCGCGCAGTTGCGGGCGCTGCTGCGGGCCGGCGCCGGTCGCGACATGAAGATCATGCTGCCGATGATCGCGACCGTGGACGAGTTCCAGCGCGCCCGGCTGATCGTCCGGCGCGAGCAGGCGATGCTGGCCAAGCAGGGTCATGCGCCGACGCTGTCGCTGCAGCTTGGCGTCATGGTCGAGGTGCCTTCGCTGCTGTTCGAGCTGGCGGAGATCGCCCGCGAGGCCGATTTCCTCTCGATCGGCACCAACGACCTGATGCAGTTCCTGTTCGCCGCCGACCGCGAGAACAAGCGCGTCTCCGACCGCTTCGATCCGCTCGGCGTCAGCGCGCTGCGCGCCCTCAAGGCGATCGTCGATGCGGCGACCGAGGCGCGCTGCCCGGTCACCGTCTGCGGCGAGATGGGCGGCAAGCCGCTCGAGACCATGGTCCTGATCGGGCTCGGCTATCGCGCCTTCTCGATGTCGGCGGCCGCGATCGGTCCGGTCAAGGCGATGCTGCGGGCGCTCGATGTCGGCAAGCTGCGCGAGCGGCTCGACTGGATGCTGGCCTCGCAGGATGTCGTCGCGACCTTGCGCCCGCAGCTGGCTGCATTGGCGGGCGAGCTGAAGGTGCCGGTCTAGCGACGCTTTCCGCGTTGCCCGTCCGCATTCCGCCTCCCGTTTTTTGAGTTTTCCGATGTCGCTTCAACTTCCGCAGGATCGTCTCGACGCCATCGTGGCGCGCCATGCCGCCGCCAGCGCCGAGATCAACACTGCCGCCGAGGCGACGCGGACCGTCGAGCTCGCCAAGGAACTGTCCGAACTCGATCCGGTCGTCGCAGCCATCGCCGCTTGGCGGCAGGCGCTGGCGACGCTCGACGAAGCGGAGGCCCTGATCGACGATCCGTCGACCGATGCCGAGTTCCGCGATCTCGCCTATGAGGAGCGCGATGCGGCCCGTATCGAGATCGATGCGCGCGCCCGCGAAATCCTGATTGCGTTGCTGCCGAAGGATGCCGCCGACGAGCGCGGCGTCATCCTCGAAATTCGCGCCGGCACCGGGGGCGACGAGGCCTCGCTCTTCGCCGGCGACCTGCTGCGGATGTATCAGCGTCACGCCGCCCTGAAGAAATGGAGCGTCGAGATCCTGTCCGAGAGCGAGGGCACGGTCGGCGGCTTCAAGGAGGTCATCGCCGAGATCGCGGGCAAGGGTGTTTACGCGCGCCTGAAGTTCGAATCCGGCGTTCACCGCGTCCAGCGCGTGCCCGACACCGAGACGAGCGGGCGCATCCACACCTCGGCTGCGACCGTCGCGATGCTGCCGCTCGCCGGCGAGGTCGACATCGTCCTGAAGGATGATGACATCCGCATCGACACGATGCGCGCCGGCGGCGCCGGCGGCCAGCACGTCAACAAAACCGAATCGGCCGTGCGGCTGACCCATATCCCCAGCGGCATCGCGGTCGTGGTGCAGGACGAGCGCTCGCAGCACAAGAACAAGGCCCGCGCCTACGATCTGCTGCGGGCGAAGCTCTACGACATCGAGCGCAGCCGGGTCGATGCCGACCGGGCCGCCGACCGTCGCTCGCAGATCGGCTCGGGCGATCGCTCGGAGCGCATCCGGACCTACAATTTCCCGCAAGGCCGCGTCACCGATCACCGCATCAACCTGACGCTCTACAAGCTAGACGAGATGATGCAGGGGCTCGTGCTCGACGAGATCATCGACGCGCTGACCGCCGAGCATCAGGCGCGGCTCCTCGCCGACCAGAACGCCGCCTGAGCACGGCGATGAAACCTCCTGCCCAGATCGACGTTCCTCCCGCATCGACACTGAAGTCGGCGGGAGGCAACGATGATGAAGATCACTTCAGGGATCGCACTGGCTGGAATGATGGCGCTGACGATCGCCGGGTCGGCGCAGGCGCAGGAGCGCGCCTTTCGCAGGATCACGGCAGGTCCCTCGGCTCCGCTGCAGAAGGCGATGACGCAGAGCCAGGCGCGTCGCCTCTGCCAGATGGAGATGCGGGGCACGCGCGAGAGCCGTTCCGCGATCCGCCAGAAGATGGCGATCTGCATGCGCAAGCGGATGGAGGGCATTTGAGCCCCGATCGCGTCGGCGGCCCGGTCGGGGTCGCCACCATGATCGACGCGCGGCGCAGTGTCGCCGCGCGTTTTCGTGAGGCCGGGATCGAGACCGCCGCGATGGACGCACGCATCCTCGTCGAGGGCGCGCTCGGCGAGAACTCCCATATCGATCCGCTCAAGCCGGTCGATGTCACGACGCTGGCGAGGCTCGAAGGCTTCGCGACGCGGCGTCTGGCGGGCGAGCCGGCCTGGCGCATTCTCGGCGAGCGCGAGTTCTGGAGCCTGCCCTTTCGCCTGTCGCCGGCGACGTTGGAACCCCGCCCCGACAGCGAAACGATCGTGGAGGCTGCTCTCGAAGCGCTCGGCGAGCGCCGTCGCGAGCCGATCGCCATTCTCGATCTCGGCACCGGGACGGGCTGCCTGCTGATCGCGCTGCTGAGCGAGTGCGGGCAGGCGAGGGGACTCGGGGTCGATATTTCCGCCGAGGCCTGTGCGACCGCCGCCGCAAATGCTGCGCTTAACGGTGTCGACGGCCGCGCGGGCTTCAGCCAGGGCGACTGGATTCAGGGCGTCACGCAGCGTTTCGATCTCGTCGTCTCCAATCCGCCCTATATTCCGGCGGCGGACATTGCGGGCCTCGACGCCGGCGTCCGCGACCATGATCCGTTGCGGGCTCTCGACGGTGGCAGCGACGGACTGGACGCCTACCGCGCTCTCGCCGCCGGTCTGCCCGCAGTCCTCGCACCCCGGGGCACGGCCGTGCTTGAGATCGGAGCGGGACAGGCCATCGACGTCATCGCGATCATGGCCGCGGCGAAGCTCGTTCACCGGGCGTCACGGAGCGATCTCGGCGGGCATGTCCGGGCTCTGGTCTTCACGCTGGAATGATGTGCACAGGCTTTTGTGCGATTTTGCTTGGAGGAGCGCATAAAAACGGCTATGAGCAGGCTTAGCCGAAGCTGGTGTTGTCAGCGCCGAGCCTTGGGCAGCCTCCTCAGAAGTCAGGCTTTGCCTCCGGACATGTCCGTGGATTGACGGAACTGACAGATCAGATTGGACATCCGAAGGCGTCGAGGCGTCGGTCGGCTGACGGGGCGGGACGGCCCCTTTTTGGAAAAGAGCGCGTGAAGACCAGGAACGGCGCATTGCCCCTTCAGGTCAACTCAATCCGGTGCAGCGTCGCAACCCGCTGCGCGTCGGAACGTGCATGACGACGCCACGGTTGCCTAAAGCAAACAGAGCGCGAGACACACGCGAATGAGACCAGGTCAGAACCGGCGTATGCGCGGCCGTAACAACAATAATAACAGCAGCAACAACAACAATAACAACGGTAACCGCAAGGCTCCCAATCCGCTTCAGCGGAGCTATGAGTCGAATGGGCCTGATGTGAAGGTTCGCGGCACGGCGCAGAACGTGGCGGAGAAATATCTCCAGCTCGCCCGCGACGCGCAGTCTTCGGGGGACCCGGTCGCGGCTGAAAACTACTTCCAGCATGCCGAGCATTATTATCGCATCCTGCTCGCGGCGCAGGAGCAGATGTCCCAGCAGTTCGGCCACAGCTTCCCGCCCAACCGCGCCTTCAACGATACCGAGGACGAGGGCGAGGAGGAGGGCGACGACGAGGGCCAGTCCTTCCAGCCCGGCGCCGGGCCGCAGCCCGATATCCGCAATGGCGGCATGAACGGCAACGGCAATGGCTATAACGGCAATGGCGCGCGCCAGGACGGCGAGACAGGCGACGGCCGGCCCAATAACGGCCAGCGCTTCGACCGGCCCGAGCGCAACGGCCAGGACCGCACTAACCAGGACCGTAACAACCAGGATCGCGGCAATCAGGAGCGGAACTTCCAGGATCGCCAGAATGGTGATCGCCAGAACGGCGATCGTCCCAATCCCGATCGCCAGAACAACGATCGTAACCCCAATCGTCGTTTCGACCGCAATGACCGGAGCCAGCGCTTCGACCGTCCCGAGGGCGGGCAGCAGGGCCAGGGCGGCTATCAGCCCCGTCCCGATGCGCCGCGTTCGGATATCCCGGTCGCGTCCGAGCAGCCCGTCGATGCCGCTCCCGCTCCGGTTCAACCCCCGGCTCGCTTCGAGAGGCCCGAGCGCGCCCCGCGCCCCGAGCGTCGTCCGCGAATCGAGCGCAATGTCGATGCGGATGCCGATGGCGACGTTGCCGCGGCACTGCCGTCCTTCCTGACGACGCCGGTCCGGGTTCCGGTCGCGGTGGCCGAGGAGCCGGCCGCTGTACCGCAGCCACAGGACCCTGCGGATGACGCAGGAGGCGAGGCCGCTCCCAAGCGTCCGCGCGGCCGTCGCCGCTCGCCGCGCGAGGTCATGGATGCGCTCGGCTCGGATGCCGACAACATCACCGAATGAGGCAGGCCTTCGGGCCGCGCCGATCGAGGGGCCCGCAAGGGCCCCTTTTTCGTGGGTCAGGCGATGCCGAGCGCCGCAGGAGCCGGCGTCGCGACCACGTCGAGGGACTGCCCCTCGGCGAGCATTCCCCCAGTGACGATCTCGCAATAGATCCCGCAATCGACATGGCCGTAATGGCTCATCAGCGCCTTGGGGATCTGCATGTCGCGAAGCCCGGTCTGGGGATCGACATTGGTCGCCGCGCAGCGCTCGATCCGTTTGATCACCCTGAGCTTCAGCCCTGACGGCCCGGCAATCTCGGCGCCGACCAGATCGTTCTCCGCCCAGGCGTCGAGCCCCTCCACCATGATGTTGCCGCGAAAGCGCAGCGGATCGAGCGGCGCGCCGATCCGGCTTTCCAGATCGGCGACGCTGGCGAGGTTGATGATCGAGAGAAAGCCAGAGCGCGAATCGGTGAAGCGATAGCCCTGCGGAGCTGCGAGCCAGCGCGGCTTGCCGCGCAGCGCTTCGGGCATGAAGCCCTCGAAGAAGGCCGAGATCAGGTCGCGCCCCTCGATCGTCGCGGTGCTGGCGCGAAGAGCATGCCCGCCTTCATAGCCGATCACGAGATCGCCGCTGGCGTCGTCATAGCGTGTGACGAGCCGGGCCAGCATCTCATGGCGCATCAGCATGAGGTAGACGATCTTGGGCAGATGCGTCGGCGCGGCCGGGTCGAAACCCGATGGTCCGTTCTCGATGGCGAAGAGCCGGTCGCCCGGAAAATACTGGCCTGCGGTCAACTCGGCCTGCGGCAGGCGCTCCGGCGAGAGGCCCTTGATCGGGTAGCGATAGAGCGAGGCGATGCGCATGGGGCGTAGGTCCGCGAGGTGATCGTCTTCGCAGGATAACGCGGTCTCGCCGACGCGACCGATCAAATCCTTGCATCGGTTCGATCAGCGACGGGGGATGCGGACTTTGATCGCTTCCTCCTCGGCCTCGGCCAGTTCCGTCACGGAGCGCTGGCAGCCCCAGCCCGCCAGTACGGCGTCGGTATCCTCGGCCACGAAGAAGCGCGCCGCCTCGCGATCATAGCCGTCGGCCAGCAGGTGTTCGTAGTCGGTGTGGACGTGCCGGACATGGCTGCCGAGCGCGAGCCAGAGCGCGATCGCCGGCGGCAGGTCCTTCATGTGCCGGCGCTCGGCCAGCGCCACCACGGCTTGCGCATCGGCCAGGGGGATGCCAGGCGCCAGCGCCCGTAGCGCCTTGCGTATCGATTGTTGCCGCTGCGTCCCCGCCATGGGCCTATCGTGCCCGCGCTGATTGGCTGCGGTCAATGACCGCGCCGGCACCCCTTCCGTTGCGCGGATGCCACACCTATCTCTGTCTGCGAGGGGCGGCCCATGCGGGAGCCCCATCCTGACGAAAGGCAGCCGGAGGGCGTCGCTACGGGGCGCGCCGGCGGGCGGAGTGAACCGGATGAACATCGAGAAATACACCGATCGGGCCAAGGGCTTCCTGCAGGCGGCCCAGACCATCGCACTGCGCGACGGCCACCAGCAGTTCACGCCGGAGCATCTGCTCAAGGCGCTGCTCGACGACAATGAAGGCATGGCGGCAGGCCTGATCGACCGCTCCGGCGGGCAGGCGAAGCTTGCGCTGCAACTGACCGATGTCGCGCTCGCCAGGCTGCCGAAAGTCAGCGGCGGCGGCGCGGGCGGCCTCAACCTGACGCCGGGTCTGGCGCGTGTCTTCGACACGGCGGAGAAGGCGGCCGACAAGGCCGGCGACAGCTTCGTCACGGTCGAGCGCCTGCTGCTGGCGCTGGCGATCGAGAAGGATACCGAGGCCGGCAAGGCGCTCAGCCGCGCCGGCGTGACGCCGCAGGGTCTCAACACCGCCATCGAGGCCATCCGCAAGGGTCGCACCGCCGACTCAGCGAGCGCCGAGCAGGCCTATGACGCGCTGAAGAAATATGCCCGCGACCTGACCGCCGCCGCGCGCGAGGGCAAGCTCGACCCGGTCATCGGCCGCGATGAGGAAATCCGCCGCACCATCCAGGTGCTGTCGCGCCGCACCAAGAACAATCCCGTCCTGATCGGCGAGCCCGGCGTCGGCAAGACTGCGATCGCCGAGGGTCTGGCGCTGCGCATCGTCAATGGCGACGTGCCCGAAAGCCTGAAGGACAAGGAACTGCTCTCGCTCGACATGGGCTCGCTGATCGCGGGCGCGAAATACCGTGGCGAGTTCGAGGAGCGGCTGAAGGCGGTGCTGAACGAGGTGTCGAGCGCCGATGGCGGCGTCATCCTGTTCATCGACGAGATGCATACGCTGGTCGGCGCCGGCAAGAGCGACGGCGCGATGGACGCCTCGAACTTGCTGAAGCCGGCGCTCGCGCGCGGCGACCTGCACTGCATCGGTGCGACCACGCTCGACGAGTATCGCAAATATGTCGAGAAGGATGCAGCGCTCGCCCGCCGCTTCCAGCCCGTCTTCGTCGACGAGCCTTCGGTCGAGGATACCGTCTCGATCCTGCGCGGCCTGAAGGAGAAATACGAGCAGCACCATCGCGTCCGCATCACGGATTCGGCGCTGGTCGCGGCCGTCACGCTGTCGAACCGCTACATCACCGACCGTTTCCTGCCCGACAAGGCCATCGACCTGATGGACGAGGCCTCGGCGCGGCTGCGCATGCAGGTCGATTCCAAGCCCGAGGAGCTCGACTCGATCGACCGCGAAATCGTCCGCCTGCGCATCGAGCAGGAGGCGCTGAAGAAAGAGACCGACACCGGCTCGAGGGAACGGTTGAATCGGCTTGAATCGGAGCTTGCCGATCTCGAGACGCGCTCCACCGCGATCACCGCGCGCTGGAAGGCCGAGAAGGACAAGCTCGGCGCCGCCGCGGAGATCAAGACGAAGCTCGACGCTGCCCGCACCGAACTCGCGCAGGCGCAGCGCAAGGGCGAGTACCAGCGCGCCGGCGAACTCGCCTATGGCGAAATCCCGCAGCTCGAGAAGACGCTGGCCGAGATCGAGGCCATCGGCGACACCTCCGGCATGGTCGAGGAAGCCGTTACCGCCGATCACGTCGCCCAGATCGTCAGCCGCTGGACCGGCGTGCCGGTCGACCGGATGCTGCAGGGCGAGAAGGAAAAACTGCTCAGGATGGAGGAGGTGCTGGCGGCCCGCGTCGTCGGCCAGCGCGAGGCGGTCGAGGCCGTCTCGACCGCCGTCCGGCGTGCGCGCGCCGGGCTGCAGGACCCCAACCGGCCCATCGGCTCCTTCATGTTCCTCGGCCCCACCGGCGTCGGCAAGACCGAGCTGACTAAGGCGCTGGCCGCGTTCCTGTTCGACGATGACACCGCCATGGTGCGCCTCGACATGTCCGAATACATGGAGAAGCACTCGGTCGCCCGGCTCATCGGCGCGCCTCCCGGCTATGTCGGCTATGAGGAGGGCGGAGCACTGACGGAAGCGGTGCGGCGCCGGCCCTATCAGGTCGTGCTCTTCGACGAGGTCGAGAAGGCGCACCCTGACGTCTTCAACGTCCTGCTGCAGGTGCTTGACGATGGCCGCCTCACCGACGGACAGGGGCGCACGGTCGATTTCCGCAACGTGCTGATCATCATGACCTCGAATCTGGGCTCCGACTATCTGGTGAACCAGCCCGAGGGGCAGGACACCGACGAGGTCCGCGACGAGGTCATGGGCGTGGTCAGGCAGGCCTTCCGGCCGGAATTCCTGAACCGCATCGATGACATCATCCTGTTCCACCGGCTGCAGCGGGCCGATATGGGCGCGATCGTCGACATCCAGATGGCGCGTCTGGCAAAGCTGCTGACCGATCGCAAGATCGTGCTGGAGCTCTCGGAGCAGGCGAGAGCATGGCTCGCAGACAAGGGATACGACCCCGCCTATGGCGCGCGCCCGCTCAAGCGCGTGATCCAGAAATCGGTTCAGGACCCGCTCGCGGAACTCCTGCTCGCCGGCAAAATCCATGACGGCGAGACCGTGCCGGTCACGGTCGGCCCGACCAGCCTGATGCTGGGCGATGTCGCGGTCGTGAAGGAAAAGCGCCCGGTCGGCGTGGCGCTGAACTGAGCTTGTCCTTCTCCCCTCGGGGGAGAAGGTGTCTGCACAGCAGACGGATGAGGGAAGGGTCGCGCAAGCGGCCCTTTTCTTGTTTCGGGCGCGGTGCTGCCCTCATCCGTCACGGCTTCGCCGCGCCACCTTCTCCCCCGAGGGGAGAAGGGTTCACCCGCGTTTCAGCAAAAACACCGCCTGCGCGCCAAACAGGTTCCAGAACCACCAGGGCGCGCTGACGCCGACCTTGCCGCCGGCGGCGTCGAGCGCGACCGCGCGCTCCTTTTCCGCGCCGATCGCGTCGCAGAGCGTGACGAAATCGCGGATCGTGCAGAAATGGATGTTGGGCGTGTCCCACCAGGCATAGGGCAGGGAGTCGGTTACCGGCATCCGGCCCATGAAGAACACCTGTGAACGCATTCGCCAATGCCCGAAATTCGGGAAGGAGACGATGGCGCGCCGACCGATCCTGAGCATCTGCTCCAGCACCAGGCGGGGATTGCGCGTCGCCTGGATGGTCTGGGACAGAATGACGTAATCGAACGAGTCGTCGGGATAGTCGCCGAGGTCGGTATCGGCGTCGCCCTGTATCACGGAGAGACCGCGCGCGACGCAGCCCGCCACGCCCTCGCGCGAGAGTTCGATGCCGCGCGCATCGACATTGCGGGTCTCCGCCAGCAGCGCCAGCAACTGCCCGTCGCCGCAGCCGACATCGAGCACGCGCGAGCCAGGCGTCACCATCTCGGCGACAAGTTTCAGGTCGATGCGGTTGTTCTGGAAATCGGGAAGGGTCATCAGATCCCCCGCGCCCGCGCCGCAGCACCCAAAAACCCACGCGTCGTCGCAAACAGGTTCGGCTCCTCCAGCAGGAAGGCGTCATGGCCCTTGTCGCTCTCCAGCTCGACGAAGGAGACCGACGCGCCCGCCGCGTTCAGCGCATGCACGATGGCGCGGGAATCGGCTGTCGGAAACAGCCAGTCGGAGGTGAACGACGCCACGCAGAAGCGCGTCTTGGTTCCTGCGAACGCCTTTGCCAGCACGCCGTCATGGTCGGCGGCGAGGTCGAAATAATCCATTGCGCGCGTGACGTAGAGATAGGAGTTGGCGTCGAAGCGCTCGACGAAGGAGACTCCCTGGTGACGCAGATAGCTCTCGACCTGAAAATCCGCGTCGAAGGAGAAGGTCGGCGCCTCCCGGTCCTGCAGCTTGCGGCCGAACTTCCGGTGCAGCGCCGGCTCCGAGAGATAGGTGATGTGCGCGCCCATGCGCGCGACCGACAGGCCCTTCGAGGGCCGCGTGCCCTCTTCGAGATAGCGCCCGCCGCGCCAGTCGGGATCGGCCATCACCGCCTGCCGGCCGACCTCGTGGAAGGCGATGTTCTGGGCCGAATGCTTCGCGCCGGTCGCCAGCGGCAGCGCCGAGAACACGCGCTCGGGGTAGCTCGCCGCCCATTGCAGCACCTGCATGCCGCCCATCGAGCCGCCGGCGACGCAGAACAGGCTCTCGATGCCGAGCGCATCCATAAGGTGCCGTTGCGCCCGCACCATGTCGCGGATCGTCACCATCGGGAATGACAGGCCCCAGGGCTTGCCCGTCTCCGGGTTGGTCGAGGCCGGCCCGGTCGTGCCGGTGCAGCCGCCGACGACATTGGCGCAGATCACGAAGAAGCGGTCGGTGTCGATCGGCTTGCCCGGCCCGATCATCGCCGTCCACCAGCCGCCCTTGCCGGTGATCGGGTTGCGGTTGGCGAGATGCTGATCGCCGGTCAGCGCGTGGCAGACCAGCACGGCGTTCGAGCGGGACGCATTCAATTCGCCATAAGTCTGGTAGGCGATCTGCCAATGGTCGAGCGCAACGCCGCAATCCATCAGCAGCGGCGTGTCCGGGCCAAACCGCGCAACCAGGCTGGAGGGCTCGTTGGCCTCCTGCAGCGGGTCGGCGAGGCCAGGAGAGAGATCGCTCATCATCGTCCGCTTTGACAGCTATGATTTGTCTTGCCGGTCGGCTTGTTCGGAAAATCGAACTTGATCGTTGCCGCGACCACGCGCGCCTGTCAACGCGCGGATGCGTGAGTGCGCCTTTGCCAATGTTCGCTCCCAGCGCTAAGAGCCTAGCCAACCCTCAGCCCTCATCCTGAGGAGCGCTCCGCAGGAGCGCGTCTCGAAGAATGCTCCAGTCCGCTCAGGCGCTATCTGGAGCATCCTTCGAGACGCCGCTTTCGCGGCTCCTCAGGATGAGGGCTGTGAAGGGTGCAACGCAGTCCGACCGATCATGACCGAAGCCGCTCCCACGACCCTTGCCGATCTGCGCGCCGAGATCGACCGCATCGACAGCGAGATGCATGCGCTGCTGATGGAGCGCTCCTCGATCATCGAGACGCTGATCGCGGTCAAGAAGACGCAGGTCTCGGGCTCGGCCTTCCGGCCCGGCCGCGAGGCCGACATGATGAAGCGCCTCGCTTTGCGCCACAAAGGTCTGCTGCCGCTCGACACGATCGAGGGCATCTGGCGCATCATCATCGCGACCTTCACCTTCGTGCAGGCGAACTACGCGGTTCATGCCGACGTCTCGGGCGGCGATGCGGCAATGCGCGATTCCGCCCGCTTCCATTTCGGCTTCACCGTCCCCTTCGTCACCCATGAGGACGCTCGCGCGGTCATCGCGGCGGTGGCGGATTCTGCCGGCGATCTCGGCATCTTCCGCATGGATCAGGGCGCCAGCGCCGGCATCTGGTGGCGCGACCTGATCGGTCCCGACAGTCCCAAGATCATCGCGCGGCTGCCCTTCATCGAGCGGCCAGGCCATCCTGCCGGCACACCGGTCTACTGCATCGCCAAGCCTTTGGCCGACGCCGCCGTGCGCGAGATCGTGCTCTATGCCGCCCGCGTCGAGCGCTGGTCGGAAGCCTTGCGCTCGGGTCTCGCCCAGCATCTCGCCGAGGTCTCGGCCAGTGCGGCTGATGGCTCGCATCTGTCGCTGCTGGTTGCCGCCTCGGGCGAGGTCGACCACGCCGTCATCCGCAAGGCGCTGGAGCCGGCGGGCCTGAGCGATTTCAACGAAGTCGGCAGCCACGCCGCCCGGTTCGCCGTCAAATCCGTCCGCTGATCATCAAGCCGTCTCTCGCAAGGTTCTCCGCCATGTCCATCGCGACCCGCCCAGTCCCGCGTCCCGGCGTCCTCGACATCGAGGCCTACATCCCCGGCAAATCGGCCGCGCCTGCCGGCGTGAAGCTGCACAAGCTCTCGTCCAACGAGACCCCGCTCGGGCCGAGCCCGAAGGCGGTCGCGGCTTATGGCTCGATCGCCGGCAAGCTCGAACTCTACCCCGACGGCTCCTCGACCAAGCTGCGCGAGGCGATCGCCGGGTGTTACGGCCTCGATGCCGGCCGCATCATGTGCGGCACCGGCTCCGACGAACTGCTCCAGATGATCACCAAGGCCTATCTCGGCGACGGCGACGAAGGGGTTTTCACGCAGCACGGCTTCCTCGTCTACAAGATCGCGATCCTGGCCGCCGGCGCCAAGCCCGTCATCGTGCCGGAGACGAATTTCACCGCCGATGTCGATGCGATCCTGAAGGCGGTCACGCCACGCACGAAAATCGTCTTTTTGGCCAACCCCAACAACCCGACCGGCACCTATCTGCCCTTCGACGAGGTCAAGCGCCTGCATGCGGGGCTGCCCTCCAGCGTCCTGCTGGTGCTGGACGCGGCCTATGCCGAATATGTCCGCCGCAACGACTATGCGTCTGGCCTCGAACTCGTCGCCGAGAGCGAGAACGTCGTGATGACCCGCACATTCTCGAAAATCTACGGTCTGGCGAATTTGCGCCTCGGCTGGCTCTATGGGCCTGCCCATGTCGTCGATGCGCTTGAGCGCATTCGCGGGCCGTTCAACGTCAACGGCGCGGCGATCGAGGCGGGCTCCGCCGCCATTGCCGACGAGGCCCATGTCGCCGCCGCCATCGAGCACAACGACAGATGGCTGGTCTGGACCACGACCGAACTCGAAAAGCTCGGCCTGACCGTGACGCCTTCGGTCGGCAACTTCATCCTGATCCATTTCCCGGCGACGCCCGGCAGGACGGCGAAGGAAGCCGACGCCTTCCTGACCCAGCGCGGGCTGATCCTGCGCGGCGTCGGCGCCTATGGCCTGCCGGATTGCCTGCGCCTGACCATCGGTTCGGAGGAGGCCAATCGCCTCGTCGTCGCGGCACTCGCGGACTTCCTGGCTGGCAAGCCGTGACGGCTGCGACCGTCAGCTTTGCTGCTCCGCGCGTGGAGCCGATCTTCAGCCGCCTGGCCATCATCGGCATCGGGCTGATCGGCTCCTCGATCGCCCATGCGGCCAAGGATCTGAACCTCGCGGCTACGATCGCGCTGTTCGATCGCGACGGGGACGTGCGAATCCGCGCCCGCGAACTCGGCCTCGGCCATGAGGTCGCGGAGACGGCTGCCGACGCCGTCCGCGAGGCCGATCACATCATCCTGTGCGTGCCGGTCGGGGCCTGCGGCGAGGTCGCAGCCGAGATCGCGGCCAGCCTGAAGCCGGGTGCGATCCTGTCCGATGTCGGCTCGGTCAAGACATCGGTGGTCGATGCGGTGACGCGGCATCTGCCCGAAGGCGTGCATTTCGTGCCGGCCCATCCTGTTGCCGGCACCGAGAACTCCGGCCCAGATGCAGGTTTCGCCAGCCTCTTTCTCGACCGCTGGTGCATCCTGACCCCGCCCGATGGTACCGACGAGGCGGCCATCGCCGGGACCCAGCAGTTCTGGGAGGGCATGGCCGCGATCGTCGAGATCATGACGCCGCAGCACCACGACCTGGTGCTCGCCGTCACCAGCCATCTGCCGCATCTGATCGCCTACAACATCGTCGGCACGGCCGAGGATCTGGCGGCGGTGACGCAGTCGGAGGTGATCAAGTTCTCAGCCGGCGGCTTTCGTGACTTCACCCGCATCGCGGCCAGTGATCCGACGATGTGGCGCGACGTTTTCCTGCACAACAAGGATGCGGTGCTGGAGATGCTCGGCCGCTTCAGCGAGGACCTCTCGGTGCTGACCCGGGCGATCCGTTTCGGCGACGGGGAAACCCTGCACAGGCACTTCACCCGGACGCGTGCGATCCGGCGCGGCATCGTCGCGCTGGGCCAGGAAAAGCCCGAGACCGAAAAGCTCAGGAAATCGTAACCTCGCGGTGGCAGACCAGATCTCGCCTTGTCAAGAATCGGGCAGGCTGGTAGAGCCTGCCGCGTCGCCGCTTTAGCTCAGCTGGTAGAGCACCTCATTCGTAATGAGGGGGTCGGGGGTTCGAATCCCTCAAGCGGCACCACTCCCACATTCCGAGACGTCCGCAACCGCCCCAAAAAAGGGCGGTTTTTTGTTGGTTTTGGCCTCGTTTTCCTCTTTTGCGTCCGAAGCGGTTCGTTGCCAGTGATTGACAGTCACGCAGATTGTTGGCCTGGCCAACAGGGTCAATAACGCGAGGCCGACACAGGCCGCGCTCCGATGTAGCGATCCGTGGGCAGCCCAAGGACAGGTCGGCGTTGTCTAACGGACCGGTGGCAGTCCAAGCCGCGTATCGCTCATCAGCGATTGTGGGGATGTCAGCATCTCAGACTCGACTTCAGTATCGGTGGCGGAAGTCGGCCCGTTGCTGATATTGCGAGGATCTGCTCTTGGGCGATGCAATGAGATCGGCAGCCGCGCGGCCGCGCTGAGCTCGATCTCAAACGGGCTCTGAAGCGGCCGAGGCGCCTTGTTGTCAGGGAAAGACTCCCGGGGGCAGCGGCGGCGGCTCATTGAGCAGCGTGATCGTCACCCGTCGGTTCGGCGCGAGGTATGGATCATCGAGGAAGACCGGCTCGGTATCGGCGCGTCCCACCACGGAGGTGAAGCGGTCGTTGGGGAACCCGGCGCCCGACAGGATCTCGCGCACGGCGAGCGCGCGCCCGGAGGTGAGCCTCCAGGGCTCGACGGCCCCCACCGAGCCCGGGCGCGCGGCGGCCGTATGGCCGGTGACAGACAGGCGGTTGGGCAGGCGGCGCAGGGTGGGCGCGAGCACCTCCAGCACGCGACGGGTGCGTTCGTAGGGGGCAACCGAGCCCTCGGAGAACATGGAGCGGCCGTCCTGGTCCACGAGGGAAACGTCCAACCCCTCCTTGGTCGGCTCGATCACGATGTTGCGCGACAGCTCGGCAATGTCGGGCATCTTCTGGAGCGCCTGCCGGATGCTGGCTATGGCGCTGTAGTTGGCCTGCTCGTCGGCAGCCGAACGATTGACCTCGCGGTCGCTGGCGCGGCCCGGTTTGGTCCGGCCCGCTCCGTCCTCCTGCTTGCTGGCGCCCTTCGCCGTGTCGCGGGGCGCCGAGGACCTGCCGCCCGACGTGTCCAGGGCGGTGCCCCACAGCATGCCGCCGGAGCCACTGTTGCTGGGACTCAAAGCCGCCGGCGCGAAGTATTCCGCCAGGCCGATCTTCTGCTCCTGCGTCGTCATGCTGATCAGCCACATCAGCAGAAAGAACGCCATCATGGCGGTCACGAAGTCCGCATAGGCGATCTTCCAGGCCCCGCCATGATGCGCATGAGCGGCCTTCTTGACCTTCTTGATGATGATCGGCTGGAGGGGCTTGTCCATCGGGTCCCTACTGGAGATTGGGTGGGATCTAGGCGGGCAGAGCGGCGGTCGCCGCTTCCACTTCGTTGAAGGTCGGGCGGACGTCGCTCATCAGAGCTTTGCGGGCAAATTCCACCGCCATCACCGGCGGCAGGCCGCTGATATGGGCGAGGAGACCGGCCTTGAGCGAAAGGTAGTATTTGGATTCCGCCTCGAAGGTGCTCTTGAGCGACGCCGCCATGGGCGCGAAGAAGCCGTAGGCGACGAAGACGCCGAAGAAGGTGCCGACGAGCGCGCCGCCGATCAGATGCCCCAGTACCTCCGGCGGCTCTTTGATCGCCCCCATCGTCTTGATCACGCCGAGCACGGCGGCGACGATGCCGAGCGCCGGTGTTCCGTCGGCGAGCGACTGCATGGCCCCGACGATACGCTCCTGCTCCTGGTGGTGCGTCTCCAGTTCCTCGTCCATGAGAGCGTCGATCTGGTGGACGTTGTTGGCGCCCAGCGACAGCATGCGCATGTAGTCGCAGACGAACTCGACCGCATGATGGTTCGCTGCAAAAGTCGGGAAGGCGTTGAACAGCGTCGATTCGCTCGGATTTTCAATGTGCGGCTCGACCGCGAGCATGCCCTTCTGCTTCACGAGCTTGTACAATGAATACTGCATCCCGAGCAGTTCGACATAGCACTCCTGCTTGTACTTGGAGCCTTTCACGATCGTGCCGAGCATGGCGGGCACGGCCTTGAGCACCGGCCCGGGGTTGCCGATGACGAAGGCGCCGATCGCTGCACCCAGGATGATCACAAACTCGAACGGCTGCCAAAGCACCTCGAGGTGGCCGCCCATAGCCGCGTAGCTGCCGAAGACGCAGACGAAGACGATGATTGAGCCGACGATCAGCCGCATGGTTTGCCACCCTTGCGCCGCAGCAGGTACAGCCCGCGCGAAGCCACTACTGGTTCAACAAATTAACGATCGGGGTTAAGGGCGAGTTTACAGCCATGGGCCCGCAGGTTTGTCAGCGTCGTCCTCTGGCCACCGCTTTGAAGCTTGGGTCGGCAGAGTAGGCCCAAGGGGAGGAAACCGGCGTGCTATGAGTCGCCGCCAATCCCGCTGATCGGCGTGCGTCGTGACGTTCGATGGGGGCGACGCAATTGACTCACCCTCACGATCGCAATAACCGTATTCAGAATGCGGAATGTAGACATCCCCAGCGCTGGAGACGACATGGCCGGGAGCCTGCGCCATCTGCCGCGTCGCGACAGCCTCAGCGAGCGCATCTATCTCGATCTCAGGGCGCGACTGCAGCGCTGCGAGATCGATCCCGACCGCAAGCTCGTCGATCTGGAGATCGCCGCCGGCTATGGCACCTCGCGCATGCCGGCCCGCGAGGCGCTGCTGCGCCTGACCAATGAGGGCTATCTCGTCGGCACGACGCGCGGCTTCGTCACGCCCAGGCTGAGCCTCGACGACATCCGCGACATCTTCGAGGTCCGCAAGCTGCTCGAGCCACGCGCCGCCGCCGACGCGGCGCGCGACCTGACACCCGCCGCGCAAACGCGCCTAACCGCGGCGATCGAGGAGGCCCGCGCCGCCTTGGCCAGCGACGACATCGAGCGGTTGATCCTCGCCAACATCGCCTTTCGCGGCGCCTGGCTCGGCGCGGTGAAAAACCAGCGCCTCGCCGACACCATCGCCCGCTTCGTCGATCATGTGCAGACCGTGCGGCTCGGCACGCTCGCCGATCCCACGACGCGCGCCGTCGTCGCGCAGGGGCTGGAAGGGCTCTACCTCGCCTTCCGGAACCGGGATCCTGACGCGGCCTGCCGCCACATGGCCGGTTTCATGGCCGATGCCGAACAGGCCTTCTTCGGCGTGCGCAAGGCCGAGCTCGATCGTGAGCGGGCCAACGCGGTCAACAGCGGACCGGTCAGGGCATGATGGCTGTGAAACCCCACCCGCTGAAGGGCCATAACCGTTTCAAGCTCGGCATTTTCTCCAGCAATGCCGATGGCGGTCTGGCCATCACCGATGTGCCCGAGCGCTGGCGCGCCAGCTGGGACGACAATCTCAACGCGGCGGGGATCGCCGACAGGGCCGGGCTCGAATTCCTGCTGCCGATCGCGCGCTGGCGCGGCTTTGGCGGCAGGAACCGCGTGCGCGAGCATTCCTTCGAGACCTTCACCTGGGCGGCGGGGCTGGCCGGTGCGACCCGGCAGATCGGCCTGTTCATGACCGTGCATGTACCGCTGGTGCATCCGGTCTATGCCGCCAAGGCGCTGGCGACCGTCGACCACATCAGCAACGGCCGCGCCGGCCTGAACATCGTCTGCGGCTGGAATCCCGACGAGTTCGCCATGTTCGGCGTCAAGCTCGGCGACGACGCCTATGGCCGGGCGCGCGAATGGATCGAGATCGTCGAACGTTGCTACGGCACGCTTCAGCCCTTCGATTATGAGGGCGCCTATTACACGCTCAAAGGCGTGGTCAGCCGGCCAGCCAGCGTGCAGGCGCCGCGCCCGGTTACGATGAACGCCGCCTTCGGGCCGCCCGGGCGCGACTTCGCCGCGAGCCATTGCGACTACCTGTTCTCGACCTTCGCCGAGCTCGAAGACGGCAAGAAGCACATCGCCGACATTCGCGAACGCTCGGCCAAGGTCGGGCGCGATGTCGGCATCTACACGGTCTGCCACGTCGTCTGCCGCGAAACGCAGGCCGAGGCCGAGGACTACTACGCGAAATACGCGGTCACGCAGGCCGATCACGCCGCCGTCGATTATCACATGGCCTCCAAGAAGGAGTTCGCCAACTCGCATGACCCCGACGCCTTCGACCGTTACCGCAAGCGCTTCGCGGGCGGCGCGGGTTCCTTCCCGCTGATCGGCACGCCCGAACGCATCGTCGAAACGCTGTCGGCGATCTCGGCGCAGGGCTATGCAGGAGCGGCGCTGAGCTTCGTCAACTATACCTATGAACTGCCGTTCTTCTGCGACCGCGTGCTGCCGCTGATGAAGCAGGCCGGGCTGCGCATCACATGAGCGCGGTTGTCGCCTCGGCGCCAAAACCTCGCGCCTCCGGCGTCGCCTTTCGTCAGGGCATGCGCGCCTTGCCCGGCGCGGTCACGGTGGTCGCCGCCAACGGCGCGACCGGCGAGCCGATCGGCCTGACGGCGACCGCCGTCTCCTCGCTCTCGGTCGATCCGCCCTCGCTGCTCGTCTGCGTCAACCGCGGCTCGTCGATCGCTGCGGCGCTGGTCGTCGGCGCGCATTTCTCGGTCAACCTGCTCGCGGCCGGACAGCAGGATGTGGCGGATGCCTTTGGCGGTCTGCGCGTCGCCCGGGGCGTGGCGCGTTTTTCCTATGGCGGCTGGTTTCGTGGGGAAAGCGAAGTGCCGCTGCTTGCTGGCGCCAACGTCTCCTTCGAATGCGTCGTCGCGCAGGTCACCGACTGGGCGACGCATCACATCGTCATCGGCGAGGTCGTCGACGTGCATGTCGCCGCGGCGCCGGCCGCGCCCCTGATCTATCATGACGGGCAATACAGGAGCATTGGCTGACGCCATGTTCGATCCCCGCCGCGCCACGCTGCGTTACAAGCTCGCCACAGGACGCTGCCTCGGCGTCGCCTGGCTCTCGCTGGGATCGGCCGCGATGGTCGAGATCGCGGCGCGCTCGAAACCCGACGCCATCGTCATCGACCTGCAGCACGGCCTTTGGGAGCGGCGCGAGCTCGAGGCCGCCATCGGCCTCGTCCCGCCTGAAATCCCGGTCATCGTCCGCACTGCCGAGAACACCGCCTACGCCATCGGCATGGCGCTCGACGCCGGCGCGGAAGGCATCATGGTGCCCCTCGTCGAGACCGCCAAACAGGCGCGCAAGGCGGTCTCCTTCGCGAAATATCCTCCCCATGGCGAGCGCTCGGGCGGCGGCTTGCGGCCGCTGGCGGACTTCGTCGACTATGTCGAGGGCTCCGACAGGATCGTCGTCATGGTGATGATCGAAACCGCCAGGGGCGTCGCCAATGCGGCCGGGATCGCAGCGGTCGATGGCGTGGACATGGTCTTCATCGGCACCGGCGATCTGGCGTTGTCGATCGGCACTTTCCCGGCGATGCATCACGACCATTCCGTCGCCTGTGCGCAGATACACCGCGCCTGCAAGGCGGCCTGGACGCCCTGCGGCGTGTTCACACCGAACCTCGACCTTGCGAAGATGCGCCGCACCCAGGGCTACCGACTCGTCGTCACCATCAACGACATCGACCTGCTGGCTCGCGGCTTTAATCAGGCCAGCACGGGCTTTGCAGCATCGCCGCCAGCGGCCACGCTCGTGAACGCCGACGCCCCCCACACCATGATCGAGGACTAGGCGATGGCGGGATCGTTCACATGCCGCTTCGAGGCGCGAACATGACCGCCGCAATCGAGGCCCTGCTGGCCGAACTCGGCACAGATTGCGTGAAGCTCGGCGACGACATCCCGGCGCGCAACCAGCAGGACGCCTACAAGGCGACGCCGACACGACCCGCCGCACTGCTGCTGCCGCGCACCGTCGAGCAGGTGTCCGCCGCCCTGCGCATCTGCCACGCCCATGGCCAGCCCGTCGCTCCGCAAGGCGGCATGACGGGCCTGGCCTGGGCAGCCCATCCAGACGAAAGGGAGGTCGCGCTCTCGCTCGAACGGATGAGCGGCGTCGAGGAGATCGACCGCGATGCAGGTACCTTGACGGCGCTCGCCGGCACGCCGCTTCTCGTCGTGCAGAACGCCGCCGAGGGGGCGGGCTTCCTTTGCGGCATCGACCTCGGCGCGCGCGGCTCCTGCACCATCGGCGGCAACGTCGCGACAAATGCCGGCGGCAATCAGGTGCTGCGCTACGGCATGACCCGGCGCAACGTGCTGGGGCTGGAGGTCGTCTTGCCGGACGGGCGGATCGTCCGTTCGCTCAACAAGATGCTGAAGAACAATTCCGGCTACGACTGGACGCAGTTTTTCATCGGCTCCGAGGGCACGCTCGGCATCGTCACGCGCGTGGTCATCGGCTTGCACCCGCGTCCGATCGCAATCGAGTCCGCGCTCGTCGCGGTACCCTCGACCGAGGCTGCGATCGCGCTGCTGCGCGCGGCCGGCCGCAGCCTGCCCGGTGGCCTGCTGGTGTTCGAGGCGATGTGGCGCGATTTCCTCGACGTCGCAATCGATCGGATCGGCCTGCCGCGCCCGTTCGGGGAGAGTCACGCCATCGCCGTCCTGATCGAGACGCCCGGCGATGGCACGGCGGCCGGCCGCGAGCGTTTCGAGAACTTCCTTGCCGACCAGATTGAGGCCGGTGTCGCCAGCGATGCGCTGATCGCCCAATCGGGGCAGGATCGCGCCCGCTTCTGGGCCTATCGCGAAACCCCCTATGAATACGCTAAGCTCTTCCCGCCCGGCGCGAATTTCGACGTCTCGGTCCCGATCGGCGCGATCGGGGTGGGCGTGAGCGAGATCAAGGCCGATCTCGACGCGCTCTGGCCCGATCTGACCCATGTCTTCTTCGGCCATCTCGCCGATTCCAATCTCCATCTGATTGTCGCGGGCGAGAGCATGGACGCCGACGCCCGGCACGAGATCGAGCGGCTGGTCTATGGCCACGTCGCGCGCTTGAATGGCTCGATTTCTGCAGAGCACGGCGTCGGTCGCAGCAAGCGCGAATATCTGCCGATGACCCGCAGCGCAGCGGAGATCGACCTGATGCGGACGATCAAGGCAGCACTCGACCCGGCCGGTATCCTCAATCCCGGCAGGATTTTCTAGGAACAGGATCCTGCGAAGTCCGCGGATGATCCGGCAGCGATACGGACAGGGAAGGCGCACTGACGATGGGCAAGGACACTCTCAGCAAATTCGCCAAGGCGCTCGTCAAGCAGAAGATCCGCGTCGTCGACCTGACGCAGTCGCTCCAGCCCTCGACGCCGGTCATCCAGCTCCCGCCGCCTTTCGCCCCGACCAAGCCGTTCGAGAGCGCGCTGATCTCGCGTTACGACGAGAAGGGGCCGGCCTGGTACTGGAACGATTTCGCCTGCGGCGAGCACACCGGCACCCATTTCGACGCGCCGGTGCACTGGGTCACCGGCAAGGATCTGGAGGATGGGGCGACCGACACGATCGACCCGCAGCGCTTCGTCGCGCCGGCCTGCGTCATCGATGTCTCCAGGGAATGCGCCAAGGACGAGCGCTTCCTGCTCACGCCAAAGCGGATACTCGCCTGGGAAAAGGAACACGGCAAAATCCCCGCGGGCACCTGGGTGCTGATGCGCTCGGACTGGTCCAAGCGCAGCGACCCGGCGCTGTTTTTGAACATGAAGGAGGACGGCCCGCATGTGCCCGGCCCCAATGCCGACGCCGTGCGCTTCCTCGTCGAGGAGCGCGACGTCAATGGCTGGGGCGTCGAGGCTGTCGGCACCGATGCCGGACAGGCCTTCTCGTTCGAGCCGCCATTTCCGGCTCACGCGCTGATGCATGGCGCCAACAAGCTCGGCCTCGCCAGCCTGTGCAATCTCGACCTGCTGCCGCCGACGGGCGCCGTGCTCATTGCAGCCCCGCTGAAGATCGTCGGTGGCTCGGGCAGCCCGCTTCGGGTGCTTGCGCTGGTTTCCGACGAGCAGGACTGAACGCTTTCGACTGAACGCCTTCGACTGACGCTTTCGCCAACCACGACATAAGGGTGATGGAGCCATGGCCATGATCGATCGTCGCATGATGATGCAGCTCGGCGCCGGCGCGAGCGCGCTTGCCGCTCTCGGGGTTCCCGGAAAGGTTCTGGCCCAGGCCGCCGCCAAGGGCCAGCTCACCATCGCCTATCCGGCCGACGTGCCGACCTGGGATCCGAATGCGCGCACGCTCGCCGTCGGGCAATCGCTCTACAAGATGGTCTTCGACCAGCCGCTGACGCAAAATCCCGACGTCACGGTCAAGCCGGCGCTGATCACCAGCTACGCCTTCACCGACCCGACGACGCTGGTTCTCGATTTCCGCTCGGACGTGGTCTTCCATGACGGCTCGCCGATGACGGCGGCGGATTTCCGCTACAGCTTCTTCGAGCGGCCGCGTGCGCCCGTTCCGGAAGGCGGCCGCAGGCTCGACACCAGCTTCATCTGGCGCAGGGTGACCGATATCGTCGTCGAAAGCCCGACGCGGGCGGTGATGAAATTCAGCGAGCCGATGCCATCCGCGATTCCGTGGCTGTATTTCCTCTGCAGCTTCGTCGTGCCCAAGGCCTATCTGGAGCGCGTCGGCCTTGCCGAATTCACCGCCAAGCCGATCGGCAGCGGCCCCTACAAGCTGGTCGAGTATCAGCAGAACGCCCGCATCGTGCTGGAGGCGAACGAGCGCTACTGGGACGGCAAGCCGGCGATCCCGCGCGTCACCATCGAGCTTGTGCGCGATCCGACTGCCCGCGTCGCGGCGTTCGAGAGCCGGCGCGCCGATATCGCGGTGGACGTGCCGATCCGCGAGGCGCAGCGGCTCGGCACGCAGCCGGGCGTGAGCGCGCGGCTCGACCCCATCACCGACATTGCACTGCTTCAGGTTAGCAAGAACGGCGGTTTCGGCGACGACCGGGCGCGGCTTGCAGCCCATCACGCCATCGACAAGGAAGCGATCTCGAAGGCGCTCTATGGCGGCGCCGCGACGACGATCTCGGTGCCCGCCGCACGCAATACGCCGGGTTACCCGCCGGGCTATGAGTTCGCCTTCAGCGTCGAGAAGGCGCAAAGCCTGCTGCGCGAACTCGGCCACGGCCCGCAGAACCCGCTCGCGATCAAGTTCGCCTCGACCAACGGCGTCTTCCCGAACGATTTCGAGATGGCGCGCGCCATCGTGCAGATGTGGAAACGCGTCGGCATCAACGCCGAACTGGAATCGATCGAGCTCTCGACCTATCAGGACCGCCTGCGCGCCGGCACCCTGCCGGAAGCGACCCTGTATTCATGGGGCAATGCGACCGGCGATCCGGAGATGTATGGCGGCTTCCTGCTCGATCCGAAGTCGATCTTCTCGGCCTTCAAATCCGACGAGCTCGCACCGAAGATCCAGCCACTGCTCTCCGAGATCGACAACGCCAAACGTCTGCAGGGCTATCGCGACGCCCATAAATTCGCAGCCGAGCGCGGCTTCACCATTCCCCTGATCCAGACGGTCAAGACCATCGTCCATCGCAACGACGTCCAGATCGTCAAATACGACAATGGCTGGGTGCTGCCGCAGACCTATTCGTTCAAGGTCTGAGCGGGTCGTCGCCGTAAGCAGATGGGTTTTCTCGCATTCCAGCTCCTGATCAGGCGTGCGCTGCTGGCGCTGCCGATCCTGCTCTGCGTCTCCGTGCTGGTCTTCGTGATCCTGCGGCTGCTGCCGTCGGACCCCGTCGCGATGTCGCTGCCGCCGGGCGCCAGCGCGGCCGACTACGACAAGCTCAAACAGGCCTTCGGGCTCGACCGCTCATTGCCCGAGCAATACGGCATCTGGCTGTCGCATCTCCTGCGCGGCGATCTCGGCGGCTCGATCTTCTTTCGTCGCCCCGTGGCCGAACTCGTCGGCCGCGCCTTGCCGGCGACATTGGAGCTGGTCACCGCGGGGCTCTTGATCGGCATCCTGACCGGTCTCTCCGGGGGGCTCGCGATGTTTGCGCTGCGCGGCCGACTTGGCGAACAGCTTCTCGATGCCGCGACGACGGTGATGATGGCGATCCCGGAATTCCTCTGGGCGATCCTGCTGATCCTGTTCCTCGGCGTCAGCCTGCAGTTCCTGCCCTTCATCGGCCGGCTTTCGCCCGAGCTGCAATTGCCGCCGACCGCGACCGGCTTCCTGCTGGTCGACTGCCTGATCGCCGGCCGTTTCGACGCCTTCCGCAGTGCGCTCGTTCATCTCGTCTTGCCGGCGACCGCTCTGGCGATCGGCCTGGCGCCGCTGGTGATGCGGGTTCTGCGCTCGTCGCTGCTCGAGACGATCCAGGACGACTACGTCACGCAGGCGCGGCTGCGCGGTGTCGCCGAAGCGCGCATCGTCGTGCGCCACGCTCTGCCGAATGCGGCGCTGCCGACGATCAGCCTGATCGGCGTGCAGGGCGGCTTCATGTTCGGCGGCACTGTGCTGATCGAGCTGATTTTCGCCTATCCCGGTCTCGGGAACCTGATGATCGACGCGGTGCGCAACCACGATCTGCCGCTGATACAGGGCGTCGCGCTGATCTATTGCGTGCTGGTGCTCGCCATCAACGCGCTGGTCGATGTCGCCTATCTCGCAGTCAATCCGAAGCTCAGGCTGGGCACGGCGCGATGACCGCCCGCCTGTCCCCGCGAGCCCGCGCCGCATTGCAGCGTTGCCTGACCGACCCGCGCGTCCTGATCGGCGGCACGCTTGCATTGCTGCTTCTCGCAACGGCGCTGTTCGCGCCCTGGATCGCGCCAAACGATCCTCAAGAGCAGGATCTGCTCGCGACGCTGTTGCCCCCGATGTGGCTCCCGCAGGGCAATCCGCAATATCCGCTCGGCACCGACACGCTCGGGCGCTGCATCGCCTCGCGCCTGATTTTCGGGGCCCGTATCGCGCTTTATGTCGCGGTCGTTGCGGCCAGCGGCGCGATGCTGCTCGGTACCGTGCTCGCCATCGTCGCAGCCTATTTCGGTGGCTGGATCGACTGGCTGATCAGCCGCGCCGTCGATATCTGGATGGCGTTTCCGCCGGTCGTGCTGGCGCTGATCCTGCTCGTCGGCCTGGGCGCCGGCGTCAACAAGGTCATCCTGGCGATCGTGCTGATCGACTGGACCCGCTTCTGCCGCGTCATCCGTTCCGAGGCGCTGGTGGTGATGACGCGCGACTACATCGCCGCCGCGCGGCTGTCGGGTTTCGGGCATGTCCAGATCATGCTGAAGGAGGTGCTGCCCGCCGTCGCGCCGCTGATCATCACGGTGCTCTCGATCGAGATGGGCATCGCCGTCATCGTCGAGGCGATCATGTCCTTCGTCGGGCTCTCGGTCGAGCCGGATGTGGCCGCCTGGGGCGTGATGATCGCCGATGCCCGCCAGACCATGCATCAGGCGCCATGGGGCGTGATCATGCCGGTCGGCGCGATCTTCCTGACCGTGCTCGCCTTCAACCTGCTCGGCGACGGCCTGCGCCGCTCGCTCGACGCGAGGCTCGTTTTGAACCGGGGCGAGGGGCGATGACGCTGACCGCGCGCGGCCTGACGGTTTCAGCCAAGCTCGGCGGACGCACCGTCGAGGTGCTGCGCGATCTCGATTTCACGGTCGCGCCCGGCAAGGTGCTCGGCCTTGTCGGCGAGTCGGGCGCGGGCAAGAGCATGATCGGGCGCGTGCTGGCGCGCACCCTGCCGCCGGGCTTCGCGATCAGCAGCGGCGGGCTCGATTTCGCCGGCGAAGATCTTGCGCAGGTGTCGCAGCCGTCACTGCGCCGGCTGCTCGGCGATCGCATCGCTTTTATTCCGCAGGAGCCGTTGAGCGCGCTCAACCCGCTGCTGACGATCGAGGCGCAATTCGGCGAGCATCTCGCACGCTTGCGCATCCCGGCGGCGCGGCGCCGCGCCCGCATGATCGCGGCGCTGGCCGAGGTGCGGCTGCCCGATCCCGATACGCTGCTCTCGCGCTATCCGTTCCAGCTTTCGGGAGGCATGTGCCAGCGCGTGCTGATCGCCATGGCCTTCGTCAGCGAGCCGGCTCTGGTCGTCGCCGACGAGCCGACGACGGCGCTCGACGTCTCGACCCAGGCGACGATCGTTCAGATCATCCGCCGCCTGCAACGCGACCACGACACGGCGCTGCTGTTCATCACGCATGATCTGCGCCTGGCAGCCCGCATCTGCGACGACATTCTCGTGCTTTATGCCGGCGAGGTCGTCGAGCGCGGACCTGCGCGCGTGATCGCTAGTGCGCCGCGTCACCCCTATACCCGCGCTTTGCAGGCGGCCAATCCACCGATCGACGGAGCGCCGCATCGGCTTGTGACCTTGCCCGAGCAGATGCCGGGGCTCGCCGCCTTCGCCAACCTGACCGGCTGCCGGTTCGCGCCGCGCTGTCGGACGCGCGATCCGCTTTGCCTTGCCGCGACTCCGCCCCTGCGCGAGATCGCGCCCGGCCATGCCGTACGCTGCACGGAACGTTGCGAAGCGGTCGTGGCAGCCGAATTGCCGACCTCGCCGATGCCTATGCGTGCCGCCACCGACGGCGCGCCCGTGCTCGTGGTCGAGGGTTTGCAAAAGACCTATCCGGGCCGGCGCGATTGGCTTGGCCGGCGCGAGCCGGGGACCGCCGCCGTGAAGGGGATCGACCTCACCGTTCGGCCCGGCGAATTCGTCGGCGTCGTCGGCGAATCGGGTTCCGGAAAGTCGACGCTGGCGCGCCTGATCATGGGGCTGGAACCGCCCAGCGCCGGCCGGATCATGGTCGACGGCCAGGACGTAACGGCCGGAGGCGGCGCTGCGCGAACGATCCGCCTCGGCGCGCTGCAAATGGTCTTCCAGGATCCGCAATCGGCGCTCAATCCGAGGCGGCCGGTCGAGCGGCTGGTGACGCAGACGCTGGAGGCCAGGGGAGCAAGCGCCGGGGTCGCCGAGCGCCTGCAACGCGCTCGCGAATTGCTGGCAGAGACGGGCCTGCCGCCGGAACTGATCGACCGCTACCCGGCTCAGCTCTCGGGCGGGCAGAAGCAGCGCGTCAACATAGCCCGCGCGCTCTGCATCACGCCGCGCCTTCTGGTCGCCGACGAGATCGTCTCCGGGCTCGACGTCTCGGTGCAGGCGCAGATCCTGAACCTGCTGCTCGATTTGCGCAGCGAACGCGGGATCGGCCTCGTCTTCATCTCCCATGATCTCGCGGTGGTGCGCTATCTCTGCTCGCGGCTGATCGTGATGCGCCATGGCGAGGTGGTCGAGGAGGGCGCGACGGAGGCCGTATTCGCCGCTCCGCGGCATGCCTACACCCGCGCCCTGCTCGCCGCCGCGCCCCCCGACGATTTCGACAAGCCGTGGCCGCCGGAGGCCGCCGCGTTGGAGGCGATCGGCGCGGGGTTGTGATGGGGCCGCGCCGTCAGCCTGGAAATTCGCGCCGCAGGCTTTCCCAGCGCCGGCCGGTCTCGCGACCGCCTTCGAGATGCCCTTCAGGCGCGAAGATGTAGGGCGGACGTGGCGGCCCTGTCCTGACCAGCCCCGAGCCCTCGATGCGGGCATGGGCGATGGGAATATTGTAGTCGATGAAGTTCTCCAGCTTGCCGCCGGGGAACATCGGGGCCTGCGCCCAGGCCATCCGCGCCGAGATCGCTTCCGCCGCGACCCAGTCCTGCGCCGCGACCGCTTTTGCCAGCGCCGCCAGCGGCTCGGGGCCATCGGCGGCGTTCCCCGACCAGCAGGCCAAGGCCTCGTCCGGGAATTGTTTCGCGAGAGCGCACCATTGCGTGTCGAGCGGCAGGATGCGCATGCGGCCCCCGACGGCGTGCAGGTCGTCGGCGATGGCTGGCCCGCCGATGTGCTTCGTGCCGATAATCGCGGGGTTGCGGCTCAGTTCGGCATAGGTTTCGGTGGTGATCTTGGCCTTGAAGGCGAACTGGTTGTCGTAAACGATGAAGGGTACGCCCGGCAGGGCCTCGGCGAGATCGGCGTAGTAGCGCACGATCGCCTGCGGATCGAGCGACATCCACATCGGCCGGCCCAGAAACAGACCGTCCGCCCCCACCTCGATCAGGCTGCGCGCCCTTGCGATCGTTTCGCGGGTGTTGAGCGTCGTGACGCCTGCGAAGAGCAGGCCGCGCCCCTGCATTGTCTGCACGATGCAGTCGGTAAAGTCGCGATGCTCATGGGCCAGCAGGCTCGCCCCTTCGCCCAGGCTGCCATTGGTCAACAGGATGCGCACGCCGCCTTCGACCACGAGCGAAGCCATCCTTGCGGTCTCATCGAGTGCGACGGAATTTTCGCAGGACCAGTGGTCGGCATCGGGCGTGGAAGGGGTCGGCACCATGCCGAGCACGCCGGTCAGGTCGGCAGGCGCAAGCTTCGGCAGGACAGGCATGCTCGTGGTCCTCGACAGGGCCTGGGCGGCGGATTGGGTTCCATCCTGTCCGCTGCAGGGATCGATGCGCAAGCGCGTCAGGGACATGCACCGCATGACGATGCTGACGACAGCGTCGCGCCGCATTTTACGCATCGCAAACCATATTGCCATCCAATCATGTGATGATATGATTTTTGGATGAGCCGCCCCTCCAGCCTCCACGATGTTCTGGTCGACCGGATCGGCCGGATGGTCGTCGGCGGGCAATTGGGCAGCATGGGCGTGCTGCCGCGCGAGGACGAACTCGCGCAGGTTTTCTCCGTCAGCCGCACCGTCATCCGGGAGGTGACGAAAACACTGCAGGCGCTGGGCCTGGTCGTCACCCGTCCGCGCATCGGCTCGCGGCTTCAGCCGGTGGCGAACTGGCGGCTGCTCGATCCGCAGGTGATGGACTGGATCACCGATGCCGACATGGCCAGCGGGTTCGAGCGCGATCTCCTCGAAATCCGCAGCATGATCGAGCCTGCAGCCGCCGCCTTCGCCGCCGAACGGGGTTCGCAGACGCAGATCGAAACGATCGCCGCCGCGCTGGACGCAATGGCGAGCGCGCCGGACAGGGCAGGGCACGAGGCTGCCGATCTGCGCTTCCACGAGGCGATCCTCGAAGCCTCCGGCAATCTTCTGCTCGTCCAGCTCAAACCGATTCTGCACGGCGTGCTGAAGGCGTCGTTTCGCTTGTCGATGCATGATCGCGAGCGTTGGCGGGCTTCGGTCGCGATCCACAGGCAAGTATCGGACGCCATCGGGTCCCGCTCTCCCGAGCGGGCGCGCGAGACGATGTCGCGATTGCTGACGATCGCGCGGTCCGATATCGAACGCGGTGCGGGCCGCCATCATGACGATAATTCGACAACAAGAAACGCACAGGAAACGCATCATGATCAGCAAGGCCGAAAGGTGGGTCTTACGCGCGCTTGAAGTGGTCCTCGTCACTCTCCTCGCGGGGATGGTGGTGATGGTCTTCGGCAATGTCGTGCTGCGCTACGCCTTCAATTCCGGCATCGACGTGTCGGAGGAGCTGTCGCGCTATTTCTTCGTCTGGCTGACCTATATCGGCGCGGTCGTCGTCATGCGCGAGAACGGGCATCTCGGCGTCGATACGTTCGTCGGCACGCTCGGCGACCGCGGCCGGCGCATCTGCATGATCCTGAGCGACCTGATCGTCTTCGTCTGCAGCCTGATGCTGCTCGAGGGCACTTGGAAACAGCAGGAGATCAACGCCAGCATGGTCGCGCCGGTCACCGGCATCAGCATGGCCTATGTCTACAACGTGCTCTACTTCGCCGGCATCGGCATCGGCGTGATCACGCTGGCCCGGCTCTACCGCGCGCTGACCAGCCAGCTCGGACCCCATGAGCTCGCCGAATTCGTCGGCGACTACAGCGCCAGCCCCTCGCACGACCTGAAGGGGCACCTGGAATGACCGTCACCATCTTCCTGGTCTCGCTCTGCGGAGCGATGGCGTTGGGCATGCCGATCGCCTTTGCGCTGATCGTCTGCGCGGTCTGCCTGATGTTCTGGCTCGGCGTCTACGACACCCAGATCATCGCGCAAAACATGGTCATCGGGGCGGACTCGTTCCAGCTGCTGGCGATCCCGTTCTTCCTGCTCGCCGGTGAGCTGATGAATGCCGGCGGCCTGTCGAAACGCATCGTCAATTTCGCGCTGTCGCTGGTCGGCCATCTCCATGGCGGCCTCGGCTATGTCGCGATCTTCGCGGCGATCATCATGGCCTCGCTGTCTGGCTCGGCCGCGGCCGACACGGCGGCGCTCGCCTCGATCCTGCTGCCGATGATGCGCAGCGCCGGCTATGATGTCGGCCGCTCGGCCGGGCTGATCGCGTCGGGCGGCATCATCGCGCCGATCATCCCGCCCTCGATCGGCTTCATCGTCTTCGGCGTCGCCGCCAATCTCTCGATTACCCGGCTGTTCCTCGCCGGCGTCTTTCCCGGGCTTCTGATCGGGCTTTCGCTGGTGATCGCCTGGTGGATCGTCGCCCGCAAGGACAAGGTCACGGTGCTGCCGCGCAAGACCGGCGCCGAGCGCTTGCAGGCGACCTGGGACGGCTCGCTTGCCTTGCTGATGCCGATCGCGATCCTCGGCGGCATCCGCTTCGGCATCGTCACGCCGACGGAAGCAGCCGTCGTCGCGACCGTCTACGCACTGATCGTCGGCATGTTCGTCTATCGCGAGCTCAAGGTCCGCGACCTCTACAAGGTGACCCTGCTCGCCGCCAAGACGACGAGCGCGGTGATGCTGCTCGTCGCCGCCGCCGTCGTCTCGGCCTGGCTGATCACGCAGGCGAACATCCCGGCCGAGTTGTCGGTGATTCTCGAGCCCTTCATGGGCAACAAGACGATCCTGATGATCATCATCATGCTGCTCGTCATGGTCGTCGGCACGGCGCTCGACTTCACGCCGACGGTGCTGATCCTGACGCCGGTCCTGATGCCGATCGTCAAGCAGGCCGGCATCGACCCGATCTATTTCGGCGTGCTGTTCATCATCAACAACGCCATCGGCCTGATCACGCCGCCGGTCGGCATCGTGCTCAACGTCGTCTGCGGCGTCGCGCGCGTGCCGATGAGCGCGGTGATGAAAGGTGTCTGGCCGTTCTTCATCGCGCAATCGCTCGCGATGTTCCTGCTCGTGCTGTTTCCGCAGCTCGTGATGGTGCCGCTCGCCTGGCTGAGCGGACGCTGATTTTCAAGAAGAAACCTCCAACCCATAGGGAGAAGACCGTGACCAAGACAGTTCACATCGTTTCGCTCGTTGCCGGCCTCGCGCTGGCGGCATTTGCCGGCTCGGCGCAAGCCCAGATCAAGGAGC
The DNA here is from genome assembly GCF_056405115.1 of Allobosea sp. P2_A10. Classification (NCBI taxonomy): domain Bacteria; kingdom Pseudomonadati; phylum Pseudomonadota; class Alphaproteobacteria; order Hyphomicrobiales; family Alloboseaceae; genus Allobosea; species Allobosea sp. P2_A10. The sequence goes on along the minus strand of NZ_JBFUCS010000003.1, from coordinate 175,383 downwards.
GCAATATCCGCATCTCCAACGGCATCAACGAAGATCATCCGATCGGCAACGGCGTCGCCAAGATGCGTGCCTGCATGGCCGAGAAATCCGGCGGCAAGCTTAAGCTCCATTGCTTCTGGGGCGGTGCGCTCGGCGGCGACCTGCAGGCGACGCAGGCGCTCCGCGCCGGCACGCAGGAGATGGTGATCACCTCGTCGTCGCCGCTGGTCGGGATCATGCCCGAGCTCGGCGTCTTCGATCTGCCGTTCCTGTTCACCAACGAGAAGGAAGCCGACGCCATCCTCGACGGCCCCTTCGGCAAGTATATCGCCGACAAGCTGCCGGGCTTCGGCGTCGTCAACCTGTCTTACTGGGAGAACGGCTTCCGCAACCTGACCAACTCGAAGCGCCCTGTCGCGAAGGCCGAGGAACTGACCGGTCTCAAGGTCCGCGTCATGCAGAACAACATCTTCCTCGACAGCTTCAAGAGCATGGGCGCCAACGCCACGCCGATGGCCTTCGGCGAGGTCTTCGCCGCGCTCGAAACCCACGCGATCGACGGCCAGGAAAACCCGCTCGTCACGATCGACACCTCGAAGCTCTATGAGGTCCAGAAGTATCTGACCATGACCCGCCACGCCTATACGCCGATGCTCACGCTCTACTCGAAGAAACTCTGGGACCAGCTTTCCGCGGAGGAGCAGACCATCCTGTCCGACTGCTCGATCGCCGGCCGCGACGAGGACCGCCGTGTCGGGCGTGAACTCAACGACAAGTCGCTGGCCAACCTGAAGTCCAAGGGGATGCAGGTCACCGAGGTGAGCCCCGACGAGCTGACGAAAATGCGCGAGGCGACCGCGCCTGTGTATCAGCGCCATCAGGCCACCATCGGCAAGGACACGATCGACCGCATCCAGGCCGATCTGGCCAAGATCCGCGGCAAGTGAGCACGACGTTCCCGGCGGGCGATTATGCCCGCCGGGAGCGCCCACGACCCATGATCCCCGACATCGACCGGGCGGCGGCCAGCGCCTCGACGGGCCGCGCCGCGGACCAACGGCATCCGAGAGTTCCATGAAGATCACCGACATCACCACGCTGGTCGTCAACGCCGAGATGCGGAACTGGGTGTTCGTCAAGGTCGTCACCGACCAGCCTGGGCTCTATGGCTGGGGCGAGGCGACGCTGGAATGGAAGACCCGCGGCGTCGTCGGGACGATCGAGGATCTCAAGCCGCTGATCATCGGGCGCGACCCGCGCGACATCGAGCAGATCGCCCGCATCCTGCAGAAGCAGAGCTTCTGGCGGCTCGGCGTCATCGGCATGTCGGCCATCAGCGGTATCGAGCAGGCGCTGTGGGACATTTGCGGCAAGGCGCTGGGCCAGCCCGTCTGGCGTCTGCTCGGTGGCAAGGTCCGCGACGAACTGCCCGTCTACACCCATCTCGGGCTGGGCGACATGCGCGCCGTCTACGAGACCTTCGAACCCGACGCGCTGGCGCAGAGCGCGCTTGCCCTGATCGCGCAGGGCTACGATGCGCTGAAGGTCGTGTTCATCCCCTATACGCACTACACCGCCACCACGAAGGGCCTGCGCCATGTCGATCTGCTGATGGCCTCGCTGCGCGAGGCGGTCGGCGACGATGTCGAGCTGATGGTCGATTTTCACGGCCGCTGTGCGTCGGCCGCAGCTGCGATGCGCTATATCGAGGTGCTCGCGCCCTACCGGCCGCTCTTCGTCGAGGAGCCGGTGCCGCCGGGCGAAATCACCTCGCTGAAGACGATCACGGCGCAGTCGCCCTGCACGATCGCGACCGGCGAGCGGCTGGTCCATCTCGACGAGTTCGAGCATCTCTTCTCGGCCCGCGCGACCCACATCGCCCAGCCAGACCTCTGCCATGTCGGCGGGCTCTCGCAGGGGCGCAAGATCGCGGCGATGGCGGAGGCGGCCGGCATCGGGCTCGCGCCGCATAATCCGCTCGGCCCGATCGCGGGCGCGGTGGCGCTGCATTTCGGCTTCGCCACGCCAAATGTCATCATTCAGGAGGAAATGGTCGGCGCCGTGCCCTGGTACGGCGAGGTCGTCAGCCTGCCGATCCGAAGGGTGAAAAGCGCCTGGCAGCTGCCGGAGACGCCGGGCCTCGGCATCGAGGTCGACGAGAAGGTCGCCGCCGCCCACCCCTTCAAGCAGGAAGTCCTGCACACACAGCACGCGGTCGCGGCGGACGGAACCATCGTCGACTGGTAGGCGCCCGGCCTGCTCATCGAGATCGCGCTATTCTTCGCGGACCCACCGCGTCATTCCGGACAAGCGGCGAAGCCGCGCCGATCCGGAATCCATCGTAAGGCTCGACAGCGCTCTATGATGGATCCCGGGTCGAGCTTCGCTCGCCCAGGATGACGGAAGTGGTTCCGAGCTAAATCAGCAGGCGCTTGAGCGCGAAGATATCTTTTTCGCTAACGGTAAAGTTCAGCGGCAGCGGAGAATCCCACGCTCGCGAACGCCGTCAGGCCTTTCCGACACCCGTGATCAGGGTCTGCGCCAGCGCGATAGCTCCCGAGATGGGGCGGAACTGGCTCGTGACCGAGTTGTCGACGAAGAAGGCCAGCTCCGCGTGCCGCGCCAGCGGGCTTTCGGGCACGTCCGTCAAGATCAGAATGCGCTTTCCGCTGAGATAGGTGTCGAGCGTGATGTCGACCACCGCCTGCGTATAGGGCGTGAAGGCGATGGCGACGAGCAGATCGGTCGGCTTCATAGCAGCGACCTCCTCGGCCGCCATGCCGCTGCCGAAATCGAGCAGGCTGCACTGCCGCTCCGATCGCGTCAGCCCATAGGCGAGATAGCTCGCGATCGGCCGCGAGCGGCGCAGTCCCGCGATATAGACATGGTCCGCCTGCCGAAGCATGGTCGAGGCCTGCGCCAGAGCCTCGGGCGAGATCGTTCTCCGGAGGTCTTCGAGCGAAGCGATCATGGCGTCGACGCAGTCGCCAAGGACCGCACCGAAATCGGTCGTGCGCCCATGCACCGACTGCTTCGCGTAGACCTCCTCGCGCGCGCCCGGAGCACCCTCGATCAAGCGGTGGCGGAAGATGCGCTGCATCTCCGAGAAGCCGCTATAGCCGAACTCCTTGGCGAAGCGGATCAGCGTCGAGGGCTGGATCGCAAGTTCACCGGCGATCGTCACAACCGTCTGCAGGGCGAAGTTGTTGGGCTGTTCGAGAGCCGCCCGCGCAATTCGCTGCAGATGCGGGCTCAGTTGCTCGAATCGGTTGCGGATGCGCTGCCGCAGGGCCTCGAAGGTTTCCTGGCCCGGAATCCTCGTCGGATCATTCGCGAATCCGTCGCCAATTTTGAATGAATTTTCGTTCATTCCGCTGCTTAGCCTTTTTGGCTGGAAATCAAAAGCGCAGATTTTTCAAAAGGGCGTTGACATCAATAAAAAGAATATTCATGCTCTTTGAAAATTAATTCGGTCATACGACCGAAACGTGAAGGCGGGCGAGAACCCGTCCCTTTTGGGGAGAGCGTCGATGTCGAAGATCAGGATCACGCGCCGTGCCATGCTCGGCGCCACAGCTGCGGGCAGTGCGGTTTCGCTGTTCGCCGGGCCGTGGAAGCACAACCGTGTCTGGGCGCAGGGCGCGGCCAAGCCGTTGCGCATCGGCATCACCGCCGACGCCAGCGGCCAGTACGCCAACTCCGGCGCGAGCGACAAGCGCGGCATGGCGATGGCGATCGCCGAGGCCAATGCGCGCGGCGGCGTGCTCGGCCGCAAGGTCGAGTTCGTCCATATCGACACCGAGACCACGGCCGCCACCGGCAGCCGCGTCGCCGAGCGCATGATCAGCCGCGAGCAGTGCGGCTTCCTCGTCGGCGCTGTCCATTCCGGCGTCGCCAACGCGATCAGCCAGGTCGCCCAGAAATATGGCGTCGTCTACATCAACACCAATTCGTCCTCGCCGACCGAGGCCGGCCAGAACTGCCACCGCGTCAAGTTCGTCTTCGACGGCAACGGCACCAACTTCGCCAAGGCGGCGGTGAAGAGCGCGGTCGAGCGTTTCGGGCCGGACTGGATGCTGCTGACCAACGACTATGTCTGGGGCCACGACACCGCCAAGGCGACCAAGGCGCTGCTCGCCGAATATGGCGGCAAGGTCATGGAGGAGATCCTGATCCCGCAGGGCACGCGCGATTTCACCTCGGCCCTGCTCAAGATCCAGCAGCGCAAGCCCAAGGTGGTTTCGGCGGCGATCGGCGGCGACGACCAGAAGGCGATGCGCCAGCAGGTCGTGCAGCTCAAGATGGGCGACAATCCGGCCTGGATCAACAGCCAGCAGGATTGGCCCGACGTCTACGGCCTGCCGATCGAGACCCTGTTCGGCGTGTTCGGCACCAACTGGTACTACCGGCTCGATCTGCCCGGCGTCGCCGACTTCGTGCAGCGCTATCAGGCGATGTACCCGGAGACCTCGATGCGGGTGCCCGGCAACGTCTTCTACAATGGCTACATGTCGGTGCGTGAGCTGCTCGGCGCCGTCGAACGGGCCGGCTCGACCAACAACATCGCGGTCATCAAGGCGCTGGAAGGCCACAAGATTTCGGCCAGGGACCGGATGCAGCATTTCGACGCGACGATCGACGCAGGCTCGCACCAGATGCAGCAGACGATCTATCTCGCCACCGCCAACAACGCGCCCAAGGAGAAGGACGATCTCTTCCAGATCCTGAGTCAGGCGAAAGCGGAAGACGTCAAGGACACCGACTCCGCCGCGCTCTGCAAGCTGGAGGCCTACGACAAGACGCCGAGCTTCGACGCCTGATCCATGTTGTCGTGACTCAGAGCCACGCCGTCATTCCCGACAAGCCGCATAGCGGCGCCGATCCGGACTCCATCGTAAAGCGCCGCGCTCGACGATGGATTCCGGGTCTCCGCTTCGCTGCGCCCGGAATGACGGCGTGGTTGCGATCCCCGACGGCGATCAGTCGCCAGCGCCCAGACCGACTCCGGATGCCCCGCGCATGACCGACCTGCTGCCCCACCTCGTCAACGGCCTGACGCTTGGCCTGCTTTTCGCCCTGATCGCGCTCGGCTTCACGCTGATCGTCGGCGTCATGGAGGTGATCAACCTCGCCCACGGCTCGCTCTTTGCGATCGGCGCCTATTTCGCGTTGACCGTGCTGACTGGCGGCTGGTTTGCGGGCACGCCGTTCGGGACGTGGTGGCTCGGGCTGCCGTCGGGCCTGCGCTACGTGCTGGCGCTCGCGGTCGGCCCGACGCTGGCGGGGCTTGCCGGCATGCTGCTCGAACTCTGCCTGCGCCCGACCTATGGCAAGCCGCCGCTCTACGGGCTGCTGCTGACATTCGGTGCGGCGCTGGTGATCGAGGAGCTGATCCGGCTGGTCTGGGGCACCGGCGAGAAGAACCTGGCCCTGCCCTCCGCGATCAACGGCGCGATCCTGATCGATGGCATGATCTTCTCGACCTACCGCTTCTTCGCCGCCGGCTTCAGCATTCTCGCCATCGTCGCGGTCTGGCTTTTCCTCGAACGCACGCCGGCGGGCGCGGTCATCAAGGCCGGCGCGCATGACAGCGAGATGGTCCGGGCGCTGGGCTACGATCTCGCCAAGCTCAGGCTCGTCGTCTTCGGCTTCGGCGCGGCGCTGGCGGGGCTCGCCGGCGTGGTCATGGTGCCGATCTGGGGCCTGCGTCCCCATGTCGGCGTCGACATCGTCATTCCCGCCTTCCTGATCATCGTCATCGGCGGCGTCGGCAGTTTTTGGGGCGCGGTCATCGCGGCCCTGCTCGTCGGCCTCGCCATGGGCATCACCGGCGCCTACGCCGCCGCCTGGGCGCAGATGTCGATGTATCTCCTGCTGATCGCGGTCCTGGGCTTCCGCAGTCGCGGTTTGCTCGGCCGCAAAAGCGCGCTCGAGGCCTGATGATGATCACGCTCTCGGACATTCCCGTCCGCCCCTCGGCCTGGATCACGCCGCCGATGCTCGTGCTGGCGCTGCTGCTGTTGGCTGCACCCGACCTGCTGCCGGCGATCGGGCTCTACCAGTATCTCGGCATCGAGATCGCGATCTGGATCGTCTTCGCGCTCGGGTTCAACCTGCTTTTCGGCTATTCCGGGCTGCATTCCTTCGGGCACGGCGCCTATCTCGGCATCGGCGCCTATGCCTTCGGCCTGTTCCAGCAGCATGTCGCGGTCAGTCTCTGGGGCGGGCTGATCGCGGCGACCCTCGCAGCCGGCATCGCCGGCGCGCTGGTCGGGGCCTGCCTGTCGCACCGGCGCGGCATCTACTATGCGCTGCTGACCATCGGTTTCGGCCAGATTTTCTGGTTCCTGGCGATGAAGCTGCACAGGATCACCGGTGGCGAGGATGGGCTGCTCGGCATCCCCCGCCCGCCTCTGGCTCTGGGGCCATGGCAGGTCTCGCTGACCGACAACCGCGCGCTGTTCTATTTCGCCGCGGCCCTGCTGATGATCGTCGTGGTGCTGGCCTGGCGGCTGGTGAACTCGCCCTTCGGCCGCGTGCTGCAGGCGATCCGCCAGAACGAGACCCGCGCCCGCTTCGTCGGCTACGAGGTCTGGCGCTTCAAGTGGGCGGCCTTTACCCTATCCGCGATGCTCGCCGGCCTTGCCGGCAGCCTGCTCGCCATGGCCCAGCAGAGCGCCTATCCCGACGTGATGAGCCTGCATCAGTCGGGGCTCGTGGTGATGATGGTGCTGGCCGGCGGCGGGCTCGTCAGCTTCTGGGGGCCGGTGCTCGGCGTTGTCTTCTATTTCGTCGCCCGCGACGTGCTCGGCGGCCTGACCGAGACCTGGCTGCTCTGGTACGGGCTCGCCTTCATGGCGATGGTCATGCTGCGTCCCGAAGGCCTGGCCGGCATGCTGCACCTCGCGCGGAAGCGCTTCACCCCGGTCGCGCCGCTTCCCGCGCCTTTGACGAGGGACGCGTGATGGCCCTGTTTGAAGCCCGCCACATCCACAAGCGCTTCGGCTCCCGCGTCGTGCTGGAGGACATCTCGCTCACCTTCGAGGAGGGCCAGATCAGCGGCGTCATGGGGCCGAACGGGGCGGGCAAATCGACCTGCTTCCATGTCCTGACCGGCCAGCACCGGCCCGATCGCGGCGAGGTCCTGTTCGACGGTCGGCGCATCTCCGGTCTCGCGCCGCAGGTGATCGCGCGGATGGGCGTCTCGCGCTCCTTCCAGCTGATGAACCTGTTCGACGACACCGTCGTCATCGAGAACGTCATGCTGGCGTTGCCGGCCTTCCGGGCGCGCCGGCTGATGGCGACCACCGCCGTCTTCTCGGACACGGCGCTGATCGATGCAGGCTTGGCCGTGCTCGATCAGGTCGGCCTTTCGGCGCGCGCCTGGGAAAAGGCGGCATCACTGAGCTATGGCGAACGCCGCGCGCTGGAGATTGCGGTCGCGCTGGCGGCGGAGCCTCGCATCCTCTTTCTCGACGAGCCGACCTCGGGGCTCGGCGCGGAGGCCACGCGCCGCCTCGGCGAACTCGTGAAGCGCCTGCGCCGCCGCTACACCATCGTGATGATCGAGCACGACATGCGCTTCCTGTTCGAGCTCGCCGACACGATCTCGGTGCTCCATTGGGGCCAGGTCATTGCGCAGGGCACGCCCGATCAGCTCAGGACCAATCCATGGGTCGCCCGCTCGGCGCTGGCGGAGGCCACCCATGCTTGAGGTCCGCGACATCGAGACCTTCCATGGCGAGACGCAGGCGCTATTTGGCGCCTCGCTGCGAGTCGGCGAGGGCGAGGTTGTTGCCCTGCTCGGGCCCAACGGCGCCGGCAAGACCACGACGATCCGCTCGATCCTCGGCCTGACGCCGCCGCGACGCGGGCAGATCCGCTTCGACGGGCAGGACATCACGAAACGCCCGACCCATCGCATCTCGGCGATGGGCATCGGCTGGGTGCCCGACGACCGCCGCGTCTTCCCGACGCTGACGGTGGCGCGCAATCTCCAGCTCGGCATGCGCAAGACGCGGTTCCGCTCCTGGCAGATCGGCGAGATGGTCCAGATCTTCTCGGCGCTCGAACATCTGATGCCGCGCGAATGCGAGAACCTGTCCGGCGGCGAGATGCAGATGGTCGCGATCTCACGCGCGCTTCTCGGCTCGCCCGGCCTCGTCCTGCTCGACGAGCCGAGCCAGGGCCTCGCGCCCAAGATCGTGCAGGACGTGCTGGCGACGGTCCGGCGGCTCAAGGCCGAGGGCATCTCGGTGCTGATAGTCGAGCAGAATGCGCTGGCCGCGCTGGAGGTCTCCGATCGCGTCTACGTCATGGATCGCGGCCGCATCGTCCATGAGGGGCCGGCCCGCGCGTTGCTGGACGAAAAACCCGCCCGCCAGCGCCTGATCGGGATGTGACGATGACCGCGATGCTGGACGTCAAAAACCTGTCGAAAATCTACACGAAGGGCCGCCTCGATCGCACGCCCACGTTCAGACTCGATGCGAATTTCAGCATCGAGGAACCCGCGATCGTCGGCATGATGGGTCCCAACGGCTCGGGCAAGACGACGCTGTTCGAACTGATCACCGGCTCCAACAGCCCGACCTCCGGCGAGGTCCATATCGCCGGCCGCGACATCCACCGCGTCCGCACCGACGAGCGCGACCGGCTCGCGATCCACTATCACCAATCCTATCAGGTCCGGCATTTCCGCTCGCTGCGCCCCAATGCGTTGATGGACCGCGCCGGCAGCGAGTATCCGCTGGTGCATCTCTTCGACGAGCCGCAGTTCAACACCCAGGACGGCTATATCGGCTTCATGCTCGATTTCTTCCGGCGGCTGCGGGGCGAAGGACGGCTCGTCTTCCTCTGCATCCACCCCAATGAGCGCTTCCACCTCGAGATCATCGAGGAGATTTGTGAGCGCTTCGTCTTCGTCAACAGGGGCGTCGTGACCACGCTGCCCGACTATGCGTCGCTGCTCGGCCACGAGCCGGCGCGCGCCTATCTCGGCAATCTCCTGACGGAGCGCGCCGCCGCCGTGGAGGACGCCGCGTGAACCATCTCGCCACGAACCTGACGCCGCAGATCGATCTCGACGCGATGGACAGGCTCTTCGACATCAAGGGCCTGCGCATCTTCCTGCCCGGCGGCTACGGCGCGCTGGGCGAGGCGATCGCGATGGCGCTGACCCGGCGCGGCGCTCATTGCGCCATCGCCGGCCCAAACGGCGCAAAGGCGGCAGCGCTCGCCGAGCGGCTGGCCTGCGTCGGTGTCGACACCCATGGCTTCGAGCTCGACGCCCGCCGGCCCAAAGCGATTGCGGAGGTCGTTGACCAAGCGGCCGAAGCGATGGGCGGCATCGACGTGCTGGTCAATTGCGTCGGCGTCCAGCGCGAGCAGGCGCTGCTCGACGTCACCGAGGAGACCTTCGACGAGGTCTACGAGACCAACCTGAAATCGGCGATGTTCCTGGCCCAGGCCGTGGCGCGACATCAGATCGCGCAAGGGCTCGGCGGCCGCCAGATCCATCTGCTCTCGGTGCGCTCGCAGCTTGCGCTGCGTGGGCGCGGCTACTCGGCCTATTGCGCCTCGAAAGGCGGGCTCGTGATGCTGGTCAAGCAGCATGCGATGGAGCTTGCGCCGCACAACATCACCGTCAACGGCGTCGCCCCGACCTTCATCCAGTCCGAGCGCATCCGGCCGCATCTGGAGCGCCAGGGCTTCCGCGACTTCATCCTCGACCGCAACCCGCTCGGGCGGATCGGCGATCCCGTCGAGGTCGTTGGCCAGATCATCACCTTCGCCGCGCCCGCCGGCAGCTACATGACCGGCCAGGTCGTCTACGTCGACGGCGGCGTGACCGCGAGCCAGTGACGGCCGCCGGCCACTGCACGCCACTCATTTCCAATCAGATCCCGTATTCGCAAACCGCCCCGGAGGACCCATGTCCGATATGATCCCCAAGCTGCTGATCGGCGGAGAATTGTGCGCGCAGACTGCGCTCGAACCGCTGCAGGTCTTCAACCCCTGCAACGAGGAACTGCTCTGGACCGCGCCGCGCGCCGGCCTTTCCGAGGTCGAGGAGGCGCTGCACCATGCCCGCGCCGCGCTCAAGAGCTGGTCGGCGGTGCATGGCTGGGAGCGCGCCAAGGTGCTGCGCGGCATCGCCCGCGCCATGGAGGCGCGCAAAGCTCAACTGGCGAGCGCGCTCTCCTTCGAGATCGGCCGCCCGATCGCCCAATCCGAGGGCGAAGTGCTGATCGCGATCGAGCAGTTCGACTGGTTCGCCGGCGAGGCCGAGCGGCTCTTCGGCGAGACGATTTCCTCGCGGCAGGGCGGCCGGCTGGCAACCGCGCTGCAGCCCGTCGGCATCGTCGCCGCCTTCACCGCCTGGAATTTCCCGATCAACCTGCTGGCCCGCAAGATCGCGCCGGCGCTCGCGGCCGGCTGCCCGATCATCTGCCGCCCGTCGGAGCAGACGCCGCTGACCTCGACACTGATCGCCGAGGCTTGCGTCGCGGGCGGCGCGCCCCCCGGCGTTGTCCAGATGCTTTATGGCCCGGCCGAGACGCTGACGCCGGCGCTGATGGCGGCCGAGGAGGTCCGCAAGATCTCGCTGACAGGCTCGACCCGCGTCGGCCAGTTGCTGCTCGCCGAAGCCGCCAAGACGGTCAAGCGCTGCTCGATGGAGCTCGGCGGCCATGCGCCGGTGGTGATCTGCGAGGACGCCGACGCCGAGGCGGCGGCCAATCTCTGCGCGACCTTCAAGTTCCGCAATGCCGGCCAGGTCTGCATCGCGCCCAACCGCTTCTACGTCCATGAGAGTCTGGCCGACCGTTTCGCCGGCGCGATGGTCAAGGCAGCCGAGGCGCTGGTGCTCGGCGACAGTCAGGACAGGGCGACGACGATGGGGCCGCTGACGCTGGCGAGCCAGCGCGACCGCGTCGAGGCGCTCTCGGCGGACACGGAAAGTGCGGGCGCGCGCCGCCTGACCGGCGGGCGACGCCCGGCCAGCCGCAACAAGGGCTTCTATTTCGAGCCGACCGTTTTTGCCGAGGTTCCTGACAGCGCCCGGATCATGCGCGACGAGCCCTTCGGCCCGCTCGCGCCGATCGCGACGTTCCGTTCGCTGGACGATGCGCTCGAACGCGCCAATTCGACGCCCTACGGCCTCGCGGCCTATGGCTTCACCGCGAGCCAGCGCAATGCCGAGCTTCTGAGCGCCGGGCTGCAGGCCGGCATGGTCGGCGTCAACACCTTCATGATCGCCCATGCCGAGGCCCCCTTCGGCGGCATCGGCCATTCCGGCATGGGCCGCGAGGGCGGGCGGCAGGCGATCCAGGACTATCTCGACGTCAAGCTGACCCATTTCATGGCCGCCTGACTCAAGACAGGCCAGATCGTGCTGGCCCCAATGTGAATGCGCGGCGGTTCAGCCCCGGCCGAACTGCTGCGCCAGCGCCTCCGTTGCCTTGACCAGCATGGCGGCGTCGACGCCGACTGCCGTAAAGACGGTGCCTATCTCGATGCAGCGCTGCGCGAAAGCGTTGTCGGGCGTCAGGATGCCGGCGGGCTTGCCGCAGGCCCTGATCCGGCCGATCGCCTTTTCGATCAGCGCTTTCACCTCGGGATGGCCGGGTTGCCCGACATAACCGAGGCTGGCGGCGAGATCGGCTGGTCCGATGAACACGCCGTCCACGCCCTCGACGGTGGCGATCGCCTCCAACTGATCGAGCGCCTCGCCTGTTTCGATCTGCACGAGCAGGCAGAGCTCCTCATGCGCGCGCCTGCCGTAATCGGCGACGCGGCCGAAACGCGTCGCGCGTGTCACGCCCGAAACGCCCCTGATGCCCGCCGGCGGATATTGCATCGCCGCGACGGCGGCGCGCGCCTCGCCGGCATTCTGGACATAAGGGATCAGCAGCGTCTGCGCGCCGAAATCGAGCAGGCGCTTGATCAGCACGGCGTCGTTGCTGGCCGGGCGCACCACGGCCGAGACGGGGTAGGGCGCGACCGCCTGCAACTGTGCCAGCACGGTCAGCGGGTCGCCCGGCGAATGTTCGGTGTCGAGCAGCAGCCAGTCGAAGCCCGATCCGGCGACGGCCTCGGCCGCGTAGCTCCCGGGCAGGCTCGACCACAGGCCGATCTGCTGGCGGCCCTCGGCGATGGCGCGTTTGAAGTGGTTCTGCGGGAGTTCCATGGCTGCGCCGACGATCTGTGCCTGAGTGGAGGTCGGTGAACATACCGCTCCGCGCACGGGTATCAAATCGGGTGTAGCGCGCGGACGATATCCGTCAGACGCACATCGTTCGCAGGATGGTGTCGATCGCGCTGAGGCGGCGGCGCTCGCGGGCTTGCGGCGCCGCCATGTCGTGGCCGAAGACCTGCCGGATGCTGGCCTGATTGGAGACGTTGTAGAAGCTCAGCGCGCTGATCGTCAGATGGATGTCGGTCGGGTCGAGACCCCTGCGAAACACAGCCTCCGCCAGCCCGCGCGCGTAGATTTCGGCGATCATGCCGATCGCCGAGAGGTTGAGGTCGCCGATCCTGGCCGAGCTTGCGAGATGGCGGCCGTGATGGATGTTCTCGATCATCACGAGGCGGACGAAATCGGGGTTGTCGGCGTGGTAGTCGAAGGTGAAGCCGGTCAGCGTCGCGATCGCCTCGCGCGGCGGCAGGGCCGCAAGGTCGAGGCTGCGCTCGAAGGTGCGGATGCGGGCATAGGCCTCCTCCAGCACGGCCCGGTAGAGCCCCTCCTTGTCGCCGAAATAATAGTAGATCATCCGCTTGCTGTTGGAGGTCTTGGCGGCGATCTCGTCAACGCGCGCGCCGCTCAGGCCGTTCTCGACGAATTCGGCGCGCGCCACCGCGAGGATGTCGCGGCGCACGCCTTCTGGATCCTGCGTCCAGCTTGCCGCCCTGCCGCGCCTGGCGCTGCGCGCCGGGGCCGTCACCATTCGAGCCATGCCGCACCTTTTTGTCTCGCCGGCACCCTAACGCGCCGCATGGCGCTGTAAATGGACCGGACGGTTCATTTCGCTTGACCAATTGAACCATTTCGTACAATTGACAAGCGCAGGCTGATCGAATGTGCTGTGCCGCGCAGGCACAAACGCGTGCGACCACAGCAAAAGCGTCCGTCCAGAGACGCCGCGACAGAGATCAAGACGCCCGGATCGACCCGTTCAGAAGGTCGGCCGCTCCAGGGAAAACGCCGTGAACTACACGCTCGATTTCACGCCCGTCATCGACGGACTGCCCAGCCTGCTCGCGGCCTGCCTCGGCACGATCGGCCTTGCGGTCGGCGGCATGGTGCTGGCGATCATCATCGGCATCGGCGGCGTGATGCTGCGCGACTCGCCGATCCGGCCGGTGCGCTGGCTGGTGATGGCTTTCGTCGAGATCATCCGCAACACGCCTTTCCTGGTGCAGATCTTCTTCATCTATTTCGCGCTGCCGCTTGCGGGCCTGCGCCTCGATCCGACGCCGACCGCCATCATCGCGCTCGGCATCAATGGCGGAGCCTACGCCATCGAGATTATCCGCGGCGGCGTGCAGTCGATCGGCAAGGGCCAGGTCGAGGCGGGGCTCGCGCTCGGGCTGCACAAGGCGCAGGTGTTCCGGCTGATCGTGCTGAAGCCGGCCCTGCGGGCGATCTACCCCTCGCTGACCAGCCAGTTCGTGCTGCTGACGCTGACGACGAGCATCGCCTCGGCGATCGCGGCCTATGAACTGACCTCGGTGGCCCAGCGCATCGAATCCGACAGCTTCCGCAGCTTCGAGGTCTATGGCGTGGTGACGCTGTTCTATCTCGTCATGTCCTGGATGCTGATGAGCGTCTTCGGGCTGATTTCGAAGCGCTATCTCAGCTATCCGGTCAAGTGAGGGGAGGGCGTCATGGGTCTCAACGAATTCCTCTTCCTCCTCGTCGGCCTGAAATGGACGGTCGCACTGTCGGCGATCGGCTTTGCCGGGGGCGGAGTCGCAGGCCTTGCCGTGGCGCTGGCGCGGACCTCGGGCATCGGCGCGCTGGAGCGCGTCACGAAGGGCTACATCGCCATCTTCCAGGGCACGCCCCTGCTGATGCAGCTTTTCGTGGTCTATTACGGACTGGCGCTGGTGGGCCTGAAGCTCGACGCCTGGGTCGCGGTCTCCATCGGCTTCACGCTGCATGCCAGCGCCTATCTCGGCGAGATCTGGCGTGGTGCGATCGAGGCCGTGCCGCGCGGCCAGACCGAGGCCGCCAATGCGCTGAGCCTGGACTACGCCTCGCGGATGAAGGATGTCATCCTGCCGCAGGCGCTTCGCATCTCCCTGCCGGCGACGATCGGCTTCCTCGTGCAGCTGATCAAGGGCACCTCGCTTGCGGCGATCGTCGGCTTCACCGAACTCGCGCGCGCCGGAAACATCATCTCGAACCAGATTTTTCAGCCGCTGACCGTCTTCGGGATCGTCGGGATTCTCTACTTCGCCATGTGCTGGCCGCTTTCGCTCTACGGCGCGGGGCTCGAACGCCGCCTCGCCACGGCGTCCCGTTGAGGATGGCAACGCTCACGCCATGACCGGAACCCAGACCATGACCAGCCCAGTCGCGAGCCCGGACACGCCCATGATCGCCATGGAGCACGTCGACAAATGGTATGGCGAGTTCCAGGCCCTGACCGACATCAACCTCACGGTGAGATCGGGTGAGAAGATCGTGCTGTGCGGTCCGTCGGGATCGGGCAAATCGACCCTGATCCGCTGCATCAATCATCTTGAGGCCTATCAGAAGGGTGCGATCCGCGTCGAAGGGATCACGCTTGACGAGAACAGGGCTACCATCGACGCCATCCGGCGCGAGGTCGGCATGGTGTTCCAGAACTTCAACCTGTTCCCGCATCTGACCGTGCTGGAGAACTGCACGCTGGCGCCGATGCGCACGCTTAAAAAAACCAAGGCGCAAGCCGAGGAGACGGCGCGCCGCCTGCTCGACCGCGTGAAGATTCTGGAGCAGGCGGGGAAATATCCGGCCCAGCTTTCGGGCGGCCAGCAGCAGCGCGTCGCCATCGCGCGCGCGCTCTGCATGGGTCCCAAGGTCATGCTGTTCGACGAGCCGACCTCGGCGCTCGACCCCGAGATGGTCAAGGAGGTGCTCGACACCATGGTCGCGCTGGCGCAGGAGGGCATGACCATGATCTGCGTCACCCACGAAATGGGTTTTGCCCGGCAGGTCGCCGACCGCGTCATCTTCATGGCATCAGGCGAGATCGTGGAGGAAGCGCCGCCCGAGGTCTTCTTCAGCAACCCGACGCATGCCCGCACCAAGCAGTTCCTCGGCGAAATCCTGCGCCAACATTAATTGGGAACAGGGCCCCGCCATGAACGATCCGCACATGCAACCGCTGCGTCTCGGCATCCTTGGAGCCGCCAATATCGCGCGCGCCTTCACCAGCGGCGTCGCTCCATCGCGGATCGTCACCGTGGCGGCGATCGCCAGCCGGGGCGAGGACAAGGCGAAGGCCTTCGCTGGCGAATGCGGCATTCCCCGCGCTTTCGGTTCCTACGAGGCCCTGCTTGCGGACCCCGAAATCGACGCGATCTACAATCCGCTGCCGAACTCGCTGCATGCCGAATGGTCGATCCGCGCGCTCGAAGCCGGCAAACATGTGCTCTGCGAGAAGCCTCTGGCGATGAATGCCACCGAGGTCCGCGCCATGTTCGCCGCCGCCGAGCGCTGTGGTCGCCATCTCGTCGAGGCCTATCCCTACCGGGCTCAGCCGCAGACCCTGAAGCTCGCCGAATTGCTGGCGGAGGGCGCGATCGGCAAGGTCCAGCTGATCCGCTCCAGTTTCGGCGTCGCCTTCTCCGACAAGTCCAATATCCGCCTGAAGCCCGAGGTCGGTGGCGGTGCTTTGCTCGATGCCGGCAGCTATGCGGTCAGCTTCGCGCTGCTTGCAGCCAGGGAGCGTCCGGAGCGCGTCAGCGCCACCGCCCGCTGGAGCGAGACAGGCGTCGACACGACCGTGGCCGCGACGCTCGAATTTCCCGGCGGAGCGCTGGCCCAGATTTCGTGCAGCTTCGCCACGGCCTTTCATCGCCATGCGCTGATCGCCGGCGATGCAGGCACGATCGAGACGACCTATCTCAACCACCCGCCGATGGGCGGCGCGCCGATCCTCACTTTGAGACGGGGCGCCACCGTCGCGACCACGCCGGAGATCGTCGAGGTCGCGCCCGGCAACGGTTTCCTGGCCGAGGCCGAATCCTTCCAGCGCATGGTGGCTCATGGCCCGCAAGCCTGGACCGGCGCGACGCCGCGGCAATCCATCGATATCGCCCTGACGCTCGACGCGATCCTGGCCAGCGCCCGCTCGGGCGCGACCGTCGCGGTCGGTCCCTGACACGCGCCGACATTCCGAAAGCATCTCCGCCATGATTCGCGGCACGACGAAGCTCATCGCCCATCTCGGCTATCCGACCACGTCGTTCAAGGCGCCGATGATCTACAACCCCTATTTCGAGACCCACGGCATCGACGCCATCGTCGTGCCGATGGGCTGCAAGGCTGAGGACTACGCCGCCTTCCTGAAGCTCGTCTTCAGGCTCTCCAACATCCACGGCGCGCTCGTCACCATGCCGCACAAGGTTACGACGATCGCGCTGCTCGACGAGGTCATGACGACAGCCCGGATCGCCGGCTCCTGCAATGCGGTGCGGCTGGGGCGCGATGGGGCGCTCGTCGGCGACATGTTCGATGGCGAGGGCTTCGTCCGGGGCGTGCTGCGCAACGGCCGGACGCTCACGGGCGCGCGCGTTCTCGTGGTCGGGGCGGGCGGCGTCGGCTCGGCGATCGCTGCCTCGCTTGCCAAAGCCGGCGTTGCCGAACTGGCGCTGTTTGATGCTTATCCACCGCTGGCGGAGGGGCTCGGCGAACGCCTGCGGGCGCATTATCCGGCGCTGGCCGTCTCCATCGGCTCCAACGATCCGGCCGGCTACGATGTCGTCGTCAACGCCACGCCGCTCGGCATGAAGGAGGGCGACCCGCTGCCGATGGATGCCGACCGAGTCGCGCCCTCGACCTTCGTCGGCGAAGTCGTGATGACGCAGGAGATCACGCCGTTTCTCGCGGCCGTCCGGGCACGCGGATGCGCCTACCAGATCGGCACGGACATGCTGTTCGAGCAGATTCCGGCCTATCTCGAATTCTTCGGCTTTCCGACGACGACGCCCGACGAATTGCGCGCCGTGGCGCGCATCGCCTACTGAAGCGTTGGCCCCCGGCCGTCAGTCAGGCTCGATCGCGATCAGCATCTCGCCGGCGGCGACCGTTGCGCCGGCTTTTGCACCGAGCCGCCTGACCGTGCCGGTCGCGGGGCTTTTCAGCTCCATGAACAGCTTCATCGATTCCAGCACCGCGACGACCTGACCGGCCTCGACCCTGTCGCCTTCCGCGACATGCAGCGAGACCAGCGTGCCCGGCATGACCGCGCGCACGCTGTCGCCGGTCTCGGCCCCCGCGCCGCGCGCGGCGGCGGCCGCATCGACCGCAAGCATGATCGCGACCCGGCCCTCGAAACCGCCATGGCGCAGGAAGACGCCGGCCGCATCGCAGACTGCGTCGATGCGCGCGCTCGCCCCATCAAAAGTGACCGTCCAGCAATCCGGTCCGGCCACGCGGGCAGTGACATCGTGCTGCCCGCCCGGACCCGTCACGCGCAGGAAACCGGAATGCGTCTCGACGGCGATCCGGGTGGTCTCGCCGCCCGCTGCAAGCGAGAGATGCGTCATGGCCGGTCGGCCGGCCGGTGCGAGCAGCCGGAAGCCGGCGAGCGTGCTCCATGGCCCGGCGGAGCCGGCCGGCTTGCGCGCGGTCAGCCAGATCGCGGCCGCGACCGCATCGCGCGCAGCCTCGTCGATGGGCTCAGGCTGCCAGCCGCCCGGCCATGTCTCGCCGAGAAACAGCGTGGTGGCCTTGCCGGCGGCGAAGGCCGGCTGACGCAGTGCATCCACCAGAAACGGCCTGATCGTGCCGGGACCAAGGACGGTCAGGCGCTCCAGCCCGTCGGCGAGCCTGCGCAGCGCGGCCGCGCGATCGGGGCCATGCGCGATCACCTTGGCGAGCAGGGAATCGTAGTGCGTCGAGACCTCGGAGCCGGCCGCAACGCCGCTGTCGACGCGCACGCCGGCAGGTTCGCGCCAGAGCGCGATCGTGCCGGTATCGGGGCGAAAACCCTCATCCGCGCGCTCGGCGGTGAGACGGGCCTCGATCGCGTGGCCCGAGCAGGTGATCTGCTCCTGGCGCAGCGGAAGCGGTTCGCCCGCCGCGATCCTGATCTGCCATTCGACGAGATCGAGCCCGGTGATCGCTTCGGTGACCGGATGCTCGACCTGCAGCCGCGTGTTCATTTCGAGGAAGAACACGGCCTCCGACGCCGCATCGACCAGGAACTCGACCGTGCCGAGATTGTCGTAGGAGATCGCCCGCGAGAGCCTGATGGCGTAGTCGTGCAGGGCCGCGCGCGTCTCATCGCGCAGGTTCGGCGCGGGGGCTTCCTCCAGCAGCTTCTGGTTGGAGCGCTGCACCGAGCAGTCGCGCTCGAACAGATGGACGATGTTGCCGTGCCGGTCGCCGGCGACCTGGACCTCGACATGGCGAGGGCGGGTCACGAATTTCTCGATCAGCAGCCGGCCGTCGCCGAAGGCTGCTTGAGCCTCGCGGCTTGCGGCCACGATCGCGCCGTCGAGATCGGCCTCGACCTCGACCTTGCGGATGCCCTTGCCGCCGCCGCCGGCCGAAGCCTTGACCATCACCGGCAGTCCGACCCGCAGGGCTTCCGCGCGCAGCACCTCCGGTGATTGATCGGCGCCGTCATAACCGGGCACGCCGGGCACGCCGGCGTCGCGCGCGATCTGCTTGGAGCGGATCTTGTCGCCCATCGCGTCGATTGCGGCGGCGGACGGCCCGATGAAAACGATGCCGTTCGCCTCGCAGGCAGCGATCAGGTCGAGCCGCTCGGAGAGGAAGCCGTAGCCGGGATGGATCGCCTGCGCGCCGGTGGCGAGCGCGGCGGCGATGATCTTGTCGGCGCGCAGATAGCTGTCGCGGGCCGGCGCGGGGCCGATGTGAACGGCGATGTCGGCCAGCCGAACGTGCAGCGCCTGCGCATCGGCGTCGGAATGGACTGCAACGGAGCGGATACCGAGCTTGCGGCAGGTCTCGATGATGCGGCAGGCGATCTCGCCGCGATTGGCGATCAGGATGGTGTCGAACATGGTTCTGGTCACATCCGGTACACGGGGCGCGGGCTCGTATCGCGCGCCTCGCCCGCTGCCAGCGACAGGCACAGGCCGAGCACGTCGCGCGTCTGCGCCGGCTCGATGATGCCGTCGTCCCAGAGCCGCGCGGTGGCGTAATAGGGGTCGCTTTGCTCCTCGAACTGGGCGCGCGTCCGGGCGTCGAGTTCGGCGATGGCCGCCTCGTCGGCCGCTCCCTTCAGAGACTGCCGGCGCAGCTCGGTCACGACGTTCGCCGCCACCTCCGGGCTCATCGTGGCGATGCGCGCATTGGGCCAGGAGAACAGGAAACGTGGCTGGAAGCCCCTCCCGCACATGCCGTAATTGCCGGCGCCATACGATCCGCCGATCAGCACGGTGTATTTCGGCACCCGCGCATTCGAGACCGCGTAGACCAGCTTGGCCGAGTGCTTGGCGATGCCGCCGCGCTCGGCCTCGGTGCCGACCATGAAGCCGGTGATGTTCTGCAGGAACAGCAGCGGGATCTGGCGCTGGTCGCAGAGTTCGATGAAATGCGCCCCCTTAACGGCGGCCTCCGAGAACAGCACGCCGTTATTGGCGATGATGCCAACCGGATGGCCGTGGATGCGCGCAAAGCCGGTTACCAGCGTCGCGCCGTAATCGGGCTTGAAGGCGTTGAAGGCGCTGTCGTCGACGATCCGGGCGATCACCTCGCGGACATCATAGGGCCGGCGCAGATCGGTCGGCACGAGATCGACCAGATCGGCCGGGTCGAGCTTCGGCGGAGCCGGCGTATGCGGTGGCTCCTTCAGCAGACCGGCATCGCCGAGCGAGCCGACGATCTCTCGGAGTTTCGCCAGCCCCTCCATCTCGGTCAGCACCATATGGTCGGCGACGCCCGAGACCTGCGTGTGCATTTCTGCCCCGCCCAGCGTCTCGCCATCGACGATTTCGTGGATCGCCGCTTTCACGATCGGCGGGCCGCCGAGATGGATGCGGCCGGTGCCCTTGACCATGATGACCTCGTCCGACAGCGCCGGGATATAGGCCCCGCCCGCCGTCGCCCCGCCGAAGACGATGGAGAGCTGCGGGATGCCGGCCGCCGACATCCGGCACTGGTTGTAGAAAGAGCCGCCGAAATGGTCGCGGTCGGGAAAGACGCGGTCCTGCTCGGGCAGGAAGGCCCCGCCGCAATCGACGAGATAGAGGCAGGGCAGGCGGTGCTGCTCGGCGATCTCCTGCGCGCGCAGATGCTTGCGAACGGTCTCGGCGAAGAACGAGCCGCCCTTCACCGTCGCGTCGTTGGCGATCAGCATGCAGGCCCGGCCCTGCACCATGCCGATGCCGGTGACGATGCCGGCGCCGGGAACCTCGTTGGCATAGAGCCCCCAGGCAGCCAGCGGCGACAGTTCCAGAAACGGCGTCTGCGGATCGAGCAGCAGGTCGATGCGCTCGCGCACCATGATCTTGGAACGCTGCTCGTGGCGCGCGCGCATCCTTTCGCCGCCACCGGCGGCGACCAAAGCATGACGCTCGCGCAGGGTGTCGAGCATGGCGGCGAGCGGGGGAGGGGTGGCCGTTGTCGCTTTTGCCGTTTCGGTCATCTCGCTTGCCTCGTCATCCCGTCACCAACCGTCATTGCCAGGAGGCGTAGCCGACGAAGCAATCCAGGAGGCCGTCGAGCGCGACCCTCTGGATTGCTTCGCTGCGCTCGCAATGACGGGTTGAACGCGCCAGGAAATTCGCCTACCGTCCGTTAGGTAGGCGGATTGAGCCGCCTGGGTCAAGCGTGGGAGAACACCATGTCGGCAGTCGCGAAATCGGGTTCGGGCGAAGCTCCCCGCCGCTCGCCCTATTTCACCGAGGAGCACGAGGCGTTGCGCGACCAGGTCCGCCGCTTCGTCGAGAGCGAGATCAAGCCGCATGCGCTGGCCTGGGAGGAGCAGGGCTTCGTCCCGCGCGAGGTGCTGAAGCGCATGGGTTCGCTCGGCTTTTTCGGCATCCGTTACCCCTCCGAATATGGCGGCTCGGAGATGGACACGATGGCGACTGTGGTGCTGGCCGAGGAACTCGGCCGTTCGACCTTTTCGGGCGTCGCCGTCACGGCGCTGGTCCACACCGACATGGCCTCGGTCCACATTGCGAACGCCGGCAGCCAGGCTCAGCGCGACAGGTTCATGCCGGACATCATCGCCGGCGAGAAGATCGTCGCGGTTGCCGTCACCGAGCCTGATGCCGGCTCGGACGTGAAAGGTATCCGCACCACGGCCCGGCGCGAGGGTGATTCCTATGTGCTGAACGGCGCGAAGATGTTCATCACAAACGGCGTCCATGCCGATCTCTACTGCGTCGCCGCCAAGACCGATCTCTCGGCAAAACCCTCGCAATCGGTTTCGATCTTCCTGGTCGAGAAGGGCACGCCGGGGTTCAGGGTCTCGCGCGCGCTCGACAAGCATGGCTGGCGTTCGTCGGACACCGCCGAACTCGTCTTCGAGGACTGCCGTATTCCCGCCGAGAACATCCTCGGCCAGGAGGGCCGCGGCTTCTACGCGATCATGAGCAATTTCCAGAACGAGCGCACGGTGATCGGCGCGATGGCGATCGGCGAGGCGCAGGCCGCGATCGATCTGACGCTGGACTATGTGAAGACGCGAAAAGCCTTCGGCGCGCCGCTCTGGGACAAGCAGGTCATCCGCCAGAAGCTCGCGACGCTTGCCGGCAAGGTCGAGGCCGGGCGCCAGCTCGTCTACCACGCGGCCTATCTCGACGCGCAGGGGTTCGACGCCACCCGCGAGGTCTCGATGGTCAAGGCGTACTGCGGCGAACTGGTCAACGAGGTGATGTATGCCTGCCTGCAGTTTCATGGCGGCATGGGCTTCATGCGCGAGAGCACGATCGAGCGCATGACCCGCGACGCCCGCGTCCAGTCGATCGGCGGCGGCGCGACCGAGGTGATGCTGGAAGAGGTCGCCAAGCGGCTGTGAGTGGTCGTTCTACCCTTTTCCAACCTGCGTTGTCGTTCCGGGCGCAGCGCAGCGGAGACCCGGGACCCATTCCTGAACATCTCCGGGAAGCGTTCCGGAATGGGTCCCGGATCGGCGCGGCTTTGCCGCTTGTCCGGGACGACACGCGATGACGGTGACGGTCGAAAGAAGGACGCGCGAATCCGCCGCGTCGGGCTCCCGCCGGCTGATCCTCGACACCGCTGCCCGCCTGCTGCGCTCCGGCGGCTATCACCAGACGACGTTGCGCGAGATCGCCGAGGCCGTCGGCATCGCTAAGGCGAGCCTGTATTACCATTTCGCGTCGAAGGAGGAGATCGTCGAGGCGGTCGCCAATGACGGTGTGCGCTTCGTGCACGACGCGGTCTCGAACGCCTTGACGCAAAGCCTGGGCAGGCCGGCTCGCGAGCGACTGGAAGCGGCGATCCGCGCCCATCTCACCGCACTGCACGGCCATGGCGACTACACCTGCGCCAGCATCAAGGCCTTCAGCTTCGGCGAAGTGCCTGCGCCCGAGAGCGTGCGGCAGGTGAGGCGCGCCTATGAGGAGGTCTGGCGCGGCCTCATCGCCGAAGCGCAGCAAGCCGGCGTTTTGTCGCCGGAACGCTCCCCCGAGACGTTGCGCTATTTTCTGCTCGGCGCGCTGAACGGCTCGACCGATTGGTACCGTTCCGGCCGTTTCGACGTCGCCGAACTTGCCCGCGAATTCGCGGCCATGGTCGCGCCGCGGGCATAACGATCGCGTGAGAGCGTAGCCTCGCGGTCTCCGCTCATGCTGTGATGCGGTATCACTCTTGCGAGTGCTTTGGTCGGCTATCACAACCTGGGCCGAACGCTGCGACGGAGCCGGCATGGAATCCATCTACTGGTCGATCACCTGGGCCTGCCACCGCAAATGCGTGCATTGCTACGAGGACAAGTTCCGTCCCTATGTCCGCAATGCGCTGGGCGATGTCGTCGGCCAGACGATGCAGAACTGGCCGCGCGTGCTCGAAAACCTGCCCGAGCGCATGACCTATCTCGATCTGGAGCAGCCGATCGCAGGCGGCGGCTGGCAGGAGCGGCGCGGCCGCATCATCCTCTCGGGCGGCGAGGTGCTGATCGACGCCATCCGCGAGCCCGCGCTCTATCCATTGCTGGAAGCGCTGCGGGACCGCTATTCGGGGCGTGGCGGCGTCAATGTCGTGGTCCAGACCACGGGCGATCTCGTCACCGAAAAGATCATCCATGAGCTGGTCGCGCGCGGCGTGTGGATGATTTCGGTCGCCGGCATGGACGATTTCCATGTCGGCATGGAGGGCGCCAAGCGCGATCCCCTGCAGGCGCGGCTGATCCAGTGGTTCGAGGCCGCCGGCGCGAAGCGCTCGGGGATGCAGCACCAGACGCGGCGCTGGCATGAGGAGGACGGGCCGCTGTTCTCCTTCTTCGGCGCGACGCCAGATGCCTGGATCGGCCGGCTCTGGCCGCGCGGGCGGGCCTGGAAGAACGGGCTCTCGACCGCGACCATGTCCGATAATTTCTGCAATCGCTGGTCCGGTGGCCTGAACTTCCTGAACCACCGCTATTCCGGCTCGGAGGTCGCGATCGACGCGGCCGGGGACATCTATCCCTGCTGCATGAAGACGAAGCTGCCGATCGGAAACCTGACCGAGGAGCCGCTGGAAGGCATCCTCGATTCGCTCGTCGGCCATCCCGTCTACGAGGCGATCAACTCCGGTCACCCCGAGCGCATGGGCCTCCAGCACGGCTGGAACCTCGACACCTACATCGCGAAATCGCAGACGGTGCAGCCACGGGGCGGCGAATACCGCAATCTCTGCATCGGCTGCGACAAGTTCCACGAGGAGGTGCTCGGGCCTGTCATCGCCCGCATCCGCGAGGAGCGGCTGGCTGGTGGCCGACGCCGGATAGCGGCGGAGTGAAGCTTTTCCGCAGGTCTCCGATGAGCGCAGATTCCTCAGCGCCGTCATTCCGGACAAGCCGCGTCAGCGGCGCCGATCCGGAATCCATCACAGAGCACAGTATCGCCTTACGATGGATTCCGGGTCTTCGCTTCGCTACGCCCGGAATGACGACGCCTTTGCCTGATAGTGTTTCTTGTCCGGGAGCCTGCCCATGATCACCCGTCGCGACACGCTGCGCCTCGCAGCCGGGGCCGCCGTAGCCGGCATGGCAGGACCTGCCTTCGCCCAGGGCAAATCCGTCGTCGCCGCCGATTGGCCGAAGATCATCGAGAAGGCGCGCGGCCAGACGGTCTATTTCAACGCATGGGCCGGTGACGAACGCACCAACAGCTTCATCGCCTGGGCGGGCGAGGAGGTGAAGAAGGCCTATGGTGTCACGATCAACCATGTCCGCCTGCGCGACACCGCCGAGGCTGTGACTCGCGTCGTTGCCGAGAAGCAGGCCGGCCGCGAGACGGGTGGCAGCGTCGACCTGATCTGGATCAATGGCCCCAATTTCCTGGCGATGAAGCAGCAGAAATTGCTTTATGGCCCCTATGTCGAGGCGCTGCCGAACTGGCCGCTGGTCGACACCACCAAAAAGCGTTCCAACGTCGTCGACTTCACCGTGCCGGTCGACGGGCTGGCTACGCCCTGGCGCATGGCGCAGGTGGTCTATGTCTATGACAGCGCGCGCAACGCCCGCGCCGCCCTGCCGTCCTCGACGCAGGACATGATCGGCTGGAGCAAGGCCAATCCGGGCCGGCTGACCCATCCCAATGTCCGCAACTTTCTCGGTTCGACCTTCCTGAAGCAGGCGCTCTACGAACTCGCGCCCAATCCCGAAATCCTCGACGGGCCGGCCGACGACGCTGTTTTCGCCACGATGACGATGCCGCTCTGGGCCTGGTACGACGCGCTGCGTCCCAATCTCTGGCGTCAGGGCAAGGAGTTCCCCGAAACTGGGCCGGCGCAGCGCCAGCTCTTCGTCGATGGCGAGATCGACTTCTACATCTCCTTCAGCCCCGCCGACGCCGCGACCGGCATCGCCAACCGGCAGCTTCCCGAAAGCGCGCGCGTCTTCGTGCTGAAGCGTGGCACGATCGGCAACACCTCCTTCGTCGCGATCCCCTACAACGCCGCCAATGCCGAGGCGGCCATGGTGGTCTCGAATTTCCTGCTCGAGCCGGCGACGCAAGGCCGTGCGCAGGATCCGCGCAACATGGGCAATTTCACGGTGCTCGACCTCGACAAGGTGCCCGCCGCCAGCCGTGCGCTATTCGCCCGGCCCGAAGGCGTTCCAGCCCTGCCGACCAATGCCGAACTCGGAACAGTGCTGCCCGAGCCGCACCCCTCCTGGATGACGCGGATCACGGCGGAGTGGGAAAAGCGCTATGTGCGCTGAGGGCGTGCGGGGGTTTTTTTGCCCGGAAACACCGGGTCATCCCGGACAAGCGGCGCAGCCGCGCCGATCCGGGATCCATCAAAGGACGCGACGGTACTCTACGATGGATCCCGGATCTCCGCTTCGCTGCGTCCGGGATGACGTGGTGTTGCCGAGCAAACCTATCAGGCGCTGATGGCTCTTGCCGCGACCATCAGCGTGGTCATCCCGGTGCTGAACGTCGCAGCCTGTATGCCCGCAGCCATCGCCCAGTTCGACGCCGCTCGCTCGGACGGCCTCGTCGCCGAGATCATCGTCAGCGACGGCGGCTCACGCGATGGCACGGTCGCGCAGGCGCGAGCCGCCGGAGCGTCGGTCGTCTCGGGACCCGCCGGACGCGGCCAACAGCTCGCCCGGGGCGCAAAGGCAGCGAGTGGCGACTGGCTGCTCTTCCTCCATGCCGACACGCTTCTGGAGGATGGCTGGATGCAGGCGGCTCGGGACTTCATCGCGACGCAGGGCGAGGGCCGCGCCGCTGCCTTCACCTTCGCGCTCGATGACGATACGCCCGCCGCGCGCCGGCTCGAACGCATCGTTGGCTGGCGCTGTCGTGCGCTGGCGCTGCCCTATGGCGATCAGGGCCTGCTGATCTCGCGCAAGCTCCATGACGCGCTCGGCGGCTATCGCCCCTTTCCGCTGATGGAGGATGTCGACCTGATCCGCCGCATCGGACGCGCCCGCCTGTCGATCCTCGGTGTTCGCGCCCTGACGAGCGCGGTGCGCTACCGGCGCGATGGCTATCTGCGCCGGCCGCTGCGCAATCTTGCCTGCCTCTCGCTTTGGTTCGTCGGCGTGCCGCCGCGCCTGATCGCAAGGCTTTATGGCTGACGCATGCGCAAGCCGACCCTGATCGCCATGGTCAAAGCTCCGGTCATGGGGCGCGCGAAGACGCGGCTTGCCCGGCAGATCGGCGCCGTCGAGGCGTTGCGCTTTTATCGCGCGACGACGGCTGCGCTGCTGCGCCGAGTCGGTTTCGATCCGCGCTGGCGCACGGTTCTGGCGGTCGACCCGCCGCGTGCCCGCGAGGCCCGGTTCTGGCCGGCGACGCTTGCACGCCGGCCGCAAATCCGCGGCGATCTCGGCGCGCGCATGCTGGAACAGTTCGCGCAGGCGTCGCATGGCCCGGTCCTGCTGATCGGCTCGGATATTCCTGGTATCGACGCGGACCAAATCGCTGCTGCCTTCGCGGTGTTGCGACGAGCCGACGCCGTTTTCGGCCCGGCCGAGGATGGCGGCTATTGGCTCGTGGGTCTGCGGGCGGGTTTCCGGCCTGCGACGCTGTTCGACAAGGTGCGCTGGTCGAGCCCGCATGCGCTGGCCGATACCTTGGCCAATCTGGAAGGGCGAAAGGTCGCGCTCGCGGCTCGCCTGTTCGATGTCGACGACGTGGCTGACTGGCGTCGCTGGAAACGCCTGCCCGCCCGTGGCAAGGCGCAGTGATGCTCGCGCTCGTCCCGCCTCTGACGCTGTTCCTGTTCCTCGCGCCGGTTCTCGTCGGGCTGGCGGGCACGCTTGCGCCCGCCTTCGGCTATCTTCCGGCGATCGGCGCCGATACGCTCTCGCTTGCGCCATGGCGTACGCTTGTCAGCGCGCCGGGCTTTGCCACTTCGCTAAAGCTGACGTTGAGCGTCGGCGTCATGGCCAGCCTGCTGTCGCTCGCCGGCGCGCTTTCGCTCGTCATCGCCTTGTCGGGGTCGCGCTGGTTTGCCCGCATCCAGGGGCTGCTGACGCCGCTGCTCGCCTCGCCCCATGCCTCGATCGCGCTGGGTTTAGCCTTCGTGCTCGCGCCCTCGGGCTGGATCGTCCGGCTGATCTCGCCGGAACTGACCGGCTGGACGCGCCCGCCCGGCGCTCTCGTCACCATCCGCGACCCCTACGGGCTGGCGCTGGTCTTCGGTCTGCTGACCAAGGAAATCCCCTATCTCGCGATCACGCTAACCGCGGCGCTCGGGCAGGTGCCGGCCGCCCGCCTCGTCGCCTGTGCGCGGGCGATGGGTTATGCCCGCAGGACGGCCTGGCTGAAGCTCGTCCTGCCGCAACTCTGGCCGCAGCTCAGGCTGCCTTTCTATGCCGTGATCGCCTATTCGCTTTCGGTGGTCGATCAGGCGCTGGTGCTGGGCCCCGGCAACCCGCCGCCGCTGGCCGTGCTGGCGACCCGCTGGTTCTCCGATTACGACCTCGCGCAATATCTGCCTGCCGCGGCAGCAGGCGTCCTGCAGCTCGGGCTAGTGATCGTGGGCCTGCTGCTGTGCAGGCTGGTCGAGGCCGGCTTGACCAGGGCGGGGCGTCTCTGGATCGAACGCGGCGGGCGCGCAGGCGTGGTCGATTGGCTCGCGCCCGCCGTCGCGCTGCTTGCGGGCGTCGTGCTCGCGGCCGGATTGCTCGCGCTCGCTGGCCTCGGGCTCTGGTCGGTCGCCGCGAGCTGGCCCTTCACCGCCGCCGTGCCGCGAAGCTGGAGCCTCGCGGCCTGGATCGCCTCCGACCGGCTCGGTGCAAGCCTCGCCACGACACTGCTCATCGCCGCGGCAGCGACTCTGCTCGCGCTCCTGCTCTGCCTCGGCTGTCTCGAATACGAGGCGCGCGCGCAGGCAAAGCCCGGCAACGGCGTGCTCTGGCTGCTTTATGTTCCGCTACTCGTGCCGCAGATCGCCTTTCTCTTCGGTCTGCAGGTCGCGCTGGTGCTGTTGCGGCTCGATGGCACGATGCTGGCCGTGATCTGGACCCATCTCGTCTTCGTGCTGCCTTATGTCTTCCTGAGCCTGGCCGACCCCTGGCGCGCGCTCGATCCGCGCTTCGCCCGCAGTGCCGCCAGTCTTGGCGCATCGCCCTTGCGCATCTTCATGCGCCTGAAGCTGCCGATGCTGCTGCGTCCGCTGCTCGTCTCGGCGGCCATAGGCATCGCCGTCAGCGTCGGTCAGTATCTGGCGACGGTCTTTGCCGGTGCAGGCCGGGTCGCGACGATTTCGACCGAGGCGCTGACGCTGGCAAGCGGCGCCGATCGCGCCACCATCGGCGTGCTCGGCTTCGTCCAGTCGCTGGTGCCGCTGCTCTGTTACGGTCTGGCCTTGCTGCTGCCCCGACTCGTGTTCCGCAACCGGCAGGGCCTGTCATGAGCGACGTAGCGGAGGTTCCCGGCTCCCTGGTCCTGCGGGCGGTCACGATCCGCCTGGGAGGGCAAACGCTGGTCGAGCGTCTCGATTTGACGGTCGCCCCCGGCGCGGTCGCGACCGTGATGGGCCCGAGCGGTTCGGGCAAATCGAGCCTGCTCGCCTATGTCGCCGGCTTCCTCGATCATCATGCCTTCACGGGCGAGGGCGCGGTGCTGGTCGGCGGCGTCGATGTCGTGCCGCTGAAGCCAGAGCGCCGCCGCATCGGTCTGCTGTTCCAGGACGACCTGCTGTTTCCCCATCTCTCGGTTGCCGGCAACCTGCTGTTTGGCGTTCCTGCCGAGATCAGGGGGCGGGCCGAGCGCCTGCGGCGCGTTGAGGATGCGCTTGGGGATGCCGGCCTTGCCGGCTTCGGCGCGCGCGATCCCGCGACGCTGTCGGGGGGGCAGCGGGCGCGTGTCGCGCTGATGCGCGTGCTCCTGTCGCAGCCGCGTGCGCTGTTGCTGGACGAACCTTTCTCCAGGCTCGACAGCGATCTGCGCGAGGCCTTTCGCGCGACTGTTTTCGCGCAGGCGCGCCAGCGCCGATTGCCGGTGCTGATGGTGACGCATGATCCGCAGGACGCGACCGCCGCTGGCGGTGATGTCGTCAGGCTGTAGGCCTTGCGGCCTGCGACGAATGCAGGGGGTAACGGCGTCGTTGCGGCCTGACCGCGGGCATCGGTCTTGCTAGCTTCCGGCAATCGAGACGGCGTCCGCGATGGCGCGCCGGCCACAACGAGACGAGTTCACGCATGCGCGCCTTCTATCATCCCGACCAGTCTCTCCACGATCCCCAGCAATATCTGCGCTTTGGCCGGGTCGTCGCGCCCAAGGATCTGCCGGAGCGCACGGAGCGCCTGCTGGGGGCGCTGGCCCGGCATGGCATCGCGCCGGAACGCCCGCAGGAGCGGGGCACAGGGCCCATCCTCGCCATCCATGATGCCGGTTTCATCAACTTTCTCGAAACCGCCTGGGCACGCTGGCAGGATCTGCCGGCCGAGCGCGGCCCCGAGGTCTGGCCAAGCACCTTCCCCTATTGGAGCGGCCGCATCGACGAGGCCGTCAGGCCGCCTTGCCGTCCGACCGGCTTCATCGGCCAGCTTGGCTGGTATCTCGGCGACATGTCGGTGCCCATCGGCGAGCATTGCTGGACCTCGACGCTGCACTCGGCCGAGACGGCGGTTGCGGGCGCGGACGCGCTCCTCGCCGGCGAGCGCGGCGTCTATTCGCTCTGCCGCCCATCGGGGCACCACGCTCGCGCCGACCGGGCGACGGGCTTCTGCTACATCAACAACACGGCGATTGCGGCCCAGCGTCTGCGTTCCAAGTTCGACAAGGTCGCGATCCTCGACGTCGACGCCCATCACGGCGACGGCACGCAGCAGATCTTCTACCGCCGCGACGATGTGCTGACGATCTCGGTCCATGCCGACCCGTCGAACTACTATCCGTTCTACACCGGCTATGAGGACGAGCGCGGCAATGGCCCCGGCGATGGTTTCAACCTCAACCTGCCGCTGGCGCATGGCGCGAGCGGAGGGGCGATGGCTGCAGCTGTCGACAAGGCCGGTGAGGCGATCAGGGCGTTCGGAGCCGACGCGCTGGTGATCGCGCTCGGCTACGACGCCCACAAGGACGATCCGATCGGCGTGCTCAAGCTTGACGCCACGGATTTCGGCACGATCGGCGCGAAGATCAAGGCGATGGGCCTGCCGACGCTGGTGGTTCAGGAGGGCGGCTACGCCATCGAAGCGATCGGCGACTGCCTCGACGCGTTCATCGGCGGCTTCGCCTGAGCCGCGGCTACGGCGCCAGGTAGTCGTGCAACACCCGGCCGAAGGGCAGGGTGAAATCGACCACCTGGTGGCGCGCCCTGACGATCCGCCGCACCGGGAAATCGGCGACCCGACAGTTCACATGAGGAATGAGGTGCAGCCGCGCATCTCCTTCCCAGGCGCCATGGACCGTGATGTCGGTGAGGTTGTAGCCGACGAGTTGCGCGACCTTCGGCGTCCCGTCGACATCGGGCAGCAGCTTGAGATTGACGTTGAGGCCGCCGATGCCGTCGCGGACCTTGTCGAGCTGATCCTCCAGGCTGCGATGCTTGTAGGTCATCGTACCCATGGCGACGCGCTCGTCGTCATAATGCAGCGTGCCGGTCAGCGTGTCCTTCATCACCTTCAGCCGCGGCACGCCGTATTTCTTCGGGAAGCCCCAGATTTCGCGCCCGCCGGTGATAGGCGGCTCGTCGTCGAGATACATCTGGACCGAGAAATTGCACGGCTTGCCCTGATACTGCGCGTAGATGCCGGTGCCGCTTTCCTCGTAATCGCCGAAGCCCGACGAATCCGGCATCTTCATCCACTCGTAGAAGACGAGATTGCCCGGAGCGGGTTCGAGCGGCTCGGGCAGCGCCGCGCGGATCACCTCCGGGTCGGTTTCATAGGTGATGATCAGATATTCCCGCTTGAGGAAGCGGTTGGGCGGGCGCGGATAGCTCGGGCTGAAGACCGGCATCGACGGCGCTTTGAGGATGTCGTCGCGGTTCATGCTGGTCTGTTCCTCGAATATCGGCCCGGCGTCGCAGGCCCGCCACGGAATTGGCGACGGCCTTGCGACGGATTGATGGCGGGCCGGCTACAATCCAAAAATCGGCTCCGTCAGATCACCGCCTCGATCAGGAACGGGCCCTTGCGCGACAGCGCGCCCTTGAACAGCGTCGTGAACTCTTCCGCCGTCGTTGCCCGGCCGGCCTCGACGCCCATGCCTTTCGCCATCGAAACCCAGTCGAGCGCCGGCTCGTCGAGGTTCAGCATCAGCTTGGCGTTGCGGCCGAAATCGTTGACGCCGACGGCGCGCATCTCGCCATGCAGGATGGCGTAGGTCCGGTTGGCGAAGATCACCGTGACGACATCGAGGTTCTCGCGCGCCTGCGTCCATAGCCCCTGCACCGTGTACATGCCCGAGCCGTCGGCCTGCATGCCGATGACCTTGCGGTCCGGGCATGCAACCGCCGCGCCGACCGCGAGCGGAATGCCTTCGCCGATCGCGCCGCCCGTCAGTTGGATATAGTCGTGCTGCGGAGCGCGGTGGCATTGCTGGTAGAACGCGCGGCCCGACGAGACCGACTCGTCGCAGATGATGCTGTTCTCCGGCAGCAGCGTCGTCACGATGGTGCAGACCTTGTCGGCGTCGAGCGCGCCGGTCGGCAGCGCCTCGGTCTTCTCGCGCGCCGGGGCGATAAAGACAGGTGCGGTTTTCGTCGCGCCGAGCTCGTCGGCGAGCGCGGCGATCGTGCCCGGCAGATCGTCACCCGGTTTGGCCAGCGTCGCGACCATGCAGCCTTCATGCACCAGCCGGCCGGGCTTGCCGGGATAGGCGAAGAAGCCGACCGGCACCTGCGCGCCGATCAGGACGAGATAGTCGATGTCCTTGAGCTGGTTCAGCGCCATGTCGACGGGGTAGAAAACCTTCGGCAGCGCGACGCGGCCGACGCCGCGCTCGATGCGCCCGTTCGACATCTGGCCATACATCTGCGCGCCGGTCGCGGCGCAGATCCGGGCCGCCATCTCCATCGGCTTTTCGCGAAGCGACAGCCCCGACATCATCAGCGCGGCGCGCGCACCGTGTTTGCGCAGGGCAGCCGCAGCCTCGCGGATCGAGGCGGCTTCGACCGTTTTCAGCGCCGGCACCTTCGTCGGCTTCAGTTCCGCCGGCTCGACCGAGCCCCAGGAGCAATCGGCCGGCAGGATCACGGTGGTGACGCCGGGCAGCGAGAGCGAGGCGGCATAGGCCTCGCCGATCGCAGGCCCGACATCCTCCGGCGTCGCGATCCGGCGGACGAAATGCGACATCGGCCGGGCCAGGCTCTCGATGTCGCTGGTCAACGGGGCGTCATGCTGGAGATGATAGGTCGCGTGGTCGCCGACGACGTTGATCATCGGGGTCCAGGCGCGGCGGGCATTGTGCATGTTGGCGAGCGCGTTCGCCATGCCAGGTCCGCAATGCAGCAGCGTCGCCGCCGGCTTGTCGGCCATGCGGGCATAGCCGTCGGCTGCGCCGGTCACGACGCCCTCGAACAGCCCGAGGACGCAGCGCATCTGCGGCTTGCGGTCGAGCGCCGCGACGAAATGCATCTCCGATGTGCCGGGATTGGCGAAGCAGACATCGACATTGTTGACGAGCAGGGTATCGCAGAGGCGGTCGGCGCCGTTCATGTCGGGCAAATCCTTGGGCGGAAGGGTAAAGGCGGAAGAGCTGGCGCGGCGCGCAGGAGACCCGCAGGGGAGGAGAAGTTTCTCCGCCTGTCAAACAAGAGAAATTCATCGCTGTCCCAAGCGACGCTGATCCTCGGCTTGACGTATTTGCATATGCATTTAACCTGCCTTGGAACGAAGGTTGCATCGGCTTGCGCCATGGGCTGCGATAGTCTGACGGGTGCAGGCTTCGTACCGCAAACAGGGGCAGATTCGATGTCCGAACAGGGGAAGGTGTCGTCATGACGGTTTTCAAGCGTATCGGGATGGTCGCGGGCGCGAGCCTCGCGGCGTTGCTGGCGGCGGGCGCAGCCCAGGCGCAGACCAAGGTTGCGATCGGCATCTCCGGCTGGACCGGCTTCGCGCCGCTCGTGCTGGCCAAGGAGTCCGGCATCTTCGCCAAGAACGGCCTCGACGTCACGATCAAGAAGATCCCGCAGAAGGACCGCCACCTCGCCATGGCCTCGGGCGACATCCAGTGTGCCGCGACCACCGTCGAGACCTGGATCGTCTGGGACGGCGCCGGCATCAAGACCAAGCAGATCTTCCAGCTCGACAAGAGCTATGGCGCCGACGGCATGGTGACGCGCAACGCCACCGCCTCGATCAAGGATCTCAAGGGCAAGACCGTCGCGGCCTCGGCGCCCGGCACCTCGCCCTATTTCGCGCTCGCCTGGATGCTGAAGGAGAACGGCATGTCGGTGAAGGACGTCACCGTCGTCAACATGGAACCCGGTCCCGCCGCGCAGGCCTTCATCGCCGGCCAGAACGACGCGGCCCTGACCTACGAGCCCTACCTCTCCGCCGTGCGTGAGAAGCCCGACGCCGGCAAGATCATCGCCACCACGCTCGACTATCCGATGGTGATGGACACCTTCGGCTGCACGCCGGCCTTCCTCGCCGCCAATGACGACGCCGCCAAGGCCCTGACCAAGAGCTATTTTGAGGCGCTCGACATGATCGCCAAGGAAAAGGACAAGGCCTTCGGCATCATGGGCGCCGATGTGAAGCAGACCGGCGAAGCCTTCGGCAAGTCGGCTGCCTACCTGAAATGGTCGGACGCCGCCGGCAACAAGGCGTTCTTCTCGGGCGAATGGCAGGCCTTCTCGGCCAAGGCCGCCGACCTGCTGCTGGAGATCGGCCTGATCAAGGCCAAGCCTGATCTCAAGGATCTGGTCGAGACGAAATACGTCGCCGGCAAGTGAGCTGATGCAATCTCCATCCTCCCCGTCATGCTCGGCCTTGTGCCGAGCATCCACGTCTTGGACGTAGGGCTCGATGAGCGAAGACGTGGATGGTCGGGACAAGCCCGACCATGACGAGAAGGGCGCGGGGAACCCTCTCCCGTAGGGAGAGGGCAGGGTGAGGGGTCGGCCATTTGACGCTTCGGCCGTGACCTGACCGCTCGCTTCCAAACCTGCGCCCGACTGGTCCAACGGCCAGCACCTCACCCCTGCCCCTCTCCTGAAAGGAGAGGGGTTCCCAGCGCCCTTCGACGCAGGCGATCGCCCTCCCATGAAACCCCTCCAGCCCGTCTCCGCGCCAAGCCGCGTCGCCTATGGCGTCGCCTTCTTCGCGCTGTTCGTGGTGCTCTGGTCCATCGCGACCTTCGGCGGCTACGTCCAGCGGCTGTTCCTCGCCGATCCGCTCACCATGCTGCGCGAGGGTTACAGCCTGCTGACCCAGTATGGCTTCGCCTTCGACATCGGCATGACGATCTGGCGCGTTCTCGGCGGCTTTATCCTCGCCGTCATCGTGGCGCTGCCGCTCGGCATCCTGATGGGCGCCTACAAGCCGATCGAGGCCTTCCTCGAACCCTTCGTGTCCTTCGCGCGCTATCTGCCGGCCTCGGCCTTCATCCCGCTGCTGATTTTATGGGCCGGCATCGGCGAGGCGCAGAAACTGCTCGTCATCTTCATCGGCTCGGTCTTCCAGCTCATCCTGATGATCGCGGTCGCGGTCGGCGGCATCAGGCGTGACCTCGTCGATGCCGCCTATACCCTGGGCGCGACCGACACCTCCGTGGTGCGCCGCGTGCTCCTGCCCAACGCCGCTCCCGAGATCGCCGAGATCTTCCGGCTCGTGCTCGGCTGGGCCTGGACCTACGTCATCGTCGCAGAGCTGATCGGYTCCTCSTCCGGCATCGGCCACATGATCACCGAYAGCCAGGCGCTGCTGAACACCGGSCAGATCATCTTCGGCATCATCGTCATCGGGCTGATCGGSCTGGTCTCGGATTTCCTGTTCAAGGCGGTCAACCAGCGCCTGTTTCCATGGGCCCAGCGATGAATTGGGCGCGAAAATGAGCAAGCTTCTGATCGAAGGTGTCGGCAAGGTCTTTCCGGCCCAGCGCGGCGGTCAGCCGACGCGGGCGCTGACGCCGACCAATCTGAGCGTAGGCGACAACGACTTCATCACCATCCTCGGCCCGTCTGGCTGCGGAAAGTCGACCCTGCTGCGCATCGTCGGCGGGCTGGAGACGGCGAGCGAAGGCAAGGTCATGCTCGACGGCGCTCCCGTCATCGGGCCGGGCGCCGATCGCGGCTTCGTATTTCAGAGCTACACGCTGTTCCCGTGGCTCACCGTCGTCGAGAACATCGCCTTCGGCCTGCGCGAGAAGGGCGTGCCGGAGAGGCAGCGGCTGGAACTCGCCCGCGACTGGGCCGGTCGCGTGGGCCTTGGCAGTTTCATGGAGCATTTCCCCAAGCAGCTTTCGGGCGGCATGCAGCAGCGCACCGCAATCGCGCGAGCCCTCGCCAACGATCCGAAGATCCTGCTGCTCGACGAGCCTTTCGGCGCGCTCGACAACCAGACCCGCGCCTTGATGCAGGAGATGCTGCTCGGCATCTGGGAGCGCGAGCAGAAGACGGTTCTGTTCGTCACCCACGATATCGAGGAGGCGATCTTCATGGCCTCGCGCGTCGTCGTGATGAGCGCGCGCCCCGGCCGGATCAAGGCCGACATCAAGGTCGAGCTGCCCCACCCCCGGCCCTACACCATCAAGACCTCGCCGGAGTTCGTCGCTCTCAAGGAGCGGCTGGTCGAGGAAATCCGGGTCGAGGCCGTGCTGGCGGCCGAGGTTCACTGACCGGGCGCGGGAACGTGAGTGCGAAGTGACATTCCGTGCGCGGCGCATGGCGTAAGACTTCGGGCTGTCTCGCCTTGGGAGCCCGCCCGATGAACCTCGCCTTTCGCGCCTTCGCCGCTGTCATGCTGATGCTGCCCTTCGCCGGCCGCGCCTCTGCCGAGTCGCTGACGCTGACCTCGGCCGACAAGGTCAAGGTCCATGCCGAATATTATGGCGACGCCGACAAGGGAAAGCCGGTCGTGCTGCTCTTCCATCAGGCTTCGTCCAACGCCGGCGAATACGCCACGATCGCGCCGAAGCTGAACACGCTCGGCTTCAACGCGCTGGCGCTCGACCAGCGTTCCGGCGGGCCGGGCTGGGGCCGCGACAACCTCACCGTCAAGGGCTTTCGCGGCAATGCCGGGTTCGAGCAGGCGCTGCCAGATCTCGAAGCCGCGCTCGACTGGGCCAGGGCCGATGGCCGTACCGGCAAGGTCGTCGTCTGGGGCTCGAGTTATTCGGCCTCGCTCGTCTTCCTGCTGGCGGCGAAACATCCCGGGATCGCCGGCGTGCTCGCCTTCTCGCCGGGCGAATATTTCGGCGGGCGCGGCACCGTGCGCAATGCGGCGGCGAAAGTGACGGCGCCGATCTTCGTCTCCTCGGCAAGCGACCCCGGCGAGATCGCCGAGGCGAAGGCGATCATCGACGCAGCTCCCGCTAAGGTAAAGGTCCAGCTGAAGCCGAAAGCCGGCACGCATGGTTCGAGCAGCCTGCGCGCCGACCGCAACCCCTATGGCGCGAGCGAAAACTGGCAGGCGGTCGAAGCGTTTCTGGCGCAGGTGAAGTAAAGTTCAGGCGCTCCAGGGATTGAAGAGCTTGAGCGGCAGATCCTGGAAGTCCTTCACGTTGCGCGTCACCAGCGTCAGATCGTGAACGATCGCGGTTGCCGCGATCAGGGCGTCCGGTGCGCCTCGGCTGCGCCCCGCCGCGATCCTTCCCCATTCAAGCGCCACATCGGTATCAATCGGCATCGTCCGTTCGGCATATTCCGACTGAAGCATGGCTAGCCATTGCGAGAGCAATTGCGTGAAGTCCTGCTCTCTCGATCGTATCTGCTCGATACCTTTCATAATCTCGCCGAGCGAGACCACGCTGATAAAGCGTTGGGATGATGGCGTCGCCCCTATCCAGTCGGAAGGCGCGGGGAAACCGCGCCGGAGTTCTGACAGCACGTTGGTATCGAGAAGATACCTCAAAACTCGATATCGCGGCCAGGATCTTTGGAACGGTCATTGACCAGGTCGACGAAATCGTCAGGCCAAGCGGGACCGGACAGGAGAAACTCGTCGAATGACATCTTCGGTTTGACGCCAGCCTTGGCTCTGATCGCTTCCAGTTCGGCTTCGGAAATGACCACGACGGCAGGCTCGCCACGCACGGTTACATGCTGCGGCCCCTCGGTCTGTGCCCGCTTCACGACCTCGCTGAACTTCGCCTTCGCGTCCTGAAGCGCCCAGCTCATGACATGTCCCTGACTAGTCTGACTAGGCGAAATTTAGGAGGAGGCGTCACTCTGGTCAACTGCGTTCGCTGGCCACAGCTCGATCGCATAAAGCGTTCCCGCGCCTTCGTGACGAAGCTGACAATCTGGTCCAGCACCCTCGATAAGGACAGCATCTCGCGCACCAAGCCATTCGTTGCGTCCATCGGCCTCGACTGACCAGCCGTCGTCGATCGCGAGCAGCACCAAGATGCCGGCCGGGCGGGGCACATCGCCAGATGTCTCAAGGCGCCGCATGCGATGCCGCCAGCGGCCGCGCCGCGTCATCACGTTGAGGTCGTCGACCGCCCCGGCAACGAGCCGTCCTTCGACCGGGCGGTCGCCGGCAAAGGCGCAAGGGTCCGAATCCGGGCCCAGCAGCATCGTTTCACCATCGCCGAACGCGAGCGCGATGCCGGTTCCCGTCAACACCGCCAGCGTGCGGTCGATCCCGGGGAAGAGCGAAAACGACCCGTCCGTGCCGACATGGGCGGTCGAGATGCGCCAATCGAAATCGTCGAGCGACGCCCCCTCGGGATGGATCGCGATCTGCGTCGTCGCGCCGCCGCCGTTCTTCCACGGCATCACCCGGCAGTCGGCGGCGCGAATGATCCGCATCGTCAGCGCAGGATGCCCGGAAGCTTCAGCCCCTTCGCCTTGGCGCAATCGATTGCGATGTCGTAGCCGGCATCGGCGTGGCGCATCACGCCGGTCGCCGGGTCGTTCCAGAGCACGCGCTCCAGCCGCTTTGCCGCCTCGGCTGTGCCGTCCGCCACGATGACGATGCCGGAATGCTGCGAATAGCCCATGCCGACGCCGCCGCCATGATGCAGCGAGACCCAGGTCGCGCCCGAGGCGCAGTTCAGCAGCGCGTTGAGCAGCGGCCAGTCGGAAACGGCGTCCGAGCCATCCTTCATCGCCTCGGTCTCGCGGTTGGGCGAGGCGACAGAGCCGGAATCGAGATGGTCGCGGCCGATCACGACCGGCGCCTTCAACTCGCCCTTGGCCACCATCTCGTTGAAAGCGAGGCCGAGCCGGTGCCGGTCGCCGAGACCGACCCAGCAGATGCGCGCCGGCAGGCCCTGGAACTTGATGCGCTCGCGCGCCATGTCGAGCCAGTTGTGCAGGTGCGTGTCGTCCGGCATCAGCTCCTTGACGCGCTGGTCGGTGCGGTAAATGTCCTCCGGATCGCCCGAGAGCGCGGCCCAGCGGAACGGCCCGACGCCCCGGCAGAACAGCGGCCGGATATAGGCCGGGACGAAGCCCGGAAAATCGAAGGCGTCCGCGACGCCCATGTCCTTGGCCATCTGGCGGATGTTGTTGCCGTAATCGAGCGTCGGCACGCCCATGCGGTGGAAGTCGAGCATGGCGCGCACATGCACCGCCATCGAGGCTTTGGCCGCTTCGATCGTCCCAGCGGGGTCGCGCTCCTTGCGCTCCTCCCATTCGGCCAGCGTCCATCCGGCCGGCAGATAGCCGTTGAGCGGATCATGCGCCGAGGTCTGGTCGGTGACGACATCGGGGCGGATGCCGCGACGGACCATGTCAGGAAAGACCTCGGCGGCGTTGCCGAGCACGCCGACGGAGACGGCCTTGCCCCTGGCATGGGCGGCCTCGATGATCTTCAGCGCCTCGTCGACGCTGTCGGCCTTTTCGTCGAGATAGCCGGTGCGCAGCCGGAAATCGATCGAGGACGGCTTGCACTCGACCGCGATCATCGAGGCGCCGGCCATGGTCGCGGCCAGCGGCTGCGCCCCGCCCATGCCGCCAAGCCCGCCGGTCAGGACCCATTTGCCCTTCAGTGAGCCGCAATAATGCTGCCGGCCAACCTCGACGAAGGTCTCGTAGGTGCCCTGAACGATGCCTTGCGTGCCGATATAGATCCAGGAGCCGGCCGTCATCTGGCCGTACATCATCAGCCCGAGCTTATCGAGCTCGTGGAAATGCTCCCAGTTGGCGTAGGCCGGCACGAGGTTGGAATTGGCGATCAGCACGCGAGGAGCGTCGGTGTGCGTCCTGAAGATGCCGACCGGCTTGCCCGACTGCACCAACAGCGTCTCGTCGGCTTCGA
Source organism: Allobosea sp. P2_A10 (assembly GCF_056405115.1). Classification (NCBI taxonomy): domain Bacteria; kingdom Pseudomonadati; phylum Pseudomonadota; class Alphaproteobacteria; order Hyphomicrobiales; family Alloboseaceae; genus Allobosea; species Allobosea sp. P2_A10. Next base: position 135,706 of record NZ_JBFUCS010000003.1, on the reverse strand, counting down.
GCGAGCGCAGCGAGGCGCAGATGCGGTCGAAATCCTCCCAGGTCCGGGCGGCGCGGCCGATGCCGCCATAGACCACGAGTTCGCCCGGCTTTTCGGCGACGTCGGGGTCGAGATTGTTCATCAGCATGCGCAGGGGCGCTTCTGTCAGCCAGCTCTTGGCGCTGAGTTCGCTGCCATGGGGTGAGCGGATGACGCGGCTGTTGTCGATGCGGGTCATGAACGCGTTCCTTCGAGCGTGGCGGCCGCGTCGAGAGCAGCCGAGATGATGGCGGAGAGAGCGGACTGGAGCGCTGCGGCCTTCGGCTTGTCGAAGGTCCAGGGCGCCTGCTCGCCTGTGAGATAGGCTGATAGCGCCTTCTCCATCTGGATGGCGTGGACGTGGCTGTCGGGCTTGCCGTAGTGGCGCGTGATCCAGCCGCCCTTGAAACGCCCGTTGACGATCTGGGTCAGTGGCTGTCCGGCCATCGCCTTCACGGCGGCGGCCTCGACCACGGCTGCGCAGCTCGCGCCCGAATTGGTGCCGAGATTGAGCGTCGGCAGCGTGCCGGGAAACAGGCGCGGGATCACCGATTTGATCGAATGGCAGTCCCAGAGCAGGCACCAGCCATGGATCGCCTTGACCCGTGCGATCTCGGCCGCGAGCGCGTCGTGATAGGGCTGGAAATAGGCTTTGCGGCGGCGTTCGATCTCGGCTGCATCGGGCAGGGTCGCCCAGATCGGCTCGCCGTCGAAGGTCGTGGTCGGCACGAGTTCGGTCGTCGCCTGCCCAGGATAGAGCGAAACGCCGGACGGATCGCGGTTGAGGTCGATGACATAGCGCGACAGCTGCGCCTCGACGATGGTCGGCTGGAAGCGCGCGGCGAATCCGTAGAGTTCGCGCATATGCCAGTCGGTATCGGGCACGGCGCGGCCGGTCGCGTTCAGGGCCGCGTGAACCTCGGGCGGCAGCCCGGTGCCGGGATGCGGCACCGAGAGGATTAGCGGGGAGGAGCCAGAGGTGACGGTGACGATGTCTGTCATGGGCCGACCGTCATTGGCACTGCCTCTTGTCCGTCAAAGCGCAGGGAACCTCTCTCCTGTAAGGAGAGGGGCAGGGGAGAGGTAAAGGCCGCTGGACCAGTGGCGTGACAACCTAACGGCGGCTGCGGTGAGGTCGCGCTCAATACGGTGAGCGTCCGACCCCTCACCCAGCCCTCTCCCTCCGGGAGAGGGTTCCCCGCGCCCGCTTGCCCAGCAAGCGAGATGCCTTGAACCGCTGTCATCGCCCCAACTCCGCGAACCCGTCCAGCCCCGCCGCCTCGCCGATCGCGCCCGACAAAACGAGGTCGGTCGCCGCAGCCAGATCCGGCGCGAGATAGCGGTCGGCCTCCAGCGGCGCGATGCGCGAGCGCAGCAGCGCCAGCACCGGCTCAAGCCTTGGGCTCGTCGTCATCGGGCGATGATGCTCGATCGCTTCGGCTGCCGCCATCAGTTCGACGCCGACAATGCTGGCGGCGTTGGCGGCCATGTCGAGCAGGCGATAGGCGCCATGCGTCGCCATCGAGACATGGTCTTCCTGATTGGCGGAGGTCGGGATCGTGTCGACCGAGGCCGGATGCGCCTTCTGCTTGTTCTCGGATGCAAGCGCAGCCGCCGTCACCTGCGCGATCATGAAGCCCGAGTTCAGCCCGGCGTCGCGGGCGAGAAACGGCGGCAGGCTGCTCATCACCGGGTCGACCAGCAATGCGATCCGGCGCTCGGCGAGATTGCCGATCTCGCACAGCCCCATCGCCAGAATATCGGCTGCGAAAGCGACCGGCTCGGCGTGGAAATTCCCGCCCGAGACGATTTCGCCCGCGCCCAGCACCAGCGGGTTGTCGGTCACGGCGTTGGCCTCGATCGCAAGCGTCGCCGCGACATTGGCGAGGAGGTCGCCCACCGCGCCCATCACCTGCGGCTGGCAGCGCAGCGAGTAGGGGTCCTGCACCTTGCTGTCGCCGAAGCGGTGGCTGTCGCGGATTTCGCTGCCGGCAATCAGCGTCAGCAGTGTTTTAGCCACCGCGATCTGGCCCGGCTGGCCGCGCAGCGACTGGATGCGCGGATCGAAAGGTGTATCGGAACCCTTGAGCGCATCGACCGAAAGCGCGCCTGCGACCAGCGCCGCGTCGAAGACGCGCGCGATCTGGCAGAGCGCCGCCAAGGCGATCGCGGTCGAGACCTGCGTGCCGTTGATCAGCGCGAGGCCCTCCTTGGCTCCCAGCGCCAGTGGCGCCAGCCCGATCCGCGCCAGCGCTTCGCTCGCCGGCACCTTCATGCCGTTGAGCCTGATCTCGCCGACGCCCATCAGCGCCGCCGTCATATGCGCCAGCGGGGCGAGATCGCCCGATGCGCCGACCGAGCCTTTCGCGGGGATCACCGGCAACGCGCCGGCAGCGAGCGCGCGCAGCAGCGCCTCGATCACGACGGGCCGCACGCCCGACGCTCCGCGTGCCAGGCTGCCCGCCTTCATGGCGAGGATCAGCCGCACGACCTCGTCGGGCAAGGCAGGGCCGGTGCCGACCGCATGCGACAGGATGAGATTGCGCTGGAGAGTCGCAAGATCGGCGTCGGCGATGCGCACGCTGGCGAGCTTGCCGAAGCCTGTATTGATGCCATAGGTCACGGTGCCGGCCGCCACGATGTCGTCGACGATCGTCTGCGCGGCGGCGACGGCGGCGGCGCTATCGCTTGCGAGCGTGACGGCCGCGCCGTCGAGCACGGCGCGCCATTGCGTCAGGCTGGCGCTGCCGGGGCTGAGAGTGAAGCTGCTCATTGTCCGTTCCAGATGCGGGCGTGAAGCGGGTTGAAGCCGATGCGATAGGCGAGTTCGGCGGGCCGCTCGATCTCCCAGATCGCGAGATCGCAGCGCTTGCCGGCCTCCAGCGTGCCGATCGTGTCCTGTAGTCCCAGGGCCTGCGCTGCATGGCGGGTCAGCCCGGCCAGCGCCTCCTCCGGCGTCAGCCGGAACAGCGTGCAGGCCATGTTGAGAACGAGCAATGGCGAGGTCAGCGGCGAGGAGCCGGGATTGGCGTCGGTCGCGAGCGCGATCGGCACATTGTGCTTCCGCAGCAGCTCGATCGGCGGCTTTTGCGTTTCGCGCAGGAAATAGAACGCGCCCGGCAGGATCACCGCGACAGTGCCGGCCTCACCCATCGCGATCACGCCGGCCTCGTCCAGATACTCGAGGTGGTCGGCAGACAGCGCGCCCATCTCGGCAGCGAGTTTCGCCCCTCCGAGATTCGAGAGTTGCTCGGCATGGATCTTGATCGCGAGACCCTTGGACTGCGCCGCAGCGAAAACCCGCGCAGTTTCCTGCGCCGAGAAGGCGATGCCCTCGCAGAACACGTCGACCGCGTCCGCCAGCCCCTGCGCGGCGATGGCGTCCAGCATCGGCCCGGTGACGAGGTCGATATAGTCGCCCGAGCGGCCCTTGTATTCGGGCGGCGCCGCATGTGCGCCGAGGAAGGTCGTGCGCACCGTGACCGGCCGCTCGCGCCCGAGCCGGCGCGCCGCGCGAAGCGTCCTGACTTCGGCGTCGATCTCCAGCCCATAGCCGGACTTGATCTCGACGGTGGTGACGCCCTCCGCCATCAGCGCCGAGAGGCGGCGATCCGCCGAGGCGAACAGCTCGGCCTCGCTTGCGGCGCGCGTGGCCTTCACGGTGGAGAGGATGCCACCGCCGGCCCGCGCGATCTCCTCATAGCTCGCGCCCTGCAGCCTGAGCTCGAACTCATGGGCGCGGTCGCCGCCATAAACGAGATGGGTGTGGCAATCGATCAGGCCGGGTGTGATCCAACGTCCGCTGCAATCGATCGTCTCGGTCGCGTCGAAGGCGGGGGCCTCGCTTTTCGGGCCGGCAAAGACGATCCGGCCGTCACGCGCGGCGACGACGCCGTCCTCGATCGCGCCATAGGGAGCGTCGCCCGGCGCCATCGTAGCGAGCCGCGCATTGCGCCAGAGCCGGTCGCAGAGCATGCTCGTCGCAGCCATCAGCGTTCCCCCTCGACATTCCCCGGCGTGGCATTATGCTAGCCAATTGCATATGCAAATAGCAAGCGTCAATTGCCTATGCAATTAAGAGACGGAGCGATGGCGTGACCAACACCCTGCATCTGGCGCAGGCCCTTCTGCCTGATGGATTTGCCGACAGCGTGACGCTGACCGTCGTCGACGGCTTCATCACAGAGGTCGCGACGGGAGCGCCGGCGCCCGCCGGCGCTGAGGTGCTCTCGGGCCTGGCGCTGCCGGGCATGCCGAACCTGCACAGCCACGCCTTCCAGCGCGGCATGGCCGGGCTCTCGGAGCGGCGAGGCGCGAGCGACGACTCGTTCTGGACCTGGCGCGAGGTGATGTACCGCTTCCTCGACAGGCTCGACCCAGATGACGTTCAGGCGATTGCCGCACAGGCTTTCGTCGAGATGCTGGAGGGCGGCTTCACCGCGCTGGCCGAGTTCCACTACCTGCATCATGACAAAGATGGCCGCTCGTACAAAGACATCGCCGCGATGGCGGGTGCGGTCGCCGCCGCCGCCGACGAGACCGGGCTCGGCCTGACGCTGCTGCCGGTGCTCTATCGTTTCGGGAATTTCGGCGGCGCTCCTCCGGTCCACGGCCAGCGCCGCTTCGTCAACGACCGTGACAGCTACGCTTTGCTGGTCGAGGCGAGCGAGAAGGCGCTGCGCATGCTGCCCGATGCCCGGCTCGGGCTTGCGCCCCATTCGCTGCGAGCGGTCGCGCTCGATGATCTCGGCTGGCTCAGCGCCATGAAGCCCAATGGGCCGTTTCACATCCATGTCGCCGAGCAGATGCGCGAGGTCGAGGACAGCCTGAAGATCACCGGCCGCCGTCCGGTCGAACTGCTGATGGATAATACGCCGCTCGACGGGCGCTGGTGCCTGATCCACGCGACCCATCTGACCGATGCCGAACGCGACGGCATCGCACGCAGCGGTGCGGTCGCGGGGCTGTGTCCGATCACGGAGTCCAGCCTCGGCGACGGCATCTTCGACGGCGTGCGCTATCGCGCGGCGGGCGGGCGCTTTGGCGTCGGCAGCGATTCCAATATTCAGATCGATGCAGGCGCCGAACTGCGCCAGCTCGAATACTCGCAGCGCCTGCGCGACCGCGGCCGCGCGCTGATGGCCGATGCCGGCGTCTCGACCGGCGTCGCTCTCTGGCAGGACGCCTGCGCCGGCGGAGCGCAGGCCTGCGGGCGCGCCATCGGGCAGATCGCGCCGGGCTATCGCGCCGATCTCGTCGCGCTCGACGCCGGTCATCCCGCACTCGTCGGCCGCTCCGGCGAGGCCATGCTCGACAGCGCCATCTTCGCGGCGAACGCCTTGCCGCTGGCTGATGTCTTCGTCGGCGGCCGCAAGGTCGTGGCAGGCGGTCGGCATCATGCCCGCGAGCCCATACGCGCGCGCTTTGCCGCGACGATGCGAAAGCTGCTCGGCTGATGACGCTTGCGGAGACCAGGCTGGACGAGGTGCGGCTCGATGGCGCGGGCCCGGTCTACGAACAGATCGGGCGCGCCGTCCGCGACCTGATTTTGGCTGGAACCTGGCAGCCGGGCTCACCCGTCCCGCCCGAGCACGCGCTGATGGAGCAGCTTGGTGCGTCGCGCATGACCGTGCACCGGGCTTTGGTCCAGCTTGCCCGCGAAGGCCTGATCACCCGCCGCCGCCGCTCGGGAACCATTGTGGCAAGCCCGCCGGCGAGCCACGCCATGCTCGACATCCTGTCCATTCCAGACGAGGTCAGGCGGCTGGGGCAGGCTTACGCCTACGATATCCTGTCGCGGCGCGACGGCAGGCCGTCGGCCGAGATCGCCTCCCGCTTCGGCGTGAAGCGGGCAGAGCGCGTCGCCCATCTCGTCACGCTGCATCTGAGCGACGGCAAGCCGCATGTGCTGGAGGAGCGGGTGATCCATCTCGCCACGGTGCCGGCCGCCGGCAACGAGGATTTCAGGACGACGCCGCCGGGCGACTGGCTGCTGCAGAACAGTCTCTGGTCGCAGGCCGAGCACGCGATCAGCGCCATCGCGGCCGAAATCGACGAGGCTCGCCTGCTCGCGGTCGAGGCGGGAGCTGCCTGCCTGCTTGTCGAGCGGCGGACCTGGAACCAGAATGCTCCGGTCACCGCCGTACGCCTGCTCTATCCCGGGACGCGACATCGCTTCGTCGGTCGCTTTGGGCCGTACGGCAGCGTCTGATCCGGCGCGGCTTTGAAATGAAAAGCCCGCCCTCCTTTCGGAGAGCGGGCCCAGCGTTGAGATCCTGGCGCTGAATCAGCAGGCGTAGCGCACGCGGCGGCCATAGTCGTCGCGGCCGTAGCAAACCTGATCGGGCGTCGTGGCGTTGCCGATGATCGCGCCGCCGGCGCCACCGATAGCCGCGCCCGCTAGCGCTCCGCCGGCCCGACCGGTCGCGAGTCCGCCGATCACCGCGCCCGTGCCCGCGCCGATCAGCGCGCCGGTGCCGGTGTTCTGTTCACGCTGCGTGCAGGCGCCGAGCGATGCGGCCAATGCGGCGAGGATAATAAGCTTCTTCATCGTTTTTCTCCTTGGCGTCCGGCATCGGCCGATGCCTTTCGCCGTCAACAGCTTCCGGCGGGAAAGGTTCCGGAACCAGCGCTCCCTCAGGAGTGCAAGGCTGCGTCGTTGTGCCGCCTCGGCATTGAACGGGAGATGAATTGGGACAGGAACCTTTGCCGTGAGCGGACGTTTTCCAATCAATCCCGCGGCATGCCTTGCCGCTCCAGACCGAGGAGAACGCTCATGACAGTTCAAACCATGACGATGTCGTCGAGCCCGTTGATCGCCGGTGCGCGCGTCGCGGGCACTGATGTCTACAATGCCGGCGGCGACCACCTCGGCGAGATCTACGACGTCATGCTGGACAAGCAGACCGGCAAGGTCGCCTACGCGATCATGTCGTTTGGCGGCTTTCTGGGGCTCGGCGAAAAGTATCATCCGATCCCGTGGAGCGTCCTCGACTACGACACCAATCGCGGTGGCTACGTCGTGCCGCTGACCAAGGACAAGCTCGAAGCAGCCCCGATGTACGACAGCGAGGGCGAGCCCGACTGGGACGACAAGGCCTATGGCAAGCGCGTCCATGACTACTATGGCACGATGCCCTACTGGATGATGTAGCGGCCGGCCCGACGCAGGTCGCGGCGGTTGCTATCCCCCCAGCCGAACCGTCGTGGCGGCGGGATGCGGGCCGAAAGGCCCGCATCTTCCCTTTCGCGGGAACTATTCCGGACGCAGCGCGTCCTGAAAACCGACATACTCCAAGATTCTAACTTCAAGACCCAAATGTACCCTCGGATCCTATGATCGAGACGAATGGTGGTCGGCTCCCGGTCGACTGCAGCCCTCACACGCTGGTCAGGCTGAAACCCAGGAGAGCGCCGTGCAGATCCGCTATGGCTACCGTATCGAGCTCGTCTGCCAGCAGGATTTGCCGCTGATTACCCTGCTCGACGTCCATCCCTCGCGCCGGCACGATCTGATCCGGCCCGACGAGATGGTGGCGACCTCGCTGCTGAACCCGTCCATCGATGTGCCGGTGTCGCAATATCTCGACCAGTTCGGCAACATCTGCCGGCGTCTCGTCGCGCCGGCCGGGGGTGTGCTGCTGCAGTCGGAAGGCGTCGTCCACGATTCAGGCGAGCCCGATCCGGTCCACCCATCGGCCCGTGAGGTGCCGCCTTCGCGCCTGCCCGACGAGGCGCTCGTCTATCTGATGGGCAGCCGCTATTGCGAGACCGACAAGCTCTCAGGCCAGGCGTGGAGCCTGTTTGGCCACATCGCGCCGGGCTGGCAGCGGGTGCAGGCCGTGGTCGATTTCGTCCACAACCACATCACCTTCGGCTATCATTTCGCCCGTGCCACCCGCACCGCCGCCGAGGCTTTCGATGAGCGCATCGGCGTCTGCCGCGACTTCGCGCATCTGGCGGTCGCACTGTGCCGCTGCCTCAACATCCCCGCGCGCTACTGCAATGGCTATCTCGGCGATATCGGCGTGCCCAGGGATCCGTCCCCGATGGACTTCAACGCCTGGTTCGAGGTTTTTCTCGACGGGCGCTGGTACACATTCGACGCCCGTCACAACATGGCCCGCATCGGGCGCGTCGTGATCGCGCGCGGCAGGGACGCCACTGACGTCGCGATGGTGAATTCCTTCGGGCAGCATGGACTGCAGCGTTTCGAGGTCATCACGGAGGAGATCGACGAGGCGCTGCCTGAAACGACGCCGCCTCCCGCGGAGGCGCGATGGCAGCAGCAGGCGGCATTGAGGTGAACGCCGACGCCCTGTGCTTGCAGCGCAGCCCGTTTGAGGCGAGCCTGCCCGGCATGCATCATACCGTCATCGTCAACGCGCGCGCCGGAACCGTGCTTGAGGCGGGGCCCGAGGCCTTCTCGCGACGCATCGAGGCGGCCTTCGCGGCGCATGATTGCAGCGTGCAGGTCAAGCTGGTGCATCCACGCGAGATCGACGACGCGCTTGCTCTCGCGATCAGGGATCTCGACGCCATTCCGGTGATCGCCGGCGGCGACGGCACGATCAACGGCGTCCTGCCGCTGCTGATCGAGGCCGACCGTCCCGTCGGCATCCTGCCGCTCGGCACGGTCAATGTGCTCGGCCGCGATCTCGGCCTCCATGGCGCGCTGGAGCATCAGGTCGAGGCGCTCTGCAAGGGCGAGCCCGTGATCATGGATGTTGGCCGGGTCAACGACCGGCTGTTCCATTCGATTTCCGGCATGGGCTTCTTCAGCCTGATGGCGCGCGAGCGCGAGCATGCGCGCCGGCGCTTTCCCTTCAGCCGGGCGGCGGCCTTCGCCGTCGCCGCGACCCGCTCGATCCTGTTCACCCGCGCCATCAAGGTGGAGATCCGCACCGGCAACGAATATCGCGAGGTGGAGGCCGACGCGGTGCTGGTCACCATCAACAGCTTCGACGGCGCCGAGTGGCGGCGCGCGAAGCTCGACGGCGGCGTTTTCGAGGTCCACATCCTCAACGCCGGCGGGCTCTATTCGCGCGGGAAGGCTGCGCTTTCGGTGGTCTCGGGCCGCTGGCGTGAGTCGGGCAATCTGACCTCGTTCACGGCGCAGGAGGTGACGCTGACCCGCCGCGACAAGCGTCGCGGCCACATCACCTTCGACGGCGAGGTCGAGCGCAGGGCCGGCTCGCTGGCCTATCGCCTGCTGCCGAAGGCGATCAGCATCATCGCGGCCAGGGCCGTTTGAACAAGGGCTGTCTGAACGAGCCGGCACCGCCTATCTGACGATTCGCGCACCGCCTTCCAGGACATCGATGTTTCCGCTCAAGCCCCGCCTTCTCATTCCGCTCGCCGCCGGCTTCGGCTTTCTCGGCCTTGCGCTGTTCATCGCGTCGGGCCGCAGCTTCGCCTTCGACACCTCGCTCGTCCTGCTGCTGCGCGAGACCGGCGATCCCGCGACGCCGCTCGGCCCGCCTTGGCTGCGCGAGGCGATGCGCGATCTGACGGCGCTCGGCAGCTTCGTCGGCCTCGGCTTCATGACGCTGACGGCGAGCCTCACCCTGTGGGTCGCCAACCAGCGCCGCCTCGCCATCGGCCTCGTCATCAGCGTTCTGGCGGCGACCCTGACCAGCACCGGGCTGAAGATCCTGATCGGGCGGGAGCGGCCCGATATCGTCGAGCCCGTCGCCCTGACCTTTACCGCGAGTTTCCCCAGCGGCCATGCCTTCCTGTCGGCGGTGACGCTGCTCTGCATTGCCGGCTTCGTCGGGCTTGCTGCGAGACGGGTCGAGATCACAAGGCTTTGTCTGGTTCTGGCGTGGATAATGATCATCCTGATTGGCTTCAGCCGGATCTATCTTGGCGTGCATTGGCCCACCGACGTCATCGCTGGCTGGTGCCTCGGCATCGCCTGGTCGAGCCTTGCAGTCGCCTTGGCCGGCCAAGGTATGACGCGGGGCCGCTGAGACGGCAGCGGAACCCTCGCCATGTCGAGCGGTTGTCCTATGTAGGGTTGGCGGCCGTCGTTTGGCGCTGCGTGCAGGAGACCGACCGGAATGACGCGCTTCCTGCTGTTTTACGCCGCGACCGCGCTGGTCCTGTTCCCGCTCGACGCGCTCTGGCTCGGTTACGTCGCGCGCGGCTTCTATGTTTCGCGTCTGGGCGATCTGATGCTCGATCAGCCGCGTTTCGGCGTCGCCGCGCTGTTCTATCTGTTCTACGTCGCGGGTGTGGTCTGGTTCGCGATCCTGCCCAACCTCGGCACTGGCGGCCTGATGGCCGCTGCGCTGAGTGGCGCGGCGCTCGGTTTCATCGCCTATGGCACCTATGACGCCACAAACTTGGCCACGCTGCGCGGCTATTCCGTCTCTCTGGCGCTGGTGGACCTCGTCTGGGGCATGGTTTTGACAGCGACCGCCGCCGCGGGCGGCTTGTTCATCGCGACCCGCTGGTTCGGCGTCGCCGCGAACTGAATTGCGTCGCGCGGGAACATTGCGCTGCACAAACGGTTGAGAAGCCGCCACGAACCTCCGCGGCGTTCAGTTCAGGACCGTTTGATGCCCGCTTCGCGCAATCTGCTTGTCGCCCTCGTCGTGCTCCTCGTCGCCGGCCTCGCCGCGACTGGATACGCGCTCTATCAGGAAAAGAAGCAGCCCGACGGCGTCGAGATATCGGTCGGCAAGAACGGCCTGTCGATCAAGGAGAAGTGAGCGTCCGGCTCAGCTGTTGGCCAGGATCATGTTGCGCACGATCGGGTAGATCTGCCCGTCCCATTTGCGACCGGAGAAGACGCCGTAATGGCCGACGCCGGCCTGCATGTGGTGGCGCTTGCGGAAGGGTTTGAGACCGCCGCACAAATCATGCGCCGAGGACGTCTGCCCAAGCGAGCAGATGTCGTCGCGCTCGCCCTCGACGGTGAGCAGGGCCGTGCGCTTGATCGCGCGGCAATCGACCTTTTCGCCGCGATACTCCAGCGTGCCCGCCGCGAGCCGCGCTTCCTGGAAGATCCACTGCACGGTCTCCAGGTAGAACTCCGCCGGCAGGTCGAGCACCGCGAAATACTCGTCGTAGAATTTCTTGATCACCGCTGCCTGCTCGGTCTCGCCGGTGGCGAGGTGGGTGAACATGTCGATATGCGCGTTGACGTGGCGCTGCATGTTCATCGCCAGGAACGCGCCGAGCTGGATGAAGCCGGGATAGACCTTGCGGCCGCCGCCCGGGTAGCGCGCCGGCACCGTCGCGATCAGGTTCTTGCGAAACCATTCGATCGGCTTGTCGGAGGCGAGTTTGTTGACGGCCGTCGGGTTGATGCGGGTGTCGACCGGACCGGCCATCAGCGTCATGCTGCGCGGCTGGAAAGCGCTGCCCGCCTGCGCCATCACGGCGGCGGCGGTGAGCACCTGAACGCAAGGCTGGCACACGGCGACGACATGGGTGTCGGGGCCGAGCTTCTCGATGAAGGCGATCAGCGTGTCGACATAGTCGTCATAGCCGAAGACGCCGTGGTCGAGGCTGACGTCGCGGGCGTTGTGCCAATCGGTGATGTAGACGTCGTGGTCGCGCAGCAGCGTCGCCACGGTGTTGCGCAGCAGCGTCGCGAAATGGCCCGACATCGGCGCGACCACCAGCACTTTGGCCTGGGCCGACTCGGTGTCCTTGTGAAAACGCAGCAGGCTGCCGAAGGGGAGCGTCAGAACGACCTCCTCGCTCACCGGCACATCGCGATTGCCGTCGCGGACGCTGTCGATCTCGTAGGGCGGTCGTTCATGCGTCAGCCCGGCGCGCGTGATCATCTCATAGGCCGCGGCCGCGGCGCGGATATCGACGGGTTGGCCCATCATGGCCTTGGCGCCGAGCGCGGTCAGCGCGGCCTGGGCCATCATGCGGGCTGGATTGATGAGGTCTGATTGAGCCTGGTAGGCAGCATAGAGCATCAGTGTGCGACCCCGAACGAACAGCGCTCGGCCCCCGGACGGCCTATCCGCCGCCGTCAGCCTGCCACCCCGCAGTCATGTTGCACTGCAAAAGGCTTTGTCCGCAAGATTGTTCTAGCATGTCGCCCGCAATGGAACATCTTTTGCTAAGATCGCTCGCTCTGTCGCAGAGGATGCCCGACATGCCCGCCGCCACCTTGACCATCAGCAGCAAGAACTACTCGTCGTGGTCGCTGCGGGGCTGGCTGCTCTGCCAGATGGCGGGCCTGGCGGTCGAGGAGCGCATGCTGTCGGTCGATGATCCCTCTGCGCGGGCCGAATTGCTGCTGCTGTCGCCGTCCTTTCTCGTGCCGTGCCTGACCCATGACGACGTCAAGGTCTGGGACACGCTGGCGATCGCGGCCTATCTCGACGAGATCGCGCCCAAGGCCGGGTTGCTGCCGCAGGACGCAAAGGCGCGCGCCCATTGCCGCGCCGTCTGCGGCGAGATGCATTCGGGCTTCGCCAATCTGCGCTCGGCGCTGCCGATGAATCTCAAGGCGCATTATCCCGGCTTCAAGGTCTGGGCAGGCGCTCAGGCCGACATCGACCGTGTCACCGAAATCTGGCGCGAATGCCTCAAGACCTATGGCGGGCCCTATCTTTTCGGCAAGCTCTCGATCGCGGATGCGATGTATGCGCCCGTCTGCACGCGCTTCCTGACCTATGACGTCGCGCTCGATCCGGTCAGCAAGGCGTATTGCGCGACGATCGCGCAATGGCCGGCGCTGAAAAGCTGGATCGAGGACGCGCAATCGGAGCCGGAAGAGCTTGAGGAACTCGACGCGGAGTTCTGATTCCGGTCCCGCGATACGCCGATGCACCCGCCGTATGAGGCCGGCGCATTGGCGTATCCCGGCCAAAGGCGCTACCACCACCCACGAAATCAAAAACGCCGTGGGAGGCCCGACATGACGCAGATGTTCAAGAACCTGATCGCCGGCGAGTGGACCGGCGCGGGCAACGCCTCGCGCAACATCAATCCCTCCAACACCGGCGATGTCGTCGGCGAGTATGCGCAGGGCACGGTCGATCAGCTCAACGACGCGGTCGCCGCCGCCAAGGCCGCCTTTCCGGCCTGGAGCCGCAGCAATCCGCAGGAGCGCTACGAGATCCTGAAGAAGGCTTCCGACGAGATCCTCGCCCGTAGGGAGGAGCTCGGTCGGCTCCTGTCTCGCGAGGAAGGCAAGACCCTGGCCGAGGGCATCGGCGAGGCCGGTCGCGCCGGGCAGATCTTCGCCTTCTTCGCCGGTGAATGCCTGCGGCTGGGCGGCGAGGCCGTGCCCTCGGTTCGTCCCGGCGTCGGCGTCGAGATCACGCGCGAGCCGGTCGGCGTCATCGGCATGATCACGCCCTGGAATTTTCCGATCGCGATCCCGGCCTGGAAGATCGCGCCGGCGCTGGCCTGGGGCAATTGCGTCGTCATCAAGCCCGCCGATCTGGTGCCGGGCTCGGCCTGGGCGCTGGTCGACATCATCCAGCGCGCCGGCCTGCCCAAGGGCGTGCTGAACCTCGTGATGGGTCGCGGCTCGGTCGTCGGCCAGGCGCTGCTGCAGCACAAGGACGTGCACGCGATCTCCTTCACCGGCTCGGTCTCGACCGGCCGCAAGGTCGCCGAGGCCTGCATCGCCTCCTCGCCGATGAAGAAGGTCCAGCTCGAAATGGGCGGCAAGAACCCGCTCGTGGTGCTCGATGACGCCGATCTCAAGATCGCCGTCGAATGCGCCGTCACCGGGGCTTTCTTCTCCACCGGCCAACGCTGCACGGCGTCCTCGCGCCTGATCGTGCAGGCCGGCATCCATGATCGCTTCGTCGAGGCCTGCATCGAACGCCTGAAGGGTGTCGTCGTCGATGACGCGCTCAAAAGCGGCACCCATATCGGCCCGGTCGTCGACCAGAGCCAGCTCGACCAGGATCTGAAATACATCCAGATCGCCCGCGACGAGGGCGGCAAGCTCGCCTGGGGCGGCGAATTGCTGAACCGCGAGACGCCCGGCTTCTATCTCCAGCCTGCGCTCTTCACCGAGACGACGAACGCCATGCGCATCTCGCGCGAGGAGGTCTTCGGCCCGGTCGCCAACGTCATCCGCGTCAAGGATTACGAGGAGGCTCTGAGCGTCGCCAACGACACCGAGTTCGGCCTCTCGGCCGGCATCTGCACGACCTCGCTGAAGCATGCCACGCATTTCCGCCGCAATAGCGAGGCCGGCATGGTGATGGTCAACCTCGCCACGGCGGGCGTCGACTATCACGTCCCCTTCGGCGGCCGGAAGGGCTCGAGCTACGGCCCGCGCGAGCAGGGCGCCTACGCCAAGGAGATGTATACGACGGTCAAGACGGCCTACACGCTGGCTTGAGCTGGCCCTCCGTCCGAAACGCAGCTGCCGCCCCGAAGGGCGGCAGCATCGTCACTTACCAATAGTAGTGCCAGCGGCCCCCGCGCCAGACACGGCGGCGCCAGCGGCGACGCACCCTGCGATTGCGGCGGTGCCAGGCGCGGTGTGCGCGCCAGCGCGGGCCGGGAGGCATATGCGTGAACTCGGCGTCAGCCTGATCCAGCGCGGCGGCCGGAACCTCGACGGGCCCGGCGGCGACCGCATCGGCCGCAGGCGTCGATCGGGCGAAGGCCGCGCCGCCGGTGAGCGCCGCCGTGCCGCCGATCAGGGCCGCGATGAATGAACGTCTGTGCATCGGTCGTTCCTCCGTTTCGGCTCTTTGCGAGCAGGAGACAAACGAACGTCATGCGGGGCCTGTTCCGGATCGCCGGATTAAGGTTTCGTCATGTTGAGGCTGCGGCGCTCAATAAGGCAGCCCGACATAGTTCTCCGCCAGCGCCGCCATCGCGTGCTCCGACGACACCAGATAGTCGAGTTCCGCCCTCTGCATGCGCTGCTCGAACGCGCCGTTCTCCGGGAAGCGGTGCATCAGCGAGGTCAGGTGCCAGGAGAAGCGCTCGGCCTTCCAGACCCGCGCCAGAGCTTTATGCGAATAGGCGTCGATGCCGGCCTGCGAGCGCTCGACGAAGAACTCGATCAGCGCGTCGGACAGGTAGTGCACGTCGCCCGCCGCGAGGTTCAGCCCCTTGGCTCCGGTCGGCGGCACGATATGGGCGGCGTCGCCGGCGAGGAACAGCCTGCCGAAACGCATCGGCTCGGCGACGAAGGAGCGCAGCGGAGCGATCGATTTCTCGATCGAGGGCCCCGTCGCCAGCGCTTCCGCCGTCGCGGGATCGAGTCGCCGGCGCAACTCGTCCCAGAAGCGATCGTCCGACCAGTCTTCGATCTTCTCGTCCAGCGCGCATTGGACATAATAGCGGCTGCGCGTCGCCGAGCGCATCGAGCACAGCGCAAAACCGCGCTCCTCGCCGGCATAGATCAGCTCGGGCGAAACCGGCGGGACATCCGCCAGAATGCCGAGCCAGCCGAACGGATAGACCCGCTCGAAGACCTTGAGCGCAGCCTCGGGCACGCTCGCCCGCGAGACGCCGTGATAGCCGTCGCAGCCGGCGATGATCTCGCAGTCCAGTCGCTTGCCGAGGCCGTTCTCGGTATAGGTCACATAAGGAGTAGCGCCGTCGAAGCCGTGCAGCGCGACGTCGCCAGCCTCGAAGACGGTCTTGGCCCCTTGCACCGCGCGCAGATCCATCAGGTCGCGCGTCATCTCGGTCTGGCCGTAGATGGTGACGTGCTTGCCGCCGGTCAGCCGGTCGAGCGCGATGCGGTGGCGCTGGCCGCCGAACAGGAGCTCGACGCCGTGATGCTGCTGCCCCTCTTCGTGCAGCCGCGCGCTGGCGCCGACCTTGTCGAGGAGATCGACCGTACCCTGTTCCAGAACGCCCGCCCGGATGCGCGCCAGCACATAGTCGCGGCTCTTGCGTTCGAGGATGACGCTGTCGATCCCGGCCAGATGCAGCAATTGGCCGAGCAGCAACCCGGCAGGGCCCGAACCGATGATGGCGACCTGCGTTCGCAATGATCTCTCCCAAACCCAGAGGCGGCATGCTGCGCGGTCGCGATTCGATGTGCCGCGGCGCAACCTGTCGATAAGTTGCCATAGCAACTATCTCGATGGAAGGCCTCTTCGTAAGGGAGTGTTGGGTTCAGCCGACGGGAATGACGTCGACGGCGATGCCGATCTTCTGCGAGCCGGGGCCGACAAGGACGCCGTCGAGCGGCGAGACGTCGGCATAGTCGCGCCCATAGGCTGTGACGATGTGGTCGTCGGCGACGATCAGGTCGTTGGTCGGGTCGAGTCCGATCCAGCCGGTCTCCGGCCCGCACCACAGCATCACCCAGGCGTGGCTCGCGTCGGCGCCTTCGAGCCGCTTCTCGCCCGGCGGCGGGATGGTGCGGATATAGCCGCTGACATAGGCGGCAGGCAGTCCAAGGCCGCGCAGCCCGGCGATCATGATATGGGCGAAGTCCTGGCAGACGCCGTGGCGCTTGGCGAAAGCCTCGGCCAGCGGCGTCGAGACCTCGGTGGCCTCGGGGTCGTATTCGAAATCATGGCGGATGCGGGCCATCAATTCGCTGGCCGCCTCCAGCACCGGCCGCAACGGCGAAAAGCTTTTGCGCGCGTAGTCCACGACCTCGCCGACGGGCGGCACCAGCCGGCTCGGAAACAGATGGTGCGTTGGCGAATCCGGGGCGAGGCTGGTCGAGGCGAGCGCGAGCGCGCCGACCTCCTCCCAATGCCGCGTCAGGCCGGGGAACGGCGGAGCAGGGCGGTTGACGGCGACGCGCGCACGCATCTCGACCTTCAGCTCGCGATGCGGCTTCGAGATCGTGATCGTCGTCATCTGGTTGCCGAAGAAGCAGAGCGTATCCGAGCGCTCGGCTGGCCGAGGCGTCACCGACAGCTCGCCGCGCTGCATGGTCTGGCCGCCATCGCTGCGCGGCAGCAGCCGCAGGATGCAGCGCGCGAAGGGGACCGGCCGGCTGTAGCCGTAGGTCGTGATGTGACGGACGTCGTAGATCACGCGATGCCTGTCAGCCTCGAGCCTTCGGGGGCGCTGTTCTGCAGGAAGTAGCGCTCGGCAATCGCGCTCGACAGCCCCATCATCAACTGCTCGAACAGCAGGATGCTGGTGCGGTCGAGCCGTCCGGCCTCAGCCGTCCGGCATTCGGTCGCGAGCTTGAGCACGAGCCGGCGCGGGGCCTCCAGCATGCCGTCCTCGCTCAACACCGGCAGGTCGGCGATCTCGGTGTCGAGCCTGTCGACCTGGAAAGCGACCGAGCGCGGATTATAGGGGTCGAGCATGACGAGATCGAGCACCGGCTGCAGGCTCGCGCCGACCATGTAGCGCGAGCGATAGGTGATCTGGGAATCGGTCAGGTCGAGCAGGGCGTCGAGCCCGTCGCTTTGGGCCGTCGTCTCGGCGAAATGCCGGGCGAAGCGGCAGGTCGCGATGCCACGTTCGATGCGCCGGCCGATATCGAGGAAGCGCCAGCCCGGCCCGCGCACCATGTTCTCCTGGGAGAGGCCCGAGAAGGCGGCGAGCGACTTCAGCGCCCGGTCGGCGCTCTCATAGACCTCGCCCTCGCTCGGCTGCCGTCCCGGCTCGAGGGTGAGCTGCCGCTGGAGGTCGCCGAAGATCCGCCAGGCATCGACCGAGAGGCGCTCGCGAATAACCGACGCCGTCCGGCGCGCTTCGCCGATATTGGCGCGCGCCGAGCCATATTCGGCTGCGTCGTAGAGGGCCGAGGTCGCCTGCGCCAGAACCGGCGAACCCTTGCCTCCGGCAGGATTGCGCGCGATCGCGCTCTTTGCCGTCAGGCCCTTGGTCGCCGGGGCAGCGCCCCAGGCGACGAGCAGGTTGGCGAGGCGGCGCACCGTGTCGGGCCGCGCCGGATTGGTCACATCGGCGTCGATCAGCCGGCCGAGCAGGGCTCTGACCAGCCTGAGCGTCGCCTCTGTCCGCTCCAGATAACGCCCGAGCCAGAACAGATTGTCGGCGGCGCGGCTCGGCAGCGTGCCGACGAGCCGGCGGATCGGGATACGGTCGGCCACCGGCAGCAGCGAAACCTGCTCGACAGGCGCGTCCGACGTCACCCAGACATCGCTGGAGCGCACGCCGCTGCGCATGCTGACAGCGCGTGCGTCGGGTGCGTCGGAAATCCGGCAAAAGCCGCCCGGCATGACTTTCCAGCCATCGGGCGTGGCGGCGGCGAAAACGCGCAGCGTCACCGGGCGCGGCATCAGCCGGCCGTTCTGGAAGACCGGCATGGTCGAGAGCCGCACGACCTCCTGGCCGACATAGTCCATGCCCCGCGCCTCGATCCGGGCTCGAAGCGCGGCGCGCTCGGCTGCAGGCAACTCGCCGGCCAGCACCGGATCGGTGTCGAGGCCGCCGCCGGCCGAGCGGAAGGCCGGCGCGATGCTCATCTCGTCGAGCCGGTCGAGCACCGCCTCGCGCTCGCGCGGCTGGCCGCACCACCAGGTCGCGACATTGGGCAGGATCATCTCCTGCCCTAGAATCTGCTCGCCCAGCGCCGGCAGGAAGCCCATCAGCCCGCGCCCCTCGACGACGCCGGAGCCGAGCCCGTTGGCGACATGGACATTGCCCTGCCGCACCGCCTGCACGAGGCCGGCGACGCCAAGCGCCGAGCGGGCGTTGAGTTCGAGCGGATCGGAGAAATCGCCGTCGATGCGCCGCCAGATCACGTCGGCGCGCTTGGGGCCGGCGATGGTGCGGACATGGATGCGCCCGTCGCGCATCATCAGGTCGCCACCCTCGACCAAAAGGAACCCGAGATATTTGGCGAGATAGGCCTGCTCGAAATAGCTTTCGTTCAGCGGACCCGGCGTCAGCAGGCAGATGCGCGGTTCGACGCGGCGGGATTTGGCGACGAGCCCGGCGCGAAAACCCTGGAAGAAGGCGGCCAGCCGCTCGACATTCATGCTCCGGAACAGGTC
The DNA here is from genome assembly GCF_056405115.1 of Allobosea sp. P2_A10. Taxonomy (NCBI): domain Bacteria; kingdom Pseudomonadati; phylum Pseudomonadota; class Alphaproteobacteria; order Hyphomicrobiales; family Alloboseaceae; genus Allobosea; species Allobosea sp. P2_A10. The sequence continues at coordinate 116,795 of NZ_JBFUCS010000003.1, read as the reverse complement.
GGGGAAAGCGCGCGCCAGCGCCAGCCGGTTCTCCAACGCATAGCCCGCACCCGATGGCGCCTGCGTGCGGTCGCCGAGCACCCACCAGCGCCCGTCGGGCCCGCGTCCGAGATCGGCGGCGTAGAGCTGGAGGGAACCGCCGCCGGGCGCGCCTTGCAGGGGGCGCAGATAGTCGGGGCTGCCGGTGACGATCGCCGCCGGCAGAAGCCCGCTCTCGATCATTTTCGCCGGGCCGTAGATGTCGTCGAGCACGGACGAAAGCAGTTGTGCGCGCTGCGCCACACCGGCCGCGATCGTCTGCCACTCCGCCCCGGTGATGACGAGCGGCACATGGTTCAGCGGCCAGGCCCGCTCGCCCGCGAGGGGGTCGCGCTCGTCGAGATCGCCATGGACGCGGTAGGAGACGCCGGTGTCGTGGACATGCCGGTCGGCGAGACCGAAGCGCTGGCCAAGCTCGTCCTGGCTGAGCGCGCTCCATTCCGACAGGAACGGCTCCCAATGCGAACGGATTGCACCGTCGGCGGCCATGAACTCATCATAGGCGCCCGGCAGCGGGCGATAGCCGGCCAGCAGGGCGTTGCGCCGCTCCGCCTTCACGCGCATCGACGGTGATCGGCCCTGCAACGCCATCGCTTGCGTCTACACTCCTGAAGGGCGTCGCAAATCCAGGGTGAGCGGGAATTCGACGCTGCGCTCTTCCGGCGGAATCGCCAGCGCGCCCGGACTATGACCGATCGCCTCGAAACGTGCGAGCCGTCTGGCTTCCGCTTCGTAAGAATTCACGGGAGGAGTTTCATAGCTGCGGCCGCCGGGATGGGCGACATGGTAGACGCAGCCGCCGAGCGACCGCCCGACCCAGGTGTCGACGATGTCGAAGGTCAGCGGCGCATGCACCGGAATCGTCGGGTGCAGCCCTGACGACGGCTGCCACGCCTTGAAGCGCAGGCCGGCGATCGCCTCGCCCGTGCCGCCGGTCTGCGTCATCGGCAGGCGGCGGCCGTTGCAGGTGATGATGTGACGGCCGGGCACGATCCCCTTGGCCTTGACCTGCAGGCGCTCCACGGACGAGTCGACATAGCGCACCGTGCCGCCGATCGCGCCTTCCTCGCCCATGACGTGCCAGGGTTCGAGCGCCTGCCGGATCTCGATCTCGACCCCGCCATGCTCGACCTTGCCGAAGAACGGAAAGCGGAACTCGGCCTGCGCCTCGAACCAGACCGGATCGAAGGCATAGCCGGCGCGTCCGAGATCGGCGAGCACCTCCTTGAAGTCCTGCCAGACCATCTCGGGCAGCATGAAGCGGTCATGCAGCGTCGTGCCCCAGCGTACGAGGTTGCCGCCCTGCGGCTCGCGCCAGAACCACGCGACCAGCGCCCGGATCAGGAGCTGCTGCGCCAGCGACATGCGCGCATCGGGCGGCATTTCAAAGGAACGGAACTCGATCAGCCCGAGCCGTCCGGTCGGCCCATCAGGCGAATAGAGCTTGTCGATGCAGATTTCGGTGCGGTGGGTGTTGCCGGAGACGTCGACCAGCAGGTTGCGAAACAGCCGGTCGACCAGCCAAAGCGGGATCGTGGGCTGGCCCGGACCAGGCACCTGCGCCAGCGCGATCTCCAGTTCGTAGAGCTGGTCGAAGCGCGCCTCGTCGATGCGTGGCGCCTGACTGGTCGGGCCGATGAACAGGCCCGAAAACAGGAAGGACAGCGAAGGATGCCTGTTCCAGTAAAGGATGATGCTCTTCAGCAGGTCCGGCCGGCGCAGGAAGGGCGAGTCCGGCGGCGTCACGCCGCCGAGCACGACATGGTTGCCGCCGCCGGTGCCGGTGTGGCGACCGTCGACCATGAACTTCTCGGCGCAGAGCCGCGTCTGCCGCGCCTCCTCATAGACGCCGCGTGTGATCTCGACCGCTTCGCGCCAGTTCTTGGCCGGGTGGATGTTGACCTCGATCACGCCGGGATCGGGCGTCACCTTGACGACGTTGAGGCGCGGATCGCTGGGCGGCGAATAGCCCTCGATATGGACCGGCAGGTTCAGATCGGTGGCGACGGCCTCGACGCTGGCGATCAGCTCGAGATAATCCTCGAGCTTTTCGACTGGCGGCAGGAAGACGCACAGGATGTTGTCGCGAACCTCGAGGCTGATGGCGGTGCGGACATGCTCGCCGCCGATTTCCTGCTCGGTGCGATCCTGCGCGCCGGAACCCGGCGCGGGATCGACGGAGCGCGACATCTGTGGCGTGGCGGCAGGCGAGGCCGGCTGGCTGTCGGCGACAGCGGTTGCGGGAGCAGACGCGCCGCTCGCCAAGCCGTAGCGCGGCAGCGGTCCGCGCGGCTCCATCGGGTCCTGCGGATGGATGTGCGGGAACTGGTCCTTGGGGATCACCGGCAGCGAGCCGAGCGGCAGCCGGTAGCCGACGGGGGAATCGCCCGGCACCAGGAAAAGCATGCCGCGCCTAAGCTTCCATTTCTCCGAGCGCCAGCGCCGGTCGCCGGCCTGTGACTGCCAGCGCTGCACCGGAATAACGTAGCCGCGCGGCTTGCCCAGACCGAGCTGGAAGACTTGCGCCATGCGCGCCCGCTCCTCCGGATCGGCGAGGCGTGGATCGAGCGGGTCGACATTGTCGGGCAGCTGCGCCTCTTTCAGCAGCCAGTGCCCGGTGTCCTCATAGGCCGGCAGCACATAGTCGGCGCCGAGCCCGAGCTTGTCCGAAAGGCCGGCCGCCAGCGTCTCCGCATCGCGGATCGAGGCGGCGGCCTCCAGCTCGCGGTCGCCGCCGGTCGATGCGCCGGGTTCGCGCGCGATCAGCGCGGCGTCGCGCCAGATCGGCTCGCCGTCGGCGCGCCAGTACAGCGCGAAGGCCCAGCGCGGCAGGCTCTCGCCGGGATACCATTTGCCCTGGCCGTAATGCAGCATGCCGCCGGGCGCGAAGCGTTCGCGCAGCCGGCGGATCAGGTCGTCGGCCTTCTGGCGCTTGGTCGGCCCGACAGCGGCGATGTTCCATTCCTCGCCGATCTGGTCGTCGACGGAGACGAAGGTCGGCTCGCCGCCCATGGTCAGGCGCACGTCCTGCATTTTCAGATCGGCCTCGACCTGCTCGCCCAGCGCATCGAGCTTTTGCCAGCTCTCGTCGGAGAAAGGCAGGGTGATGCGCGGCACCTCGTGCACCCGCGCCACGCTCATGGCGAAGTCGAAGGTCGTCTCGGCATAGCTCGCCGCGCCCGAGACCGGCGCGGCCGAGCGATAATGCGGCGTGGCCGCCAGCGGCAGATGTCCTTCGCCGGTGAGCAGCCCCGAGGTCGGGTCGAGTCCGATCCAGCCGGCGCCGGGGATGTAGATCTCGCACCAGGCGTGCAGGTCGGTGAAATCCTTGTCGGTGCCGCGCGGACCTTCCAGCGGGTCGATGTCGGCCTTCATCTGGATCAGGTAGCCCGAGACGAAACGCGCCGCGAAGCCGAGATGCCGCATGATCTGGACGAGCAGCCAGCTCGTGTCGCGGCAGGAGCCGGACTTGATGTCGAGCGTGTGCTCGGGCTCCTGCACGCCCGGCTCCATGCGGATGCCATAGGCGATGCCGCCGGCAAGCCGCGCGTTGAGATCGACGATGAAGTTGACGGTGTTGGTCGGCTCGCGCGGAATCGTCTTGAGATAGGCTTCGAGCAGCGGCCCGGCCGGCTCGGTGACGAGATAGGGCGCAAGCTCGGCGCGCAGCTCTTCGGGGTATGCGAAGGGGAAGATCTCGGCGTCGGCTTCGACGAAGAAGTCGAACGGATTGATGATCGAGAGCTCGGTGACGAGGTCGACCTCGATCCGGAATTCCTTCACCGGCTCGGGAAAGACGAAGCGCGCCAGCCAGTTGCCGCTTGGATCCTGCTGCCAGTTCACGAAATGCTCAGGCGGAGAGACCTTCAGCGAGTAGCTGTTGATCGCCGCGCGGCAATGCGGCGCCGGCCTCAGGCGGATGATCTGCGGCCCCAGCGTGACCGGGCGGTCATAGCTGTAATGGGTGACGTGGTTGAGCGCGGCGATGATGGCCAAGGGCTAAGCACCTGCTGAAGTCCCGGGGCAAGCCGCCCCGCAAGCTCCACGTTAGCGATGCAGGCTGGGCAGGCAAAGCAGCAAACTGTTCGCGCCTGCGCCATCGAATCGAGCGGCTGCGCAAGAATTAGGCATGGGCTGCCTTCGGGCTGCGGGCGCTTGCGAGCGTCATGGCTGGACATCGCCCGTGAACTGGTCCCAAAATGCACCGAACGGCCGAAAAGCGGCCGGCGAAATCAAACGATGGGGAATTTCCATGCGTCATGTAGCGAAATTGCTGGCGGTATCCGCCTTCAGCGCCCTGATGGCCTCGACCGCGATGGCCCAGACGCCGAAGGACACGGTCGTCATGGCCAAGCAGATCGACGACATCATTTCGCTCGACCCGGCCGAGGTGTTCGAGTTTTCCGGCGGCGAAGTCGTCGGCAACGTCTACGACAAGCTGGTCAAGTTCGATCTGGCCGACCCCTCGAAGCTCTACGGCGATCTCGCCGAGGGCTGGACCATCAGCCCCGACAGCAAGACCTACACCTTCAAGCTCAAGCCCAACGTCAAGTTCCACTCGGGCAATCCGCTGACGGCGGAGGACGTGGTCTATTCGTTCCAGCGCGTCGTGGCGCTGAACAAGTCGCCGGGCTTCATCCTGACCCAGTTCGGCCTGACCAAGGACAACGTCACCGCGATGGTCAAGGCGGTTGATGCCAGCACCGTCACGATCACCGTCGACAAGCCCTACGCGCCGAGCTTCTTCCTGAACTGCCTGACGGCGAATGTCGGTTCGATCGTCGACTCCAAGCTGGTCAAGGCCAACGAGAAGGCCGGCGATTTCGGCTATGAGTGGCTCAAGCAGAACTCCGCCGGCTCGGGCGCGTACAAGCTGCGCGCCTGGCGCGCCAACGAGCAGTACACGCTCGAGGCCAACGACGCCTGGTTCATGGGCGCGCCGAAGATGAAGCGCGTCGTGGTGCGCCACGTCGCCGAGCCCGCATCGCAGCGCCTGCTGCTCGAGAAGGGCGACGTCGACTACGCCCGCAACCTGTCCAAGGACCAGCTCGAAGCCGTCAAGGCCAATGCCGATGTCGTCCAGCAGGTCGGCGAGAAGGGCTACATCCTCTATCTCGGCCTGAACCAGAAGAACCCCAACCTCGCCAAGCCCGAGGTTCGCGAGGCCCTGAAATACCTCGTCGACTACGATTCCATCGAGCGCAACATCGTGTTCGGCACCTACAAGCCGCACCAGGCCTTCCTGCCCAAGGGCTTCCTCGGCGCCATCGACGACCGGCCCTACAAGTTCGACCCCGCCAAGGCCAAGGAACTGCTCGCCAAGGCCGGCCTGCCGAACGGCTTCTCGGTCACCATGGACACCCGCTCGGTCAACCCGATCACCGACATCGCGCAGGCGGTGCAGGCGAACTGGGCCCAGGCCGGCATCAAGCTCGAACTGATCCCCGGCGACGGCAAGCAGACCCTGACCAAGTACCGCGCCCGCACCCACGACATCTATATCGGCCAGTGGGGGCCGGACTATCAGGACCCGCACACCAACGCCGAGACCTTCGCGATCAACGAAAACAACGCCGAGGACGCCCGCTCCAAGACGCTCGCCTGGCGCAATGCCTGGGACATCCCGGAGATGAGCAAGAAGACCGGCGCGCTGGTTTTCGAGACCAACAGCGAGGCCCGCAAGACCGGCTATGAGGGCATGGAGCGCGAGCACCAGAAGGTCTCGCCCTTCGTCATCATGTTCCAGCAGGTCGAGGTCGCCGCCCACCGCAAGAACGTCGACGGCCTGATCCTGGGGCCCGGCTCGGCCAGCAACCTCTACTCGAAGCTCAGCAAGAACTGAGATCGGCTCTCGTGATCGATCCGCCGCGGCTGTAACGGCCGCGGCGGATTTCTTGCTTGGGCAATCCCCGGCAAGACGACGAAAACCCCAACAACAAGAAGCGGTCGGGTCTTTATGGCGACAGGCATGGCGGGACGGTCGATGCGCTGGGGCAAGCTGGCCTGGCGCGAAATCTCGACGGTGGCGATCACGATTTTCGGACTGCTGCTGGTCACCTTCTTCATCGCCCGCGTCATACCGATCGACCCCGTGCTGGCGGTGGTCGGCGACAACGCCAAGCCCGACGTTTACGATGCAGCCCGCGCCGCGCTCGGCCTCGACAAGCCGCTCTGGCAGCAATTTGCGATCTATGTCGGCAAGGTCTTCACCGGCGATCTCGGGAAGTCCGTGCTGACCTCCAATCTCGTCGTCGACGACATCAAGCGCGTCTTTCCCGCCACGCTGGAGCTGGCGACGCTCGGCACGGCCATCGGCGTGACGCTCGGCGTTCCGCTCGGCGTGCTGGCTGCGGTCTATCAGGGCCGCTGGCCCGACCAGCTCGCGCGCCTGATCGGCCTGCTCGGCTATTCCGTCCCGGTGTTCTGGTTTGGCCTGATGGGCCTGCTGCTGTTTTACGCCAAGCTCGGCTGGGTCGGCGGTCCCGGCCGCATCGGCGTGGCCTATCAGGATTTCGTCGATCCGATCACCGGCGTCCTCGTTATCGACGCGGCGATGCAGGGCGAATGGGAGGCGTTCCGGGACGCCTGGTCGCACCTGATCCTGCCTTCGGCCGTGCTCGGCCTGCTCAGCGTCGCCTATATCAGCCGGATGACGCGCAGCTTCATGATCACCGAGCTGCAGCAGCAATACGTCGTCGCCGCCCGCGTAAAGGGCATGTCGGAGGTCCGGGTGATCTGGCGTCACGCGTTGCGCAACGCGGTGGTGCCGCTCGTCACGGTGATCGCGCTCTCCTACGCCAATCTGCTGGAGGGCTCGGTGCTGACCGAGACGATCTTCGCCTGGCCGGGGCTTGGCCGCTACATCACCAACTCGCTGCTCAATGCCGACATGAATGCCGTCCTCGGCGGCACGCTGGTCGTCGGCGGCGTTTTCATCGGCGTCAATCTCATCTCCGACATCATCGGCCGTCTGGTCGATCCCAGGACACGGTAAAGGCAGTCATTGCGTCAATGTATCAATTTTGGTACTCATGCCTAAGCCATTCGAAAAGAAGCTGGCCGCGAAATTCTATGAGCCGAGAGGGGCGCTGCTCCCGTCAGGGAGTGGCTACGGGGTCTCTCTCCGGAGGATCGGAAGGCGATCGGAATCGATATCAAGACGGTGGAGTTTGGCTGGCCTGTCGGCATGCCTCTGTGTCGCTCTCTGGCGGGACGCAAGGGTCTTTGGGAGGTGAGAACGAACCTCTCGGGCGGGCGCATCGCGCGGGTTCTGTTCTGCATTCACGAGGGTCGGATGGCGCTTCTGCATGACTTCGAAAAGACGACTCAGAAGACGCCGGATCGCGAGCTTGATATCGCCACGAGGCGGATGAAAGGATTGTGAGATGAGCGAAGGTCTTGAGAGAAGGTCTTGAGAAAGGTCGCCTCGGGCAGTCGTTCGACGATTTCCTGAAGGAAGATGGCATCTACGAGGAGGTCACCGAGACCGCCGTCAAGCGAGTCATCGCCTGGCAACTCAGCGAAATCATGCAGGAGCAGAAAATCACTAAGGTCGAAATGGCGCGGCGCTTGGCCACCAGCAGAGCGCAACTGAACCGGCTGCTCGATCCCAACAACGATTCGGTCACGCTCGGCATGCTCTCGCGCGCCGCCAGAGCGGTGGGCCGCAACATTCGACTCGAGCTGGCATGAGCACCTGGACCGACTATCTCGTCACCGACTCACCAGCTTCGCGCGGACAGGCGCGGCTGGGCCAGCTCTACCGGCAATGGCTCGCCTTCAAGCGCAATCCGCTGGCGGTCGCCGGGCTCGTGATCGTCGTCGCGCTGCTGCTGGTCGCGGCCCTTGCGCCGGTGATCGCGCCCCATAATCCGCTGGCCCAGAACCTCGACCGGCGTCTGATGCCGCCTTCGGGTGTCAACTGGTTCGGCACGGATTCGCTCGGCCGCGACATCTTCAGCCGCATCGTCTACGGCGCGCGGGTGACGCTCGTCATCGTCGTCCTCGTCGTGATCTCGGTCGGACCGATCGGCCTCCTGATCGGCGCGACCTCGGGTTATCTCGGCGGCTGGGTCGACCGGCTGCTGATGCGCATCACCGACGTGTTCCTGGCGTTCCCGCGCCTCGTGCTGGCGCTGGCCTTCGTCGCCGCGCTCGGACCCGGGCTGGAGAACGCCGTCATCGCCATCGCCATTACCGCCTGGCCGCCCTATGCCCGCGTCGCCCGGGCGGAGACGCTGATCATCCGGCAGCAGGACTATATCGCCGCCGTCAGGCTGCAGGGCGCCTCGCAGTGGCGCATCGTCTGGAAGCATGTCGTGCCGATGTGCCTGCCCTCGCTGATCGTGCGCACCACGCTCGACATGGCCGGCATCATCCTGACTGCGGCTGGCCTCGGCTTCCTGGGCCTGGGCGCGCAGCCGCCGATCCCGGAATGGGGCGCGATGATCTCGGCCGGCCGCGAGCAGATCTTCGACCAGTGGTGGGTCGCGACCTTCCCGGGGCTGGCCATCTGCATCGTCGCGCTCGGCTTCAATCTGCTCGGCGACGGTCTGCGCGACGTCATGGACCAGAGGTGACCATGACAAGCGAAACGCCCTTGCTCGAACTCGACAATCTCCGCGTCAATTTTCACACCCCGACCGGCATTGTGCGCGCGGTCCGGGGCCTGTCCTTCACGCTGGGCCGCGAGCGGCTCGGCATCGTCGGCGAATCCGGCTCCGGCAAGTCGATGACGGGCCGCGCCATCCTCGACCTCATCCCCTATCCCGGCGAGGTGCTGGCCGATCGCATGGTCTATCGCGGCCAGGATCTGCTGACGATGGACAAGCGCACGCGCCGCAAGCTGCGCGGCCGCCACATCTCGATGGTGATGCAGGATCCGAAATTCTCGCTCAACCCGGTCCAGACCGTGGGCGAGCAGATCGCCGAGGCCTATCGCGTCCATCACAAGGCCAGCGCCAGGGAGGCGAGGGAGCGCAGCCTCGCCATGCTCGAGGCCGTACAGATCCGTGAGCCGGGGCGCGTCTACGAACTCTACCCGCACGAGGTCTCGGGCGGCATGGGCCAGCGCGTCATGATCGCGATGATGCTGATCGCCGAGCCCGACATCCTGATCGCGGACGAGCCGACCTCTGCGCTCGACGTCACCGTGCAGCTGCAGATCCTGAAAATCCTCGACGATCTCGTCACCAGCCGCGGCATGGGGCTGATCTTCATCAGCCACGACCTGCATCTGGTGCAGTCCTTCTGCGACCGCGTGATCGTGATGTATGGCGGCAAGGCGATGGAGACGCTGCCGGCCGCTGAGCTCGCCGACGAATCCGCGCGCGGTCGCCGCCACCCCTACACGCTGGGCCTGCTCGGCTGCCTGCCCGATCTCGACCACCCCCGCGAGAAGCTCTCGACCCTCAACCGCGATCCGGCATGGCTGGCATGAGCGGGACCGACATGCCCACGCAACCCGCCATCATCATCGACAAGCTCAACGTCTCCTTCGGCGATTCGCATGTCGTGAAAGACCTCTCCTTCACCGTGCAGCCCGGCGAGAGCTACGGCATCGTCGGCGAGTCCGGCTCGGGCAAATCGACCGTGCTGCGTGTTCTCGCCGGCCTCAACCGGGAATGGAGCGGCGATGTCGCGATCCTGGGCGAGAGCCAGCCCAAGATCCGGAACAAGGCCTTTCACCGCGCCGCCCAGATGGTCTTCCAGGACCCCTACGGCTCGCTCCATCCCAAGAAGACCGTCGATGATGCGCTGGCCGAGCCGCTGGCGATCCACGGGATTCGTGATGCCGAGGCCAAAATCGCCCGGGCCATGGCCGAGGTCGGGCTGCCGTCTTCGTTCCGGTTCCGCTACCCGCACCAGCTTTCGGGCGGCCAGCGCCAGCGCGTCGCGATCGCCCGCGCGCTCGTGCTGGAGCCGACGATCCTGCTGCTGGACGAGCCGACCTCGGCGCTCGACGTCTCGATCCAGGCCGAGGTCCTGAACCTGCTGCAGGCGCTGCGCCATGAACGCAAGCTCACCTACATCCTCGTCAGCCACGATCTCGCCGTGGTCGCGCATATGTGCGAGCGCCTGCTCGTGATGCAGTTCGGGCGCGGCGTCGAGGAGATGACCTCCGCCACACTCGCGGCCCGCAGCCCGCAGACCGCCTACGCCCAGCAATTGCTAACCGCGAGCGAGGGCTTCAGGCGCGCCGGCTGACGGGGCAGTGCGGCCTTGCCGCCAAAGCGTTTGGCAAGATCCCTGCGAGGTCTCATTCTCGTCGCAGGCTTGCCTTCAACTCGACAGCCGCCTGACCGTCACGGAGCCCAATCCCATGGATGCCATCGCCGACCGCGCCCCGAGACTGGAGGCCGCGCCCGAGCGCACGCCAGTGCCGACCTTCGATCTCGTGATTTTCGGCGCCAGCGGCGATCTCGCCTTGCGCAAGCTGTTTCCGGCGCTGGCCCAGCGCAACCGGGAGGGCGTCTTCTCGGAGGACAGCCGCATCCTCGCCATGGTCCGCAAGGAGGAGGATGTCGAGGGTCTGCCCAAGCAGGTTGCCAAGCGCCTCAAGGAGGAAGGGCTCGGCCCTGAGCAGATCGCGGATTTCCTGCGCCGCCTCACCATGGTGCAGGCCGATGCGCTGAAGCCCGAGACTTTCAAGGCGCTTAAGAAGGCGCTCGGCGACACCGACCGCGTCCGCTCCTTCTATCTCTCGACGCCGCCGGACCTCTTCATCCCGATCTGCCAGAACCTCGACAAGGCCGGCATCCTGACGCCGACCTCGCGCATCATTCTGGAGAAGCCGCTCGGGCGCGATCTGGCTTCGGCGCGCGAGATCAACGACGCCGTCGCCGCCATCCTCCCGGAAGACCGGACCTACCGGATCGACCATTACCTCGGCAAGGAGACGGTGCAGAACCTGCTGGTGCTGCGCTTCGCCAACACGCTGTTCGAGCGCTCCTGGTCGAGCCGCGACATCGACAACGTCCAGATCACGGTGGCCGAGACGGTCGGGCTGGAGACCCGCGCCGGCTATTACGACAAGGCCGGCCACATGCGCGACATGGTGCAGAACCATCTCATGCAACTGCTCACGCTTTTTGCCATCGAGCCGCCCAACATGCTGGAGGCCGGCGCAGTTCGCGACGAGAAGATCAAGGTGCTGAAGGCGCTGCGCCCGATCGTCGGCCCCGACGTCCAGCGCTACACCGTGCGCGGGCAATATGGTCCCGGCCAGATGGATGGCCAGCGCGTGCGCGGCTACGCCGACGAACTCGGCCATGCCAGCAACACCGAGACCTTCGTCGCCCTGCGCTGCGAGATCGACACCTGGCGCTGGGCCGGCGTCCCGATCTATCTGCGCACCGGCAAGCGCATGGCGCAGCGCTATTCCGAGATTGCGGTGACCTTCAAGCCGGTGCCGCACTCGATCTTCGGCGGCGGCAGCTGCGACAGGCTCGACGCCAACCGCCTCGTCATCCGGCTCCAGCCCAATGACGGCGTCCAGCTCCAGCTGATGATGAAGGTGCCGGGTTCGGGCAAACTCAAGATCGTGCCGCGCCAGCTCGATCTGCGTTATTCGACCGCCTTCGACGAGCGCACGCCCGATGCCTATGAACGCCTGCTCACCGACGTCATCCGGGGCGACCAGACCCTGTTCATGCATCGCGACGAGGTCGAGCAGGCCTGGGCCTGGATCGATCCGATCATTGCCGGCTGGCAGGACTATGCCCCCCATCCGCATCGCTACACGGCGGGTTCGTGGGGGCCGTCCCAGGCGATCGGCCTGATCGAGCGGGAGGGCCGCTCATGGGCCGATCCGGAGGACCTGATCTGATGTCGACGGCCGCAGGCCCGCTGGTCTGGCATCGCTTCGAGACGCTGCACGATGCGTCCGAGGCGCTGGCCGAGGCGGTCGCGATCCGGCTCCGGGTTCTGCTGGATACGCAAGGGCGGGCTCTGCTCTGCGTGCCGGGAGGGACCACGCCGGCGCGGTTCCTGGCAAGTCTCGGCGACCATGATCTCGCCTGGGACAAGGTCACGCTGCTGCCGACCGACGAGCGTTTCGTCGCGCCAGACGACGTGGCCTCGAACGAGCGGATGATCCGCGAGAATTTCGCGCCGCTGCTGGACGGGCGCGCCGCTTTCCTGAGCTTTCACGGCTATGGCAGCGATATCGAGGCGGCTGCCTCGACCTTGGGCGGTGTGCTGTCGGCGCTGCCGCCGATCGACCTCCTGGTCTGCGGCATGGGAACGGATGGCCACATCGCCTCGCTCTTCCCCGGTGGCGCGCCTGTGGCTGGCGGCGATGGCGACGTCGTTATGGCTCGTCCGCCGGGCCTGCCGCCGCGCCTGTCATTGTCCGCCGGCCGGCTCGCCGGTGTCGGCTGGGCCTGTCTGCTCGCGGCCGGCGGCGTCAAGGAAGCCGTGCTGAAGGCAGCGCCTGAGCGTGCCGTGGCGCTTCCCGTCGATCTGCTGCTGGAGCGGCCGCAGGGGCTCGACGTGTACTGGGCGAAGGCTTAAGCGGGCGCGAGGCCTTTGAGGAGTTGCGACCCATGTCGAATGAACCGGAAATCGCGCGGCTTGCCGCCTGCGGCGTCGTGCCGGTGGTGGTGATCGAGGATGCGCATCTGGCGGCCCCGCTGGCGCGCGCGCTGCTGGCAGGTGGCATCGATGTGATCGAGGTCACCTTGCGCCGCCCCGCCGCCATGGCCGCTCTGGAAACGATTGCGCGCGAGGTGCCGGAAATCCTGAGCGTGGCCGGCACCGTCGTCACGCCGGGCCAGGTCACCGAGGTCAAGGATGCCGGCGCGCAGGCCGTCGTCAGTCCCGGTTTCTCCGAGGCCGTGGACGACGCCATGCGCGCTGCTGGATTACCCTGGCTGCCTGGCGTCGCCACGGCGTCCGATTGCATGCGCGCGGTCGCGGCCGGGCGGCTCACCTGCAAGTTCTTCCCCGCCGAGCAGGCTGGCGGCACGGCGGCGCTGAAGGCGCTGTCGGGCCCGTTTCCGCAGATGAAATTCTGCCCGACCGGCGGCGTCGGCCTGAACAATCTCGCCGATTATCTCGCCCTCAAGCAGGTCATCTGCGTCGGCGGCTCCTGGCTCGTGCCGGCCGACGCCATCGCCAACCGCGACTGGTCGCGCGTCACGCAACTGGCGAAGGAAGCCCGCGAGCGGGTCGCGGCGTTGCGAGGTTGACGCTCACGCCGCTAGCCGCTGCACCACCATCTCGGCGATCGCCAGCGAACTCGTCAGCCCTGGACTCTCGATCCCGAGCAGGTTGACGAGGCCGGGCACGCCATGCGCGGCCGGGCCATCGATGCGGAAATCCGGCATCGGCTCGCTCTGCGAATGCAGCTTGGGCCGGATGCCGGCATAGTCGGCGACGAGCGCGCCGTCGGGCAGCGCCGGCCAATAGGTGCGGATCGCGGCGTAGAATTTGTCCGCACGGGCCGGATCGACGATCAGGTCCTGGTCGTGCGCGACCCATTCGACATCAGGCCCGAACTTGACCCGGCCGGCCATGTCGATCGTCGCGTGAATGCCCAAGCCCGCCGCTTCGGGAACCGGATAGACCAGATGCGAAAACGGCTGCTTGCCGAGCAGCGAGAAGTAGTTGCCCTTGGCGTAGTGCTGCACCGGGACATGGGCCGCCGGGAAACCTTCGAGCTTGCCGAGCAGTTTCGGCGCGCCATGGCCGGCCGAGTTCACCACGGTCCGCACCGAATAGGTCGCAGGCTCCTCGCCGCCGAAATCGACGCTGAACCCCTCGGCCTCGCGTCGCCAGCCGGCGATCGGCGTGTTCAGCGCGAGCGACCCTCCAGCCGCCTCGCATTCGCCGAGCAGCGACAGCATCAGCGCGTGGCTGTCGACCACGCCGGTCTCGGGCGAGAGCAGGGCGATCTCGCAGCGCACCTCGGGCTCGCGGGCCCTGGCCTCGTCGGCGTCGACCCAGCGCAGCGTCTCGACGCCCGACGCCGTGGCTCGCGCCATGATCGTCTCCAGCGCCGGCCGCTGGCTGGCCGAGGTCGCGACGATCAGCTTGCCGCAGGCCTTGTGGGGCAGGCCGCGCTGACGCAGGTAGGGGTACAGCAGCCTGCGGCCTTCGACGCAGACCTTCGCCTTCAGCGAGCCCGGCGGATAGTAGATGCCGGCATGGATGACCTCGCTGTTGCGCGCCGAGGTCTGCGTGCCGATGCCCTCAGCAGCCTCGGCGATCACGACCTCGCGGCCAGCCAGCGCCAGCGCTCGCGCGGTCGCGAGGCCGACGACGCCGGCCCCGATCACAAGGCAATCGATATCGCTCATCCGTGCGCCGACGCTCTCACGCGTGCTGCGGCATGGCGATCTCGACCAGGCTCGCCCAATAGGTCACGCCGACCGGAATCGCCGCATCATTGAACTCGTAGGCCGGATGATGGAGCCCTGCGGAATCGCCGTTGCCCATCATGATGTAGGCGCCCGGCCGCTCCTCCAGCATGTAGGAGAAGTCCTCCGAGCCCATCGTCGGCGGGATTTCGGTGTCGATCGAATCCTTGCCGAAGATGCTTTTGGCGGCGCTGGTCACGAAATCGGTCTGGCCGGCATGGTTGAAGGTCACAGGATAGCCGCGGTCGTAATCGACGGTCGCGACCAGGCCGAAGGAGAGCGCGACGCCGGCTGCGATCTCGCGGAAGCGCTTCTCGGCGAGGTCGCGCATGTCGGGCGAAAGCGTGCGCACCGTGCCCTTGATCTCGGCGGTCTGCGGAATGACGTTGAACGCCTCGCCCGCCTTCACCGCCGTCACCGAGATGACGAGCGACTCCATCGGATCGGCATTGCGCGAGACGATGGTCTGCAGCGCGGTGACCAGATGACATGCCGCGATCAGCGGATCGACCGTGTCGTGGGGCTTGGCGGCGTGGCCGCCACGGCCCTCGAAGGTGACCAGGAATTTGTCGGCGGCCGCCATCATCGCGCCCTTGCGGATCGCGAACTGGCCGATCGGAAGGCCAGGCATGTTGTGCAGGCCGTAGACCTCCTGCACGCCGAAGCGCTCCATCAGACCGTCCTTGCACATTTCCTTGCCGCCGGCGCCGCCTTCTTCGGCCGGCTGGAAGATCACGATCGCGGTGCCGTCGAAATCGCGGGTCTCGGCGAGGTATTTTGCCGCGCCCAGCAGCATGGCGGTGTGTCCGTCATGGCCGCAGGCGTGCATCTTTCCCGGCACGGTCGAGCGGTGCTCGAGATTGGTCTCCTCATGGATCGGCAGCGCGTCCATGTCGGCGCGCAGGCCGATGACCTTGCCCGAGCCCTGGCCCTTGCCACGGATCACGCCGACGACGCCGGTGCGGCCGATGCCGGTGACGACCTCGTCGACACCCCAGGCCTTCAGCTTCTCGGCGACGACGCCGGCGGTGCGGCCGACATCGAACAGCAGTTCGGGATGACGATGAAAGTCGCGGCGGATCGCGGAAATTTCGGGGGCGAGCGCGGCGATGAGTTCGGATTTGGGCATCGGATCCTCGATGGGAAGGCGGCGGCATGGTCCGCGGGAAACGGGTTGCCAAGCCTGCAAGCTAGCGCGGGACGCTGGCCCCTGTCCAAGCCGATTGCGGCATGAGGGGGCGGAAGTGGCGGAATGGCTTCCTGCAAGCGCCATGAAGCAGCGCCGATTCATCGGCGATTAACCAAAACGCGGTCTTATAAAGGCAGGACGAGTTTTGGGGCTTCCATCACAGTCAGGCGCAACGAGCGGCCCCCATTTGCGCGGGGCGGCGTTTAGGTCTGCCGGGGCGGCGGCGCGTATCCGAGTATCCGAGAGTGCGTCATGAGTAACCCGATCGGCAGGCGAAGCGGCGGCTTTTCGCAGTCCCGCATCAGACGCCGCCGCAGTCATTTCTCCCGCAGGATCATCGCCGTCGTCGCGCTGGGCTTGGGCGCGGCCGCTGCCGTCTCGCTGTGGGATCTGCCGGATTCCAAGCCCGCCACATCGGAGCCGGATCGGAAGGCCACACCCGTCATCATCGCTGCGGCGAATGCTTACGAGCCGCTGCTCGATTCCGGCTACTCGCTTGGTCATGCGCCGCAGGGCTTCGGCCGCAGCACCCCGCTCGGGGCGGAGTTCCTGCCGTCGACGCCAGCCGAGATCGCAGCCCCCCATCCGCCGGTCCGCGCGGTCGAGCCGAAGCCCGCGCCGATGCCGCCCGATGCGTCGCAGCTTGTCCAGAATGCACCGCTGCCGATGCCGCGCCCGCCCGGCCTGCGCTCTCCGACTGCGCCGGAGCGCCCCGCGATCGCCAGCCCGCAGCCGTCCCAGCGCCGCGTGAAGACGGTCGCCGTTCCCGCAACGCCGGCCGATAATCGCTCCTTCTTCGAGAAGCTGTTTGGCGTCCGGCGTTCGCCGGGCGAGGCGCTCGCCTATGCCGCGCCGCAGGACGATGTCGTCGACGCCGGTCGCGGGCGGCGCCTGAGCCCGCTGCCCTCGACGCCGCTCGCCTCGGCGGCGCGGACGGCGGTCTACGACATCAGCGCCCGCGTGGTGCACATGCCCAATGGCGACAAGCTCGAGGCTCATTCCGGCCTCGGCGACAAGCTCGACGACCCCCGCTTCGCCCATGTCCGCATGCAGGGCGTGACCCCGCCCCATGTCTACGACCTGACCGAGCGCGAGGCGCTGTTCCACGGCGTCAGGGCGCTCAGGCTCAACCCCGTCGGCGGCAGCGGCGCGATCCATGGCCGCGCCGGGCTGCTCGCCCACACCTATCTGCTCGGCCCCAACGGCGATTCCAACGGCTGCGTGTCGTTCAGGGACTACGACAAGTTCCTGCAGGCCTTTCTCCGGGGCGAAGTCCGGCGGCTCGTGGTCGTCGCGAAGATGGGGTGAGCTGGCGGGGCGCCGCGTCGTCTCGTTCCTTCTCCTATCCGGGTTCGCACGAGACCCCCGACGTGGAACCCTATCCCGGAGGGACAGGGGTTCTTCCAGTGCCATTTTCGTCATCGTCGGGCTTGTCCCGGCCATCCACGTCTTGCGTCGCTGTCGAGGAGCGAAGCCGGGTGATCATGCTCGCTGACGCCGTCACATGGCGGCGGCATTCCGACCGTGCTATCGCGCCTGGCCAGCGGAAAGTCCGATATCATGAGCGACAGCAAGGCCTTTCAGATCGAAGTCACCTCGCCGTCCCGGGCCGGGCGGCAGGTCTTCTTCGTCGAGGCGGCGTCCGAGGATGCGGCACTGACGGCTCTCGCGCTGCATCCGGCGCTGCCGCCGGAATCCGCCCTCAAGCTCCAGCGCCGCCTGAGCGATTCGGAGCTCGATCTCCACCAGATCGGGACAGACGATATCGTGCAGTGGGTTTAGGGATTGCGCCGACAGGACAGGCGACAGGGCGGATTTAGCCCCGTTGCCGAGCGCGATCTCCGCATGGCTCGAGCCGTCGCTTTTTCTTGCCGCGGCTATGATGCCAGAATCGTCATTCTGGCGACGCCGGCGAACTGTGCCTTCGACGCGATGATGTAAAGTGTCGAATTGCAACGACGGACGACCATGCGCAGAGAGCGATAACCGTATTGTCCGTGACGGCTCCGGGACGTTCGATGACCCAATATGACCGACGAGATTTGCCCATCTCTACAACGTCCGAGGTGGCGGCGGAGCGCTACCGCGAGGGCGTCGATCTTCTCATGGCGGCTTGGCCAGGCGCGGAGGCGACGCTTGATCAGGCCATCGCGGCCGATCCGGATTTTGCGCTGGCCTACGCGGCAAGGGCGCGGCTGCACGCTATCCGTGGCGAGGCGGGGGCCGCGAAGGCTGCGATCACCGTGGCGACTGAACTGGCCGAACGCAATGGCACTGCGCGCGAGCGGAGCCATGCGGCGGTGCTGGCGCTTGCAGTCACCGGTCAATCCGCGAAGGCTCTAGGCGCTGCGTTCGCCCATAACGACATGTGGCCGCGCGATGCTCTCATCCTGTCGCTGCCGCTTGGCGCCTTTGGCCTCCTGGCCTTCTCGGGCTTGCCAGATCATGATCAGGCCAGGGTCGATCTTGTCGAGCGGCATGCGGCGAGCTTCTCGGACGATGATTGGTGGTTCCTGACCTATCGCGGCTGGTCCCATACCGAGAACGGCTCCGTCGCGCATGGCCGCAAGCTGACGGAGCGCGGTCTTCTCAGCCGCCGCCAGAATGCAAATGGGGCTCACGCGCTGTCGCACGCCATGTTCGAGCAGGGCGCTGGAGAAGAGGCGGAAGCACTGATTGCCGACTGGCTGCCGATCTATGAGCGCTCGGGCATTTTGCACGGGCACATCGCCTGGCATGCCGCGCTCGCGGCGCTGGAGCGCGACGATCCCGGGCAGGCGCTCGCGATCTATACCGAGCATGTCCAGCCCGCTGTCACCAAAGGCGTACCGATCAACGTCATCACGGACAGCGTGTCGTTGCTTTGGCGTCTTCAGGCTTACGGCTATGACGTTCCGGCGGGACTGTGGGAAGCGGCAGGCGCCTATTCCTCCAACTACTTCGGCAAGGCCGGCTTCTCGTTCGCTGACGCTCATATGGGTTTGCTGGCGGCGGCGACCGGAAACACGGTGGCGGCGACGGAGCGCATCGAGGAGCTGACCAGGCTTGTCGAGGCGGGCACTCTCGCGGCCGGGCCTGTCGTCCCGGCGATCTGTCGCGCGGCGCTGGCCTTTGCCGAGGCCGATTATGCGGGCTGCGTCCGTATCCTTGAGCCGGTCGCGGCCGAGGTCGTCCGCATCGGCGGCAGCAACGCTCAGCGCGAGGTGATAGAGGATACGCTGCTTCAGGCGCTGATCCGGAGCGGTGAAACGGCGAAGGCTAGGGTGCTGCTCGACCGCCGCCTGCACCGCCGGCCTTCGCTGCGGGATACGCGCTGGCGCGGCCTGCTCGCCGCGTAGGCCTTCGCGGAACTACTTTTCGCGAGCGAGCCTGGACTGGCGGCCTCTAAACCCCGAACCGCTCCCGCCACGCGGCGATATCCTCCAGCGCGACGTTCGAGCCGCAGAGCACCAGCCCCACGCGCTCGCCAGGCTTGAACATGTCCTTCCGCGCCATCGCCGCCGCGACGACGCAGGCCGCCGCCGGCTCCAGCAGGACGCGCCCGTTCTGCAGCACCCAGACGAGTTCGCGCACCGCCTCGGCGTCCGGCACCACGACGATCTCCTCGAGGAACTGGCGCGCGGCGGCCATGGTGCGCTCGGTGGCGAAGGGCGCGTTCAGCGTGCGCGCGATCGAGGTCGCGCGCAGCGGCACCGGCTTTCCCGCCGCCAGCGCCTGCGTCATCGTGGTCGCGCCTTCCGTCTCGACGCCATGGATGCGGACGGCCGGATCGAGCCCCTTCAGCGCCGCGCCGACGCCGGCCGCAAAGCCGCCGCCGCCAATCGAGATGAAGACGTGGTCGAGCCGCCCGCCGGCGTCGCTCGACAGCTCCAGCCCCAGCGTGCCGTGCCCGGCGATGATAGCGGGGTCATCGAAGGAATGGATGTTGGTCATGCCTTGGGCGGCGTAGGCGTCGGCCTTGGCGAAGGCCTCGATCGCGTCCTCGCAGAGTTCGACCTCGCCGCCGGCGCCTTTCGTCAGCGCGATGTTCAGCGCCGCGACATCCTTCGGCATCAGGACGAGCGCGCGCGCGCCCATCGCGCTGGCGACCATCGAGACGGCGATGGCGTGGTTGCCGCCCGAGACCGTGACGACGCCGCGCTTCAGCTCGGCCTCGCTCATCGACATCAGCTTGTTGAAGCAGCCGCGCACCTTGAAGGAGCCGGCGAGCTGCAGGGATTCGACCTTGACGACGGTCTCGAAGCCGAGCCGGGCCGAGAGGCCGGCGCTGTGATAGGTCGGCGTGCGCCGGACCTTGCCGCTGATGCGGGTGGCTGCGGCCTGGATGTCGGCAAGCGTGACGTCGAAATTCATGAGCCTTGAGCCTTCTGCTGGGTCGCTGCTCTTATAAGCGAGGTTTGAGCCGGCGCGAGCCCGCCTTCGCGCAAGCCGGTCAGGCGCTGCCGAGTTGACCTTGCGCGTCAACGGCATAGCCTGCGGCACGAAACCTGCCTGCCGCCGTGGCTTTTGGAGACTGAAAAACGTGACGCTGACGCCCAAGGAGATGCTTGCCAAACTGGTTTCGTTCAACACCGAATCGCAACGCAGCAATCTCGACCTGATCCATTTCTGCCGCGACTATCTCGCAAGCCTCGGCGTCGAGAGCACGCTGGTGCCGAGCGAAGACGGCCAGAAGGCCAATCTCTACGCCACGATCGGCCCGAAGGTGGACGGCGGCGTCGTGCTCTCGGGCCATACCGACGTGGTGCCGGTCGCCGGCCAGGACTGGACCTCCGATCCCTGGACGCTGACCGAACGCGACGGCAAGCTCTACGGCCGCGGAACCTGCGACATGAAGGGTTTTGATGCCATCTCGCTCGCGCTCGTCCCGGAGATGCTGGCCGCACCGCTGAAGCGCCCGGTCCATATCGCGCTGTCCTATGACGAGGAGGTCGGCTGCCTCGGCGCGCGCATCCTCGCCAAGGCGATGACGGCGGCCGGGCTGAAGCCTTCGGCCGTGATCGTCGGCGAGCCCTCGATGATGCAGGTCGTCACCGGCCACAAGGGCGGCACGCGGTTGAAGACCACCGTGCGGGGTCATGCCGTGCATTCCAGCCGCGTCGATGTCGGCGTGCCCGCCGTGATGGTCGCGGGCCGGCTGATCGCCTGGCATGACGAGGTCATGTCCGAGAACAGGGCGAACGCCAGGAACGACAATCCCTTCGAGCCGCCCTACACCACGCTGCATGTCGGCGTCGTCCACGGCGGCACGGCGGTCAACATTACCGCAGAGCACTGCGCCTTCAGCCACGAGGTCCGCGTCATCCCCGGCGAGGAGCACATCAACTATGTCGAGCTCTACAAGGCAAAGGTCGCCGAGCTGGAGGCGCAGATGAAGGCGATCGCTCCGGCATCGGGCATCGATGTCGAGGTCACCTCCTTCACCCCGCCGCTCGGGCCCGAGATGAACGGCGAGGCGGAAGCCCTGTCGCGCCGGCTCACCGGCGACAATGGCAGCCATGTCGTCGCCTACGGCACCGAGGGCGGGCTGTTCCAGGCCGAGGGCTGGTCGACCGTGGTCTGCGGCCCCGGCGACATCGCCCAGGCCCACCAGCCCGACGAGTTCATCACGATCGCCCAGCTCGATGCCGGCGCGGCCTTCGTGCGCGGCGTGATCGCGGAGCTGTCGCGCTGAGGCGCGGCAACAGGATTGCGCTTGCGCGCGGCGCCCCCCGCCTGTTTCGTGGGCGCCGCGTGGAGGTTCCCGAAATAAAGTTCGATTTGGAACAAAATCTGGCGCGGGCATGTAGACGGACGACCCGTCTGCTCAATAATCTCCTATAGTGCAGGCGGTCGGCGCAATATCGTTCGCCCCGCCGGAGCCGCTCTCGCGTAGAGCGGGCGTCAACCATCTGGGAGCATCGACCATGTCCTTCAAGACGACCTGCCTGGCCGCCGTGGCGATGCTCGCATTGACCTGCGGGACGCTTCAGGCCCAGACGCTGCGCTACGCCAACCAGGGCGAGCTCAAATCGCTCGATCCCTACACCGTCAACGAGACGACGACGCACGCCCATCTCGGCCATCCCTATGAAGGGCTGATCCGGCGCGGCAAGAATCTCGAAATCCTGCCCGGCCTCGCCGAAAAATGGGAGGTCTCCGCCGACGGGCTGACCTGGCGGTTCTTCCTGCGCAAAGGCGTCAAGTTCCATGGCGGCGAGGATTTCACCGCCGACGACGTGGTGTTCTCGGCCGACCGTTCGCGTGCGCCCGGCTCCAACGTGCAGACCCGCGTCCCGACCTCCGCCAAGGTCGTCAAGATCGACGATCACACGGTCGATTTCATCCTGACCTCGCCCAACCCGATCCTGAACTACCAGTGGGACACCTGGTACATCATGTCGAAGAAGTGGGCGGAGGCGAACAACTCGACCGCCCCGACACCCGCCAGCGCCACGACGCCGACCTTCGCCTCGCTCAACGCCAACGGCACTGGCGCGTTCAAGGTCGAGAGCCACCAGCCCGGCGTGAAGACCGTCTACAAGGTCAACGAGAACTGGTGGAACAAGAGCCCGGAGCACAATCTCAAGGAAATCATCTTCACCCCGATCGCCTCGGACGCCACCCGCGTTGCGGCGCTGCTCTCGGGCGAGGTCGATGTCATCGAGCCGGTTCCGGTGCAGGACATCCAGCGCGTCAACAGCGCGGCCAACGTCCAGGTGCTGACGGGGCCGGAGCTGCGCACGATCTTCCTCGGCATGGATCAGGTCCGCGACCAGCTCGTCGAATCGAGCGTCAAGGGCAAGAACCCCTTCAAGGACATCAAGGTCCGGCAGGCTTTCTATCAGGCGATCGATATCGAGACGATCAAGACCCGCGTCATGCGCGGCCTCTCGACGCCGTCGCCGCTGATGATCGCGCCCGAGCTGTTCTCCAACGCCGGTTTCACCCGCGCCAAATTCGACTCGGCCGCCGCCAAGAAGCTGCTGACGGAAGCCGGCTATCCCGACGGCTTCGAGGTCGGCATGGACTGCCCCAATGACCGCTACGTCAATGACGGCGCGATCTGCCAGGCGGTCGTCGGCATGCTCGCCCGCATCGGCGTCAAGGTGAACCTCAACGCCCAGCCCAAGGGCCAGTATTTCGGCAAGGTGCTGAAGCCCGGCGGCTACAACACCTCGTTCTACCTGCTCGGCTGGACGCCCGGCACCAGCGACGCCCACAACGTGCTGTTCGACATCCTCGGCTGCCGCGACAACCCCGCCTCCTCGCGCGGCGAATCCAACGTCGGTGGCTATTGCAACAAGAAGGTCGACGCTCTGACCGACAAGATCCTGGTCGAGGCCGACAAGGCCAAGCGCGACGCCATGATCAAGGAAGCCTTCCAGATCGTGATCGACGATTTCGGCTACATCCCGCTGCACCAGCAGGCTTTGGCCTGGGGTGTGTCGAAGAAGGTCAAGCTCTCCCAGCGCGCCGACAACGCCGTGAACTTCCAGTACGCGACGAAGGAGTGAGCGGGTGCAGCGTCATTCTCGGGCTTGACCCGATAATCTCATGACCAGAATGCACCGGTGTCGGAGATGGTCGGCTCAAGCCCGACCATGACGGCTCGGTAGCAACCCAAGGCGTCCATGCTCGCTTTCATCCTGCGCCGGCTGTTCCAGTCGCTCATCGTCATGCTCGCCGTGGCGCTGATCGCGTTCGCGATGTTCCGCTTCGTCGGCGATCCGGTGAACCAGATCGTCTCGATCGATACGCCGCAGGCGCAGGTCGCCGAAATCCGGCGCTCGCTCGGGCTCGACGACCCGTTCCTCGTCCAGTTCGCGCGCTACGTCTACAACGCCGCCCGCCTCGAATTCGGCATCTCCTACCAGTTCCGCCTGCCGGTGATCTCGCTCTTGGGCGAGCGCGCGCCCGCCACGCTGGAGCTCGCGCTGATGTCGGCGCTGTTCTCGCTCGCGGTCGGCATTCCCATGGGCGTCTACACCGCGCTGAAGCGCGAAAGTCCGCTGGCGAAACTCTTCCAGGCGGTCTCGCTCATCGGCATCAGCCTGCCAACCTTCCTGATCGGCATCCTGCTGATCTACCTGTTCTCGGTGACGCTGGGCTGGCTGCCCTCCTTCGGGCGCGGCGAGGTCGTCAAGCTCGGCAATTGGTGGACGACCGGGCTTCTGACCGCCTCGGGCCTCAAGGCGCTGATCCTGCCCTCGATCACGCTGGGCCTGTTCCAGATGACGCTGATCATGCGGCTGGTGCGCGCCGAGATGCTGGAGGTCTTGCGCGCCGACTACATCAAGTTCGCCCGGGCGCGTGGCCTGAAGACCCGCACCGTCCATTTCGGCCATGCGCTGAAGAACACGCTGGTGCCGGTCATTACCATCGCCGGCCTGCAACTCGGCTCGATCATTGCCTTCGCCATCATTACCGAGACGGTGTTCCAGTGGCCGGGCATGGGCCAGCTCTTCCTGCGCTCGGTGCAGAACGTCGATATTCCGGTGATGGCGGCCTATCTGATCATGATCTCGTTCCTGTTCGTCTCGATCAACCTGATCGTCGACCTGCTCTACGCCATGGTCGATCCGCGCCTGCGCGCGACTGTCGGCGCGCATTGAGCGGGGAGGGGACGACATGACCATCGCCAAGCCCCCGAGCGAAAAGGCTCCCACCCGCTGGGAGCGCTTTCGCGACAGCGACATCCTCGCCAGCTTCCTGAAGTCGAAGGTGACGATGGTCGCCGCGCTCGTCGTGCTGATCCTGTTCATCGGCGCGGCGTTCTCGCCTTGGCTCGCGCCGACCAACCCGTTCGACCCGGCGACGGTGTTCCTGGCCGATTCGATGATCCCGCCAGCCTGGCAGGATGGCGGCGAGGCCCGCTTCGTGCTGGGCACCGACGATCAGGGCCGCGACCTCTATTCCGCGATCCTCTACGGCATGCGCGTCTCGCTCGTCGTCGGCGGGCTCGGCTGCATTCTCGCGGCCTCGATCGGCATCACGCTGGGCCTGCTCGCGGGCTATCTCGGCGGCCGCACCGACGCGATCATCATGCGCATCGCCGATGTCCAGCTCACCTTCCCGGCGATCCTGATTGCGCTCCTGATCGACGGCGTCGTGCGTGGCATCTTCAAGAACGCCTCGCGCGAGGACACGGCGATCTACGTGCTGGTGATCTCGATCGGCCTGAGTTTCTGGGTGCAGTACGCCCGCACCATTCGCGGCTCGACGCTGGTCGAGCGCAACAAGGACTACGTCATGGCGGCACGGCTCGTCGGCCTGCCCGCGCCGCTGATCATGCTGCGCCATATCCTGCCCAACGTCATCGGGCCGGTGCTGGTCATCCTGACGATCAATCTCGGCCTTGCGGTCATCACCGAGGCGACCCTGTCGTTCCTCGGCGTCGGCCTGCCGGCGACGCAGCCCTCGCTGGGCACGCTGATCTCGATCGGCAACAAGTACCTGTTCTCCGGCGACTGGTGGATCGTCGCTTTCCCCGGCATCACGCTGGCGGCGCTCGTCCTGGCTGTGAACCTGCTCGGCGACTGGCTGCGCGACGCGCTCAATCCGAGGCTGAGGTGAGAGATGGTTGCCTGCCGACGCCCATGGCCGTTTCCGCGATGACTGATCCCGTCCTTTCGGTCCGCGACCTCACCGTCGAGTTCGTGACGCGGCGCGCCACCTTGCGCGCGCTCGATGCGATCTCGTTCGACATCGCGCGCGGCGAGGTGCTCGGCGTCGTCGGCGAATCAGGTGCGGGGAAATCCGTCACCGGCTCGGCGATCATCGGGCTGATCGACCCTCCCGGCCGCATCGCTGGCGGAGAGGTCCTGCTCTCTGGGCAGCGCATCGACAACCTGCCGCCCGACGCGATGCGGAAGGTGCGCGGAAAGCGCATCGGCATGATCTTCCAGGATCCGCTGACCAGCCTGAACCCGCTCTATCGCGTCGGCGAGCAGTTGATCGAAACGATCCGGACCCATACCGACCTCAACGCCACCGATGCCCGCAAGCGCGCCATCGCGCTTCTCGACGAAGTCGGCATCCCCGCGCCCGAGCGCCGCATCGACGGCTATCCGCACGAGTTCTCCGGCGGCATGAGGCAGCGAGTGGTGATTGCGCTGGCGCTCTGCGCCGAGCCTGAGTTCATCATCGCCGACGAACCGACGACGGCGCTCGACGTCTCCGTGCAGGCGCAGATCATCGCGCTGATCAAGCGGCTCTGCGCCGAGCGCGGCACCTCGGTCATGCTGGTCACCCACGATATGGGCGTCATCGCCGAGACGGCCGACCGGGTCGCGGTGATGTATGCCGGGCGCATCGCCGAGATCGGGCCGGTGCGCGAGGTGGTGAAAGAGCCCCTGCATCCCTACGCAAGGGGGCTGATGGGCGCGATTCCCTCGCTCGAGGGCGAGACCGACCGGCTCGTGCAGATTCCAGGCTCCATGCCGCGCCTCTCGGCGATCCCGAAGGGCTGCGCCTTCAATCCCCGCTGCGGCCAGGTCTTCGCACGCTGCCATGTCGAGCGCCCGGAACTGATCGCGGTCGGCGACCGCAAGGTCGCCTGCCATCTCTACGATGCGTCCCAATCCTCGCGTGACAAGCCGGAGATCGCGGCGTGAGCCAGAGCCCTCCCGAACGGCCGTTCATCGAGGTGCGCGATCTGCGCCGCGTCTTCGACGTCTCGAAGCCCTGGCTCAACCGCGTGCTGGAGCAGGCGCCGCGGCAATATCTCAAGGCGGTCGATGGCGTTTCCTTCGACATCCGCCGCGGCGAGACCTTCGCGCTCGTGGGCGAGTCCGGCTCGGGCAAGTCGACGGTGGCGCGCATGGTGGTGGGCCTGCTGCCGCCCTCGGGAGGCACGGTC
This sequence comes from Allobosea sp. P2_A10, assembly GCF_056405115.1. Classification (NCBI taxonomy): domain Bacteria; kingdom Pseudomonadati; phylum Pseudomonadota; class Alphaproteobacteria; order Hyphomicrobiales; family Alloboseaceae; genus Allobosea; species Allobosea sp. P2_A10. Next base: position 90,367 of record NZ_JBFUCS010000003.1, on the reverse strand, counting down.
GCGATCGCCGGAATCTCGATGAACGACGTCAATGTCGCGCAGGAGCGCCAGCGTCTGCGGCGGCGCATCCAGATGATCTTTCAGGACCCTTACGCTTCGCTCAATCCGCGCTGGCGCGTCGGAAGGATCATCGCCGAGCCGATCCGCGCCTTCGACATCGTCCAGGGCGAAGCCGACATCGCCGACCGGGTCGGCGAATTGCTGACGCTCGTCGGCCTGCACCCCGACGACGCGAAGAAGTTTCCGCACGAATTCTCCGGCGGCCAGCGCCAGCGCATCGCGATCGCCCGCGCGCTTGCCTCCAACGCCGAGTTCATCGTCTGCGATGAGCCGACCTCGGCGCTCGACGTCTCCGTGCAGGCCCAGATCCTCAACCTGATGCGCGACCTGCAGCAGAAATTCGGCCTGACCTACCTGTTCATCTCGCACAATCTCGCGGTCGTCAGGCACATGGCGACGCGCATCGGCGTGATGTATCTCGGACGCCTCGTCGAGGTCTCGGACGGCAAGCAGCTCTTCTCGAACCCGCGCCACCCCTACACCCGCATGCTGCTCGACGCGGTGCCCGACCTTGCCATGGCCGGCAAGGCGCGCGAGGGCGTGAAGGGCGAAATCCCCAACCCGATCTCCCCGCCTTCGGGCTGCACCTTCCATCCGCGCTGCCCGCTGGTCTTCGAGCGCTGCCGTGTCGAGAACCCGCTTGTGATCGACGGGGTCGCCTGCCATGCGGTCAACGAGGGCCGCGTCGCGGCGGCCTGAACCGCCTCAGACGCTGTTCGTCGGCGCGGCCGGCCGATCGGTCTTGCGCCGGTTATGCGCTTGCGGCTCCGACAGCGGGGCGACCGGCCGTTCGGTGCGGTACTGTCCGCGCGCGATGGCGGTGAAGAGCAGCGCGACGGCCGCCAGCGTCATCAGCCACCAGGGTTGCAGCGTAGCGAAACCCAGCGCCGTCAGGGCGAACGCAGTGGTATAGGCGGCGACGCCGCCGGCCGCGAGCGCGCCCTGCATTCGGCCTGCCGCGCGAATGGCGAAGTAAAGGCAGATCGAGGCGGCGGCTGCACCGACGATTCCCAGTTCGTACCAGGTCTCGAACAGCAGCGTCGTCGGCGTCGTCTGAGGCAGCGCGCCGGTCACCCGGCCACGCAGCACGGTGTCGAGCCCATGCCCGGTGACGAGTTGGACCGGCTCGCGGCTGACGACATCGGCCCAGACGCCGAGCGCCAGCACGAAATCGCCGGCGCTCTCGGGAAAGCGCGACACGATCGGGATCAGCAGGAAGGGCAGGATCGGCGCGAGCAGCATCACGCCGGCGATGACGGCGGCAATGATCGGAACGGCCTTGTCGCGGTTGGCCGTGACAGCGCCGAACGCCGCCGCGCCGCAGATCATCGCGACCGCCTCGCCATCCTCGAAGCGCGTCAACGCGAGCATGCCGACGAGAAGCGCCAGCCCCAGCGCGCTCAAGCCGCGTGCGCGCGACAGCAGCCAGGCCAGCGCCGGCCAGGCCATGATCAGCACGACGCTGACGCCGCGCTCCACGCTGCCGACCTCGACCTCCGAGCGACGAAGCGCCGCAAAGACGATCAGCGCCAGCGCGAAAATTGCCGCAAGCCCGGTGCCCAGCGCGGCGAGATTGAGGTTGGAGGCGCGCATGCGTTCGGGCAGCGCCGCCGTGCCGCAGAACCCGAGCGCCACCGCCAGCACGAGATTGCCGGCCTTTTCCGTCGCCGATGTCGTGTAGGGGCTCCAGATCAGCGAGAGCACGGCCCAGCCGACGAGCCCGAGCAGGATCAGCCCCGGCCGGCTCGTCAAGGCGCGCTTCAGCGTGCCGGTGAACCAGCCCGGCTCCTCCACCAGCGACGATATCACCAGCAGGATCACCCCGATCGGCACCAGCACGACGGCGGCGCGGCGAGACACCAGCGAGGCCACCGGCAGCGCGAGCGCGAGTGTGGCGAAGCCGATGCGGCGCAGCAGCACGGCTGCGTCGGCGGCAGGGTCGAGCGGGCCTTGGGCGTTGCGGCGGATCATCAGGGCAAACCGGCAGGGTTCGCCCGGAAAAAGCGCCGGACAATCAACCCCTTCCAACCTTAGCGCGTGGGCAGGCGGGCGACTGTAGGGGCGGTGCAACACTGTCGCTGCATCTCGCGCGGCCATTTCCGGGCGAAAAGTCGATCTGACGAAAGCGCTCTGGCGGGATCGCACCGTTCATGGGATGAATCGGGCGATGATGATCGCCGCTATTCCCCACGCCCGAGGTTTTCCGATCGATGGCTTGATGGCCGATCTGGCCATGCGCCTGAAACGGCGGGGCTTGCGGCTCGGCGGCCTCGCCCGGCACAACACCGGCGATTGCGACGGTGGCTGCCGGGCGATGCTGCTGGAGATGCCGGCGGTCGAGGCCTGGGCGCCGGCGCGGGCCGAGATCGCGGCCTGAGGCCGGAGCGCGATGGCCATGGCTGACACGGGCCATCCCGAGACCCTCGGTCTGCTTCTCGCCGGCGGCCTCGCCCGGCGCATGGGCGGTGGCGACAAGCCGCTGCGGATGCTCGCCGGCAGGGCGATCCTCACCCATGTGATCGCGCGCCTCGGCCCGCAATGCGATGGCCTGCTGCTCAATGCCAATGGCGATCCGGCCCGCTTTGCCGGCCATGGCTTGCCTATGGCGGCTGACAATGTGCCTGGCTTTGCCGGGCCATTGGCCGGCATTCTGGCTGGACTCGACTGGACGGCGGAGCATCGACCGCACCTGCAATGGCTGGTCAGCGTCGCCGCCGACACGCCCTTTATCCCACCCGACCTCGTCGCCCGTCTGCACGGCGCGCGCGAAGCGGCCGGCGTTCCGCTCGCCTGCGCGGCGTCGGGCGGCCGCGCGCATCCGGTGATCGGCCTCTGGCCGGTCTCGCTGCGCGAAGAGTTGCGCCATGCGCTGACGGTCGAGGATGAGCGCAAGGTCTCCCGCTGGGCGGCCCGTCATGGCTGCGCATCCGCTGAATGGCCGGCCCTGCCGGTCGATCCCTTCTTCAACGCCAACACGCCTGAGGATTTTGCTGAGGCCGAACGCCTGTTTGCGGTGCTCGGGGATACCCTCCCAGCACCGCCTTGAGGGCCGCCATGGTCGCGCGCCGCTATTCCAGCGTCGCGCGCCATCTCGCCACGGGACAGTTCGCCCTGCAACAGGGTGAACACCCGATCTAGCTGGATCGCTGCTGTTTCGGCCGCTGGAATCACTCGATGACGATCCGCGGCGCGGCCCGGACCGGGCTGCCCGCAAGTCTCGCCATGACCTCCCGCGCGATCATCAGATAGGCTTTGGCATGGGCGGAGTCGGGGTCGCTCGCCACGATCGGGCGGCCGCCATCGGAGGTCTCGCGGATCGGCATCGCCAGCGGAATTTCGCCAAGGAACGGCACGTTCTGGCGCTCGGCTTCATGGCGCGCCCCGCCATGGGCGAAGATGTCGGAGCGGTGGCCGCATTCCGGGCAGATGAAATAGCTCATATTCTCGACGATGCCGAGGATCGGCACCTCGACCTTGCGGAACATCGCGACGCCGCGGCGCGCATCGAGCAGGGCCAGATCCTGCGGCGTCGAGACGATGACGGCGCCAGCCAGCGGCACCTGCTGCGCCATCGTCAGCTGCGCGTCGCCTGTGCCGGGCGGCATGTCGACCACGAGCACGTCGAGTTCGCCCCACGCGACCTCGCGCAGCATCTGGGTGATCGCCGAGATCACCATCGGCCCGCGCCAGATCATCGGCGTCTCCTCGTCGATCAGGAAGCCGATCGACATGATCTTCAGGCCATAGGCCTCCATCGGCGCGAGCGTCCGGCCCGAGACGAGGCGCGGCTTGCCGCTGACGCCGAAGATCCTGGGCACAGAGGGCCCGTAGATATCGGCGTCGAGGACGCCGACCTTGAGCCCGAGCGAAGCCAGCGCGACCGCGAGGTTCGCGGTGGTGGTCGATTTGCCGACGCCGCCCTTGCCGCTGGCGACCGCGATGATCTGTTTGACGCCCGGAACGCCCGTGGCCTTGGGAGGCGGCCCGCCCGGGCCGGCAGGGCGATGCGCCTGATGGCGGGCCTGGGCGGCGGCCGATGCCGGGGCCTTGTCGGCGGTCAGGCCGACGAGAACCTGCGTCACGCCCGGCAATCCGGAAACCGCGCTCTCGGCGGCCTTGCGCACGGGCTCCATCGCGGCGGCCTCGGTCGCGTCGATGCCGATGGCGAAGATCACCTTGCCGCCGTCGATCAGCACGTTGGCGATGCGTCCCGAACTGGTCAGCGATTGCCCGCTCGCCGGCAGCTTCACCAGTTCGAGCGCGCGCAGGATGTCGGCTTCGGTCACGGACACTGTTGCAAAACTCCGGCGTCGCTGGCGTGCGCCGCGACCTTGCGAATGTGGAAGACGAGGAGCCCGCCTTCGGCGTCACTGTGCTCGATGGCGTCGCCGGTCTCGCGCAGCAGGTTGGGGATGTCGATCGCCGCCATCGGATCGGTGCATTCGATGACCAGCAGCGCCCCGGTCTTCGCGCTTTTCAACGCCTTGCGCACCCGCAGCGCCGGCAGGGGGCATTTCAGACCGCGCAGATTGAGCGGGATCGTGGTCATGGCGCTCGAAAACTCCGAGGCAGGGCTGCGCTTCATATGATGGCTCGCGCGCCGGTAGCAACCGCGCTCGCCTCGCCCGGATGCTGCGCGGGAAAGGGCGTGCGCCCGGCTTCCGGCAGCCTTGCCCGCTTGACCACGCGATGCGAACTGAAAGATGACAGCGGGGCGCGCCGGACGCGCGGTTTTATTCCAGCACGGTTTTGTCCTTGCACGAAGGCTCTCGATGCGCGTGATCGGTCTGGCGGGATGGAGCGGCGCGGGCAAGACCACGCTCCTGACCCGCCTCATTCCCGAACTGGCCAGGCGCGGCATCTCGGTCTCGACGCTGAAGCACGCCCACCACGCCTTCGATCTCGATACGCCCGGCAAGGATTCCTATGCCCATCGCGAGGCCGGCGCGCGCGAGGTCTTGATCTCCTCGCAGGTCCGGTGGGCCGTGATGCACGAATTGCGCGGCGCGCCCGAGCTGCGCCTGCCGGAGCTGCTCGGCCATCTCTCGCCGGTCGACCTCGTCATCATCGAGGGCTTCAAGCGCGATCCCCATGCCAAGATCGAGGTTCACCGCACGGCCAACGGCAAGCCGCCGCTGCACCCCGACGATCCCAGCATCATCGCCATCGCGAGCGACATCGCGTTCCCGATGGCCGGGCGGCCGGTGCTCGGTCTCGACGATATCGCTGGCATCGCCGATCTTGCGCTCGCCGGATCAGAGCCGATCGCAACCGTGCTGGCGCGGGGCTGAGGATGTCATGGCGCAGCTGAGCCGGGACGAGGACGCCGTGGCCGGCACGCTGATGAGCGTCGAGCAGGCGACGGAGCGCGCGCTTGCTCTGGTCGCGCCCGTCGCCGGGACCGAGAGCGTCGCACTGGCTGACGCCGATGGCCGCGTGCTGGCGCAGGACGTCGTCGCGGGCCTCGATCTGCCGCCCTTCGCCAACTCGGCGGTCGATGGTTACGCCGTGCGCTTCTCCGATCTCACCGGGGCGGGCGAGACGAGGCTCGCGCTTTCGGGGCGGGTCGCCGCCGGCGCCGAAGCATCGGGCGTGTCGAGCGAGGGTGTCGCCATCAGGGTTTTCACCGGCGCGCCGCTGCCGCCCGGCGCCGATACGGTCTTTATGCAGGAGGATATCGGGCTCGACGGCGGCGTCCTGCGCCTGCCTGACGGTCTTGAACGCGGCGCGAATGCCCGTCCGGCAGGCGAGGATATCGCGCGCGGCGAGACAGCTTTGCAGGCGGGGACGCGCCTGCGACCGCAAGACCTCGCGTTGCTCTCCGCGCTCGGCATGACCGGGATCGATGTCCGCCGCCGCCCGCGTGTCGCGCTCTTCTCGACGGGCGATGAGCTGACGGAGCCCGGCGCAGCGCTCGCGCCCGCCGCGATCTACGACGCCAACCGCAGCCTGTTACGGGCCATGCTTGCGCGCGCCGGGGCGGAGGTCGTCGATCTCGGCATTCTTCGCGACGATCCGCATCGACTGACGCAAAGACTGGCGGAGGCCGCCACCTCCTGCGATCTGATCCTGACCTCGGGCGGCGTCTCCGTCGGCGAGGAGGATCACGTCAAGGCCGCCGTCGAAAGCGCCGGCTCGCTGGCGCTTTGGCGCATCGGCATCAAGCCCGGCCGGCCCGTCGCGATGGGCAGGGTCGGCGATACCCACTTCATCGGCCTGCCCGGCAATCCCGTCGCGGTCTTCGTCACCTTCGCTTTCGTAGCCCGCCCGCTGATTGCGCGGCTGGCGGGCACCGGTTTCGTCGCGCCGACGCCGCTGCCGGTCAGGCTCGGCTTCAGTTACGACAAGAAGGCGGGCCGGCGCGAATATCTCCGCGTTTCGCTCGCAACCGGCCCGGACTGCATCATGGTTGCGCTGAAATACCCGCGTGACGGGGCGGGCGTACTGACCTCGCTGACGCGGACGGACGGGCTCGTCGAACTCGCCGAGGGTCTGACACGGATCGAGGCCGGGGCGATGATGCCGTTTTACGGATATGCCGGGCTGATCGGCTGATCAGTCGCGCCGGAACACCACGCTCGACAGCCAGCCGAAGAACAGCGCCAGCGCCACCGTCGCCAGTCCGTACAGCAGGGGCTGGTCATGCGCGCCCGAGGCCAGCCGCTGCTCGATGCCGGATTTGACCACCTCGAAATTCGTGGTCTGGCGCGCCAGCGGCACGCCGCCGGAATAGAGCACGATCTCGATTTCATAAGTGCCGGTCGGCGCGGTCGCCGGCACCTCGATCGGCGCGCTGAACAGCGTGTTGGAGAGGAAGGTGACGCCGCGCTCCTCCAGCGAATAGAGCCCCTTCTCTTCCAGGATGCGCACCATGCCTTCCCGGAAGCGGGCGGTGGTGACGTCGAAATCCAGCCCCGAATCGGGGTGGAGCTCGGCATTGCCCAGCCCGATGCGATCGCGCCGCGCCGTCTCCTCGCTCATGATCTCGCCGAGCGGCCGATTGCTGGACACCGAGAGGAAGACCGAGTTCTCGGGAAAACGCCGCTGCGTCCGGTTGATCCAGATCGGCCCGAGCCGCTCCTTCTCGCGCACCAGCAGCATCCGCCTTGGGCCGCGCACGGTGACGAGGATGTCGTAGGGGTCGGCGCGCCCGGTGGTGCGTCCATCGCGCTCGACCAGCCCGAAGACGGTGAGCTGGTCGCCGTCATAGTTGGAGGTGATCTGGATCTGATGCGTCGAGATCGACGCGATCAGCGTCTCGGCTTGCGCCTGATGTGTCGATAGGGCCAGCAGGGCGAGCGCTGCGAAAAACCGCCTCATCGCGCCCGCTCCGGCACGACGACGGAAAATGCCTCGGTCGGCGGCACGACGAGTTCCACGATGAAGCGCAGGCCGACCGAGAGGATCAGCAGCGCCAGCAGCAGCCGGAAGGATTCGACATTGAGGTTGCGCGCCGCCCGCCCGCCGAACTGTGCTCCGATCACGCCGCCGACCAGCAGCAGCACCGCCAGGATCAGGTCGACCGACTGGTTGGTGATGGCGTGCAGCACGGTCGCGCCGGTCATCGTCACGAGGATCTGGAACAGCGAAGTGCCGACCACGACAGCGGGCGGCACGCGGAAGAAATAGATCAGCGCCGGCACCAGGATGAAGCCGCCGCCGACGCCGAGGACCGCGCCGATGAAACCGATCACGACGGCCAGCACCGCGATCGGCAGCACGCTGGCATAGAGCCCGGAGCGATGGAATCGCATCCGCAGCGGCAGGCCCATCCACCACGGATGCGTGCCCGCGCGTCGCCGCAGCCGCGCCGGCTTGCCGGCCCGCACGCGCATCATCGCCCGCACCGCGTCATAGAGCATCAGTCCGCCGATGATGGTGAACAGCGTCACATAGGACAGCGTGATGACGAGCTCGAGCTGGCCGAGCCGGCGCATCAGGTTGAAGAACAGCACGCCGAGCACCGTGCCCAGGATGCCCCCCGTGACGAGCACCGTACCGAGCTTGAAGTCGAGCGCGCCGCGTCGCCAATAGGCCAGCACGCCGGTGGTCGAGGAGCCGGCGACCTGGGCCGCCACGGTCGCGACCGCTACCGCAGGCGGAATATCGAGGAAGATCAGCAGCGGCGTCAGCAGGAAGCCGCCACCGACCCCGAACAGGCCCGAGATGAATCCGACCGCGCCGCTGAGGCCCAGCACCATCAGGATGCTGATCGGAAGCTCTGCGATCGGGAGGTAGATCTGCAATCCCTGGTCCTCGCGCCCGGACGCGATCTGGCAGGAGCGCCACGCCCGATCGTCCCATCCTGCACCAATCGGGTTAAGGTATGATGCCCTGGCGCGGAAACGCGTCCGCCATGGGGATCATCCTCGACGCGGCGATCGCCGCTGCGGAGATAAATGTCGCGAGGCGGGGAGGGCATGCGCCGGTTGGCGGTTTTGCTCTTCGCCCGTCAACACGTCGAAACCGTGACATTGTGGACGAAAGCGAAAGAGGCGCCTGCGGCGCCCCTCTCTTGCGCAGTTCAGCCGCGCTGCGGCTTGGCCGGCTTCTTGGTCGCGGCGCTCGGCGTCTCGTCCCAGCCCTTGGCCGGCGGAGCGACCTCGTTGGCGTTGGCTTCGAGCGCCTTGGGCTTCCAGCGTTCCACCGAGAGCTTGGCCGCCGCAAGGTCGGGGGGCGACATGCGCTGGCCGACTTCGTCGCGCTTGCGGCCGGCGTCCTCGTCGCCCTGGCCCGCCGCGATGGCAAACCAGAGATAGGACTGCCCGAGATCGGCGGGAGCGCCAAGCCCGCGCCCGAGCAGGATCGCGAGGTTGTACTGGCTGTCGCGCACGCCGAGTTCGGCCGCCTTGCGGAACCATTCGGTCGCCTGGGCATAGTCGGGCTTGCCCGAGACGCCCTCGGCATGGAGGACGGCGAGATTGTGCATCGCCTTGGCGTTGCCGCGCTCGGCGGCGCGCGTGTACCAGACCCGGGCGAGCCCGATGTCGCGCGGCGCGCCGACGCCTTTCTCGAACATGTTGCCGAGCCGGAACTGCGCCGGCGCGAGTCCCGCGACGGCGGCGCGCTCGAACAGGCGTAGCGCGAGCTTGGGGTCGCGCGTCGCGCCGGGGCTGTCGGCGGCCTTGCTGGCGAGTTCGTAGACCGCCCGCGCGTCGCCGGAGAGAGCCGCCTTCCGGAGGCCGTTGCTGCCGAGGCTGGCGGGCAGGTCGCCGAGGCCGGTCACTGGCTGGAGCGTGTCCTGGCTCACGGCCGGTGCGGTCGTGGGAAGCTGCATCGGCGCGGACCCGGTCACGTCGGGCGTCGCGACGGACGCAAGCGCCGATCCTGCGATCGAGGGCAGGGAGGCGATGGGAGCCACGGGCTGCAGCGCCGAGGTCTGGTCCTTGGCGGGTTTATCCTGGGACGGCTTGGCCGGCTCGATCTCCGTGGCGGCCTGCGGTGCGGCGACCGTGGCTTCGGGAGCCTGCGGGCTTTCCTTGGCGACGGGAGCGATTTTTGTGCCGCCCTGGAGCGCGCCGGTCGCGACATGGACCGCGCCCATGGCGAGCACGACCGCGGCGACGCCGAGCAGGATCGGCCGCCGGCGCTTCTCCATGATTTCCTTGAGCCTGCCGCCCCCCTTGGCGGGCTCGGCAGTGTCGGCGGGCGGCGTCGCGGCTTCGGTCGCAGCCTTGGCGGAGCGCCGTGCGGCCGCGATCAGGTTCTGGCGGATCGATTGGGGGTCCTGCGCGGTCGCCTGCGCCGCGCCGGCGCGCGGACGGCCGGAGCCGGGTTCGAGCGGCAGGTCGAGCGACGCCATCGAGGGCGTCTCCGGCTGGGGCGGTGCGACCCGGTCGGAGGCGATCCTGTCTTCGAGCGCGACGCTGACATGGGCCGGCAATTCGGGCATCCGCGCCATCGGCATGACGGGCGCGCGGGGCTTCTCGGCGGAGCGGGGCGACATCGCCGGCCGCTCGGCGGGTGCAGCCTGTCGCTCGGTCGCGAGTTCGCCCTCGATGCTGGCAAGGCGCGAGATAATGGTTTCGAGCGTCTGGTGGACGGCGCCGATCGCATCCTGCGTCTCGCGGCCCGAGGAGACATGGGTCTCGCGCAGACCGGTCAGCAGGTTGCTGAGCTCGGCAATGCCGGCGCCCGGCGCTGCCTTGCCGGACATGTCGGCCATCGCGGCGCGGGCGGCGCGCTCGGCGGCGTCCGTGGTGTCCTGGCGCAGGGTCTGGAGATGGAAGACGAGATCCTGCAGCGTCCGTTCGATGCCGGTCTCGGCCGAGCGCGTCGCGGCTGCCGTGTCGAGCCGGGAGGCGATGCCGGAGATCTGCTGCTCCAGCGCGTCGAAGGAATCGGTGCCAGCGCCGGGACGGCCGGCCTCGTCGATCTTCTCGGCGAGGTTGCGCAGCATGTCTTCGATCGGGCGCAGGTCGACGCGGGCGACCTGGACGTTTTTGCCCTCGTTGACGAGCTGGGTCAGATTGCTGGAGGCGGCGAGATTTTCGATCCGCCCGGCCAGAGCCTCGATCTGCCGGGTCACGGCGGTCGGGCCGTGCTCGGCCAGGCTTTCGATCCGCTGCTGCAGCGTTTCGATCCGGCTTTCGAGCTGGCTGGGCTGCTGCCGGCCTGCCATGTCCTCGAGCTTGATCACGAGCGCTTCGATACGGTCGGACAACACGTTGGAGACGCCGTGTCCCGAGGCGTCCATCGCGCTCAGCTTCGCGGCGAGCTGTTCGGCCTGGGCGCTGATCACGTCGGGCCGCATCGCCGGCAGCGCGTCGATCTTGCCGGCGAGCGCCTCGACCTGCCGCGACAACGACATCATCGGGGCCGGGTCGGCATGGCGATCATGGCCGCGATCGGCCATGATGGCGTCGCGGACGTCCTCGATCGTCAGCGCGAGGCTGCGCAGCTCGCGGCCGTCCGGCTGCACGTCGCGCAGCCGCGTCATCTCGGAAGACAGCGTCGAGACCTGGCGCGACAGGTCGTCGAGGCGCGGATCGCTCGCCGACGACGACATCATGTCGCGCAACTCGGAAATGTCGCGCATGACCGGAGCCAGCACCGAGCGGTCGCCGCCGCGCGCGGCAAGCGCATCGACCTTGGCGGCGAGGTGGGCGATTTCGAGTTCGAAGCGCTCGTAGCTTTCGCCCGAGCGTTCCTGCGAGAGGCGCGAAACCTCCGACTCGATCCGCGCCAGCGGCTTCATGACCGGGTCGAGCCGGTCGCGGCGGTCCAGCCTGTCGAGGCGCGAGCCGAGATCGGCAATCATGGCCTCGATCGGCCTTGTGTCGATCTGGGTGATCTGCGGCGCACGCTCGATGGCGGCGGGGCGCGGACGGGGCGCGGGCTCGGCTGCCGGGCTCGCAGGCGCGATCCGGGCGCTCAGCTCGCGCAAATCCTGGCGTAGCGCCGCGATGCGGTTCTCGGGGATCGTCGTCTGGCGGAACTGCTGCGGCTCGCTGTCCACATCCAGCGCGCGCTGGCGGGCGCGGATGTCGCCGACGGCTGCGGCCAGCCCATCGCGGCTGAAGGCGAGGCGCGGCGCCTGCGCCGGCTTGCGCTGGGCCTCTACGTTCTTGCGCTCGATATCGACGAGGCGCTCGCCCATGCTCTTGATCGCGTCGGCGATGACGTTGGTCGCGCGTTCCTGGCGCTCGGCCGCGGCGCGTTCGCCGGAGGTGATGCGGCTTTCGGTCTTCTCGATCCAGCGCGTGATCGAATCGAGCGCGCCGGCTGTCTGCGCGCTGGATTCACGCGTCAAACGCTCGGCGCTTGCGGCCTGGCTGATGACGGCCTCGATGTCGTCGCGCGACAGGGCAGGCGTCGCCTGCCGGGGGGCGGCGCTGGCGGCGGCCTGCGAGGAGGTGTCCATCTGGCCTTGCGACAGCCGGGCGAGGCGCTCCGATAGCGCCGCGATATCGAGCTGCTCGGGAGGCGCGCCGTCGGAATCGCCCTCTTCGGCCTCTTCCCTGATCTTGTGATCGAGCCATTCGCCAAGCGTCATGCCGGCGCGACGCGCTGCTGCCTTGGCTGCATCGCGGGTGCGGGGGTCGACGCCCTTCACGCTCCAGGGCAAGCTTGTAGCCATGATGTCGCTCGCCTGCGGGGCCTAGTCCCTGGTCTGGACGGTGCAGGCCCCTGATCCCGCTGCCGTCCCTGCGAATTCGGCGATCCGTGAAGATAACGTTGCCGTTGACGCGACGCCGATCCGCAGACCCGACTTTTCGCGGGCATGGTAAACAGGGAGTTAAGATCGACGGGCGTCCGGTTAATTTTTTACGAATTGCCGCTGCGGCAAGGCTTTGAAGCCGGCTCGTAACCGTAACTTACCTGAGGGAAGGTCGATATTACCTGACGCTAGGAGATGGGCGACGCTATGTGGGGCTCAACGAATCCTGACCGCCAGTGTTGCCGGTCGATTCGAATCCAGCCCGCAAGGAATGCACCCATGTCACGCCACAGCCTCGCTATGGCGGCCTCTTCGACTGTTGAAGGCCGCTCGTCCCAGTCCACGCCCGCCGAGGCCGATCTCGCCGGCGGCTTCACCATCAGCGACCTCGCCCGCGATTTCGACGTCACCCTGCGCACCCTGCGCTTCTACGAGTCCCGCGGACTGCTTTCTCCGGCCCGCTCGGGCATGACCCGGATCTATTCCGGCCGCGACCGCGCCCGCCTCACTCTCATCCTCAAGGGCAAGCAGCTCGGCTTCACGCTCGTCGAGATCCGCGCCATGCTCGCCAACGAGGAAAAGAAGGGCGGCGCGACCGCCGAGGGTTCGGCTTCGGTCGGCGGGCTCCAGCTCAGCCAGGAGCAGGTCTCCGAGCAGCTCGAGCTGCTGCGCGCCCAGCGCAAGGAAATCGACGAGGCGATCGTCGAGCTCGAGGCGACCCAACGCCGCTCCTGACGCGCCTGTCTCGCTAAAAATTCCGTCTGCCGTGCAAAACAAGCCCCGGGCGTCGCGCCCGGGGCTTCTTGCTGTCGAGATGTCGTTGCGCCCGCCCGAAAGCGGGGTCAGGATCATCTCCGCGATCACCAGATCGCGATTGCCTCTTGCGATTCCGCCGAGATAGTTTATATGTGAACTATCTGGAAGCGGTGCTATCGCGAATGCGCGACCGACCTGCTTTGCGACGAGAGGGAGGATAAAATGCCGGTTTACAAGGCGCCCGTCGACGACACCCTGTTCCTGCTCAACGACGTCTTCAACATCGAACGCTACAACAACCTGCCGGGCTTCGCCGACGCGACGCCCGACGTGGTCGAGGCGGTGCTGGGCGAGGGCGCCAAGCTTTGCGAGGAAGTGCTGCAGCCGCTGAATCTCTCCGGCGACCAGGAGGGCTGCGTCCGCAATCCCGACGGCAGCGTCACCACGCCGAAAGGCTTCAAGCAGGCCTATGAGGCTTTCGCCGGGGGCGGCTGGATCGGCCTGGCGATGGACCCAGAATATGGCGGCCAGGGCCTGCCCTACACGCTCGGCGCCGTGATGAACGAGTTCGCCTCCTCAGCCAACATGGCCTTTTCGATGTATCCCGGCCTGACGGCGGGCGCGATCGCGGCGCTTTATGTCCATGGTTCCGACGAACAGAAGCGTACCTATCTGCCCAAGATGATCGAGGGCGCCTGGTCGGGCACCATGAACCTGACCGAGCCGCATTGCGGCACCGATCTCGGCCTGATCAAGACCAAGGCCGTGCCGCGCGGCGACGGCTCCTATGCCATCTCCGGCACCAAGATCTTCATCTCGGCCGGCGAGCAGGACATCACCGAGAACATCATCCATCTCGTTCTGGCCCGCATCGAGGGCGCGCCCGCCGGCGTCAAGGGCATCTCGCTCTTCGTCGTACCGCGCAACAGCGTGGGCGCGGACGGCTCGGTCGGCGAACGCAACGGCGTCTCCTGCGGCTCGATCGAGCACAAGATGGGCATTCACGGCAATTCGACCTGCGTCATGAACTATGACGGCGCGCAGGGCTGGCTGATCGGCACGGAGAACAAGGGCCTCAACGCCATGTTCGTGATGATGAACGAGGCGAGGCTCGGCGTCGCGATCCAGGGCCTGGCCCAGTCCGAGGTCGCCTACCAGAACGCCGTCGCATACGCCAAGGACCGTATCCAGGGCCGGGCGCTCACCGGCGCCAAGGAGCCGGCCAAGGCGGCCGACCCGATCATCGTCCATCCCGACGTGCGCCGCACGCTGATGTCGATCAAGGCCTTCAACGAGGCCGCGCGCGCCTTCGTGATCTGGAATGCGCTGAAGTCCGACATCGCCCACCGTTCGGCCGATGCCGGCGAGCGCCAGGCCGCCGACGACCAGCTCGGCCTGATGACGCCGGTGCTGAAGGGCGTGCTGACCGATGTCGGCTTCGACAACGCGGTCAAGGCCCAGCAGATGTATGGCGGCCATGGCTACATCGCCGAATGGGGCATGGAGCAGTTCGTCCGCGACGCCCGCATCGCCATGATCTACGAGGGCGCCAACGGCGTCCAGGCGATGGACCTCGTCGGCCGTAAGCTCGGCCGTGACGGCGGCCGCGCCATCATGAGCTTCTTCAACGAGGTCGGCGGCTTCCTGCAGGAGAACGCCGGGGACGAGGTGCTGAAGCCCCTGTTCGCGCCGCTTCTGGTCTCGCTTGGCCATCTCCAGCAGGCGACGATGTGGTTCATGCAGAACGCGCTCGCCAAGCCTGACAACGCCGGCGCCGGCGCGACCGACTACATGCACCTGCTCGGCCTCGTCTCGCTTGGTTATATGTGGGCGAAGATGGCCAAGGTCGCGCAGGACAAGCTCAAGGCCGGAGCCAACGGTTCGACCGAGCGCATGAACACCAAGCTCGCCACCGCTCGTTTCTTCATGGAGCGCAGCCTGCCCGAGACGGCGGCGCATCTGGCGCGGATCACCACCGGCGCGGATTCGACCATGGCGCTGAGCGCCGACCAGTTCTGACCATGACGTCTGGCACAAGAACAAGCCGCCTCAGTGCGGCCAGCCCGGGAGGCCTCCAATGGCAGACGCCTACATCTACGATCACGTCCGCACGCCGCGCGGCAAGGGCAAGGCCGACGGCTCGCTGCACGAGGTCACGGCGATCGAGCTCGGCACCACGACGCTGCGCGCGCTGAAGGACCGCAACGGGCTCGATACCAGGCTGGTCGAGGACGTCGTCTTCGGCTGCGTCGATCCGGTCGGCGAGGCCGGGGCCGACATCGCGCGGGCCGTCGCGCTCAAGGCCGGCTACGGCAAGGAGGTGCCGGGCATCCAGATCAACCGCTTCTGCGCGTCGGGACTCGATGCGGTCAACCTCGCCGCGGCGCAGGTGATGTCGGGCCAGAAGGAGATGGCGATCGGCGGCGGCGTCGAGAGCATGTCGCGCGTCGGCATGGGCGCGTCGGGCTTCGGCATGGCGGTCGACCCATCCGTCGCGATCGATACGTATTTCATGCCGCAGGGCATCTCGGCCGATCTGATCGCGACGAAATACGGTTTTTCCCGGGATGACGTCGACGCCTACGCCGTGCGCTCGCACAAGCGCGCCGCAGCCGCCTGGGAGGCCGGACGCTTCAAGAACTCGGTGATCCCGGTCACCGATATCAACGGGCTGATCATCCTCGACAGGGACGAGACCATCCGTCCCGGCACCGACATGCAGGCGCTGGCAAGCTTGAAACCTGCCTTCGTCCAGATGGGCGAGATGGGCGGCTTCGACGCGGTCGCGACCGCGGCGCATCCTGATGTCGAGTTCGTCAATCACGTCCATCACGCGGGCAATTCGTCGGGTATCGTCGATGGCGCGGCAGCCGTCCTCGTCGGCTCGAAGAAGGGTGGCAAGGCAGCGGGCCTCAAACCCCGCGCCCGCATCCGCGCCTTCGCCACCGTCGGCTCCGACCTCGCGCTGATGCTGACCGGTCCGGTCGACGTCACCGAACTGGTGCTCAGGAAGGCCGGCATGAAGACCAGCGATATCGACCTGTTCGAGCTGAACGAGGCGTTTTCCTCGGTGGTCCTGCGCTTCCAGCAGGCCTTCGACATCGATGACGCGATTCTCAACGTCAATGGCGGCGCCATCGCCATGGGTCACCCGCTCGGCGCGACCGGCGCGATGATCCTCGGCACCGTGCTCGACGAGCTGGAGCGCACCAACAAGACGACCGCGCTGGTGACGCTCTGCGTCGCCGCCGGCATGGGCGTCGCCACCATCATCGAACGGGTTTGAGTTTCGTCCTTCTCCCCTCGGGGGAGAAGGTGGCCCCGCGAAGCGGGGTCGGATGAGGGCAGCGCCAACGTCGGAAAGGAGGGTCCAATGCAGCGCCGGAATAGCACGCCGACCCGTGATTTCGCACGCGGCCAGCGACGTGCGCCTACCCGTGCGGAAGCCCTGTTCTGGCAGGCGGTGCGCGGCCGTCGTTTCGGCGATCTAAAGTTCAAGCGCCAGATAGCAATTGGCCCCTACATCGCCGACTTCTGTTGCTTCGAGCACCGCCTCATCGTCGAGCTGGATGGCGAGCCGCACTGTGACCCTCAACAGCGCCTGCACGATTTGCGACGCGACACGTTCCTTCAGGCTCAGGGCTATCTCGTCCTGCGCTTCCCCAATGACATTGTCTTGACCGGCCTCGAACTCGTTTTGCGCCAGATCGCAGAGCGCCTCGCGCTGGCCGAACGTCCCTCATCCGACCCCGCTGCGCGGGGCCACCTTCTCCCCCGAGGGGAGAAGGAAGAGCGCCCTCTGGAATCAGGAGATTCAGCATGAACCTCACCAATTTCCGCTTCGAGACCGATTCTGACGGCATCGCCACCGCGACATGGGACATGCCCGGCCGCTCGATGAACGTCATCACCCCCGAGGTGATGACCGAGCTCGACCAGATCATCGACAAGGTCGCCTCGACGGAAGCCATCAGGGGCTGCGTCGTCACCTCCGGCAAGGAGGCCTTTTCCGGCGGCGCGGATCTCACCATGCTGCAGGGCCTGCGCGATCTCTATGTCGGTCTCGCCAAGGAGAAGGGCGAGCAGGTCGCGATGCAGACCTTCTTCGACGAGAGCCGCAAGCTTTCGCTGCTCTACCGCAAGCTCGAAACCTGCGGAAAGCCCTTCGCTGCCGCAATCCACGGCGTTTGCCTCGGCGGGGCTTTCGAGCTTGCGCTCGCCTGCCAGTACCGCGTCGTCTCCGACGATGCCTCGACCCGCGTCGGCCTGCCCGAGATCAAGGTCGGGCTGTTTCCGGGAGCCGGCGGCACCCAGCGCGTCTCGCGGCTGATGCAGACCGGCGACGCCCTGCAGATGATGTTCAAGGGTGAGCAGGTGAAGGCGCTGCCGGCGCGCAATACCGGCCTCGTCCATGCCGTCACGGCCCGCGCCGAAATGGTCGAGAATGCAAAAGCCTGGCTCAAGGCCAACCCGGCAGCGACGGCGCCCTGGGACCAGAAGGGCTTCAAGCTGCCCTCCAACAAGGTCTATTCCCCGGCCGGCATGCAGATCTGGCCGCCGGCCAATGCGATCTATCGCCGCGAGACCAATGACAACTACCCGGCCGCACGCGCCATCCTGAACGCCGTCTATGAGGGGCTCCAGCTCCCCATGGATCTCGGGCTCAAGGTCGAGAGCCGCTACTTCGCCAAAATCCTGCGGACGAAGGAGGCGGCCTCGATGATCCGCTCGCTCTTCGTCTCGATGCAGGAACTGAACAAGGGCGCGCGCCGCCCGGCCGACGTTCCGCCCTCGAAGCTCAAGAAGGTCGGCATCGTCGGTGCCGGCTTCATGGGCGCGGGCATCGCCTATGTCTCGGCGCAGAACGGGCTCGAGGTCGTGCTGGTCGATCGCGATCAGGAGGCCGCCGACAAGGGCAAGGCCTATTCGCACAAGCTGGTCTCCGACCAGATCATGAAGGGCCGCGCCAAGACCGCCGACCGCGATGCCATTCTGGGTCGCATCAACGCCACCGCCGACTACGCCGCGCTGAAGGGCTGCGACCTGATCGTCGAGGCGGTGTTCGAGGACCCCAAGGTCAAGGCCGAGGTGATCGCGAAGGTGGAAGCCGCCGTCGGTCCCAGGACGATCTTCGGCTCCAACACCTCGACCCTGCCGATCACCGGCCTCGCCGAGCACAGCCAGCGGCCCAAGAACTTCATCGGCGTGCATTTCTTCTCGCCGGTGGAAAAAATGCTGCTGGTCGAGATCATCATGGCCAAGAAGACCGGCAAGAAGGCGCTCGCCATGGCGCTCGACTTCGTCCGCGCCATCCGCAAAACGCCGATCGTCGTCAACGACACGCGCGGCTTTTACGCCAACCGCTGCGTCGGCAACTACATCCGCGAGGGCCATCTCATGCTGATGGAAGGCATCCCGCCGGCGATGATCGAAGCCGCCGGCAAGCAGGCCGGCATGCCGGTCGGCCCGCTCTCGCTCAACGACGAGGTCGCGGTCGATCTGGCGTACAAGGTGCTCAAGGCGACCAAGGTCCAGCTTGGCGATGCGGCGGTCGATCCGGCGCAGGAAAAGCTGCTCACCGACATGGTCGAAAAGCACGGCCGGCTCGGCCGCAAGAATAAAAAGGGCTTCTACGATTATCCCGAAGCCGGGCCCAAGCGCCTCTGGCCCGGCCTCGCCGAGCTGACCAAAAACCGCATCGATCCCGAGCAGGTCGACATGACCGAACTCAAGCACCGCCTGCTGGTGACGCAGGCGCTGGAGGCGGCGCGTACCTATGAGGAGGGCGTCGTCACCGATCCTCGCGAGGCCGATGTCGGCTCGATCATCGGCTTCGGTTTCGCGCCTTACTCCGGCGGCACCCTCAGCTATATCGACAACATGGGCGCGGCCGCCTTCGTGAAGCTCTGTGAGGGCCTGGCGAAGAAGCACGGCGAGCGCTTCAAGCCGAACCGCCAGCTCAAGCGCATGGCGAAGACGGGCGAGAGCTATTACGGCGCGGCGGCGGGGAAGGCGGCCGCCTAGAACCTTCTCCCCTCGGGGGAGAAGGTGGCTCGGCGAAGCCGAGACGGATGAGGGAAGGGTCGCCGAAGCGGCCCTTTTTTCGTTTTAGTGATCGGAGGGCCGAAACTCATCCTGACAGCTATTGGCCTTGGTCGGTCCAACATGACGGCCGACGTCGGCGAGGATAAATCGGATGAAAACGCTCGTCGACTACATGTACCGGGACGCGTCAAACTATAAGCAGTTCGGTCATTTCGTTCTGGACGGTCCGTTCGATCTGGAAGCCGTCGAGCCATTCATGTGGGACGGCGAATTCTTCATCCCCGAACGAGTTGGCGTGAGAACACTCGTGCCGGCCGAGAAAACGCGGGATGATCACTACCTCCACACAATCGCGTCGACCCGCGTGGTCGAGGCAACAGATTTTCTGATGCCAGCGGACACTTTTGTAGAGCGATTTCGCCAAGCGGCGGCGGAGGGTTGGTTCTATGAGCGGCTGTCAGGCACCCAACTTCAATATGCGCGCGCAGAAGGGCGAAGGATCGGGCTGGCAAATCCGGAATGGGATGAATTTTAGACGCTGATGATTTGACCCGGATCGCACCGTCATCCCGGACAAGCCGCAGAGCGGGGCAACTCTGCGGTCCGTAGAGCGTCGTCGTGTCCTATAAAGAATCCCTGGGCGACCTTCGGTCGCCCAGGGTGGCAGGGCGTTTCCAAGACGAATTATCTCGATCTCTGCGTCGATTAATTACTCAACGGTCAAAGCCCATAAACGCGCGCGAGAATGCTATGCAGCTCGCGCGCGCTATCCGCGGTGAATTGAATCGTCTGGCTCATTTTCCCCGCGAGCTTGCGCTCTTGGGAGCCAAAGGTGTCGATCTGAACGATAGGTAGCGCATCAGGTGGACGAATTATTTTGACGCGGGCCGTGACCTCCGTGGGGTGAAGCTGACCGTTGTCCTCGCGAACGTCGAAGTGCGTTATAATCGCCATCTTCTATTCTACTTCGCCACCAACCTGATCACCCGCTGGAGCTTCCCGATCAGCTCTTCCACCTGGCTCTCCGAAACGATCAGCGGTGGCGAGACGCAGATCGTGTCGCCCGCCGTGCGGACCATCAGGCCTTCCTCGCGGAAGGCGCGGTCCATCGCCTCGTAGCCGCGCTTGCCGGCGCCATCCGCGCGTGGCGCGAGATCGATCGCGCCGACGATGCCCACTGTCCTGATATCGACCACATTGGGCTCGCCCTTCAAGCTCATCACGGCGTCCGCCCACATCGGCTCCATCGCGCGGGCGCGCTCGAAGAGACCTTCGTCGCGATAGATGTCGAGCGTCGCCAGGCACGCCGCCGCCGCCAGCGGATGGCCGGAATAGGTGTAGCCGTGGAAGAGCTCGATGACGTTGTCGGGGCCGCCCATGAACTTCTCGTAGATGTGCTTGCGCACCAAGACGCCGCCCATCGGCACCGCGCCCGAGGTCACGCCCTTGGCGAAGGTGACCATGTCGGGGATGACGCCGTAGCGTTCGGCCGCGAAGGCATAGCCCAGGCGGCCGAAGCCGGTGATGACCTCGTCGAAGATCAGCAGGATGCCATGCTTGTCGCAGATCTCGCGCAGGCGCTTGAGATAGCCCTTCGGAGCCGGCAGGCCGCCGGTCGAACCCGCCATCGGCTCGACGATGACGGCGGCGATGGTCGAGGCGTCGTGCAGGGTGACGATGCGCTCGAGATCATCGGCGAAATGCGCGCCGTAATCCGGCTCGCCCTTGCTGAAGGCCTGCTTCTCGCGGTCATAGGTGTGGGTGATATGGTCGGTGCCGGTCAGCAGCCCGCCGAAGAATTTGCGGTTGTTGACCATGCCGCCGACCGAGATGCCGCCGAAGCCGACGCCGTGATAGCCGCGCTCGCGTCCGATCAGCCGCGTCTTTGAGCCCTTGCCGGAGACGTTCCAGTAGGCGAGCGCGATCTTCAGCGCGGAATCGGCTGCTTCCGAGCCGGAGCCCGCGAAGAAGACATGGTCGAGATCGCCCGGCGCCAGCGCCGCGATCCGCGCCGCCGCGGCGAAGACCTTGGGGTGGCCGTACTGGAAGGAGGGCGCGAAATCGAGTTCGCGCGCCTGCGCCTGGATCGCCTGGATGATCGGCTCGCGGGCGTGGCCGGCGTTGCAGCACCACAGGCCCGCCGTGCCGTCCATCACCGGCTTGCCTTCGGGGGTGTAGTAATACATCCCCTCGGCGCGCGCGACCATGCGCGGGTTCTGCTTGAACGACCGATTGGCCGTGAACGGCATCCAGAAGGCTTCGAGGTCGTTGGGGTTCCCGACAGCCTGGGGTGCGGAGGTCATGCGCGGCGTTCCTGATCCGGTTAAGCGTCTCTCAACCTAACAGCACGATCCGGGCTGTAAATCTCCAGCGCGTCGGGGCATCCCTGCGCCCCGCACGGGCGCACTGGTATGTGAGATGACGTTACGTCGTTTCTGGCGTAGCTTGCCAAAGGGGGATTCAAACTGGGCCAGACCCCAATGGGCGAAAGCGGCGAACCCGACCGACTGAACGCACCGGCGGCCGCGGCGATCCGCGCGGCTCTTCAGCGCGTTCTGGCCGCCGATCCGTTCCGCGGCGCGCCACAGTTGCAGGCATTCCTGAGCTTCATCGTCGAAAGCGCCATCGTCGGCCGCGGTTCGGAGCTGAAGGGGTATACCATCGCCGTCGAGGCCCTTGGCCGCGCCCCCGATTTCGATCCGCAATCGGACCCGATCGTGCGGGTCGAGGCCGGGCGGCTGCGCAAGGCGCTGGCCCAGTACTATGCCGGGGAGGGGGCTCGGGACCCGGTTCGGCTGAGCATGCCGGTCGGGGCTTATGTGCCGGTGTTCGCGTTCTCCGAAGACGCTCTGGACGAACCCGAGCCGTTGGCCGAGACCGCCGACGCCCTGTCCGAAGTCGAAGCCGGGGTCGTTCTCCCGGCCGCCTCGGACGTTGCCGTCTCGCGGCGCTGGCTCACCCTCGCCGGCATCGCGCTCGCAGCCGGGCTGGCGTCGCTTGGGCTCTGGTATCGCCTGAATCCCGCCCAGCAGGTGCTGCCGGCTGCGCCGGCCCAGCCTTCGGCGGCGCTGGCCGAGACGATCGCCAGGCCCGCGTCCATGCCGGTGCAGCTGCCGGTGCTGGCGATAAGGGTGGGCGAATTGCCGCCCGATCCGGAACTGGCGGAGATCGCGCGCCGGGCATCGAGCCTGCTGGCGGACGCGATCGCGCGCTTCGACGATCTCGTCACGGTCAAGGCGCCCGGCGATCCCCGCGCCGACACGGAAGGAGCCAACTACGTCTTCGAGATGAGTGCGACCCGCTTCGGTGCGACGACCGAGGCCGTCGCCAGGCTGCGTGCAGTCGCCGACGGGCGCATCGTCTGGACGGCGTCGACAAATCGCCTTCCGGTCCAGAGCGCCGACGATCACGAACTGCCGGAGATCGCGAGGCGGCTGGCGATCCGCCTTGCCGAGCCCTTCGGCATCATCCACGCCGATTTCCGGCAGTCGGCATCGTCGCCGGCGATGCGCTGCATTTTCGAGGCGCTCGATTTCCGTCGCACCATGAAGGCCGAGGATCATCTGGCGGCACGCACCTGTCTCGAGGGGCTGCTCGATCGTGATCCGAATTTTCACCCGGCCTGGTCGCAACTCGCCTTCCTGATTCTCGACGAATACACCTCGGGCCTCAACCCGCTGCCCGGCCCGCCGCTCGACCGTGCGCTGAGCGCGGCGCTGAACGCGGTCCGGCTGTCGCCTTCCAGCGCGCGCGCCAACCAGGCGATGATGGACGTGCTGTTTGCGCGCGGGCAGACGACCGAGGCGCTGGCGGCCGGCCGCGAGGCGATGGCGCGCAACCCCTATGACCCCACCATCATGGCCGATCTCGGCGCGCGCTATGTCCAGCTCAACCGGCCGGCCGAAGGGCTGCCGCTGCTGGAGCGCGCCGTCGGGCTCAGCACCGGCCGGCCGTCCTGGTATGATTTCTTCGCCTTTCTGGCGGCGCGGCTGACCGGTGACACTGCCCTGGCCGAGACCCATGTCGCGCGGCTGCTGGCCGATGAAGGCCCGTTCAGTCTGCTCGGCCGTGCCATGCAATGCGCCGTGACGGGCGATCAGATCGGCCTGACGACGGCCGTCGCCAGCCTGACGGAGATGTCGCCGCTGTTCCGGCTCGACCCGCGCCTGTTTCTGGAGCGAAAGGGTTTTGGCGCCGCAGTGGTCGAGCGGATCATGGCCGACCTTGGTCCTGCGACGATCGATCTGCTCAAGCCGCGTTGAGGCAGCGCTTTTCGGGTCCGATCCACCGCCTTTCTACAGTCTTTGCGACGCCCAGGCCGCCCGGCGCTCGCAACCGGGCCAGCGCGCGGGTACTCTTTGAAAATATTCCGTGATTCGCCTGCTCGTCCCGATCAACCCAGCGCGATCGTTGCCTTGGCCCCCATCCGTCTGAACGCCATTCACCCTCTCGCCGGCGCCGTCACCGGCCTGTCGGCCGGCGCGATCGTGACGTTGCTGCTGCCCGGTGCGCTCGGCAATGCCGCGGGGCTGTTGCTGACCGGGGCAGGGCTGATCGGCGCGGCAAAGCTCTATGAGCGCCGCGTGCTGGCGCAGAAGGAACAGGTTTTTGCTGCTCTGGGCGAGGTCAAGGTCCGGCTCGCCGCCAACGCCATCCGGCTCGACAACCTCTCCCATCGCGTCGAGCAGTTGCCGATGGGCGAGCGCGACGCAGCGCCCGCCAGGGCCGCGATCAATGAGCTGACGGCGGAGGTCGGCCTGCTCGGCGATCTCATTCATCAGGTCGCGACCACATTGGCTGACCATGACGAGCAACTGGCGATTGCGCAGTCGCGGCTTCCCGCGCCACCGCCGCCACAGCCCGCGCCGGTGGTCGTCATCGATCCCGAAGCCGCCCGCCGCGCCCGCGCCGATGCGCTGGCGGCCGAGCGTGCGGAAATCGCACTCGCAGCCGAGCGCCGTGCCGCCGACGAGCGCGCCGCGATCATCAGCACGGCCTTGTCGGCCGGCAAGGTCGAGGTTCATCTCCAGCCGATCGTGCAGTTGCCGCAGCGCCGCACGCGCGGCTACGAGGCTCTGGTCAGGCTGCGGCTGGACGAGAACACGCTGCTCCTGCCCGAGGATTTCCTCGCCATCGTCGAGGAGCGCGGGTTTGGCCCGACGCTCGACGCGCTGATGCTGACGCGGACGCTCGCCATCGCGCGCCATCTCGGCGCCAAGGATGGCGAGCTGTTCGTCTCCTGCAATTTCAGCGCGGCGACGTGGAACTCCTCGAAGGCGCTCGCGACTTTGGCGCGCATCCTCGACAAATACCGCGAGCACAACGGCAATCTCGTCGTCGAGATGCCGCAGCGCGTCTTCCGCGCGCTCGATCCGACGAGTCTGGGCCTGCTCGGGGCGATGTCGGCCAACGGCGTTCGCTTCGCGCTCGATCAGGTCGCCGATCTCCGGCTCGATCCCGCAGCGCTGTTTGATCGCGGCATCCGCTTTGTGAAAGCGCCGGCCGCGCTGCTGCAGCGGGAGATGGCGGGCGAGGGTTCGCTCGACATCGCCGCCGGCGATCTGGCGGCGATGATGGCGCGCGCCTCGGTGATGCTGATCGCCGACGAGATTTCTGATAATCCGACCGTTGCCGACATGATCGAACTCGGCGTCACCTATGCTCAAGGGACCGTCTTCTCGCCGCCGCGCCCGGTCAAGCCCGAGGTCTTCGCCGAGCCGGAAGCCGCGCCCGAAGCCGCGTCGCCGGCAACGCCCGCGCCGGCCGCCGTTGCAGCCCCGCCGCGCAGCGTCGCCGACGTTTTGGGCTATACCGCCCGCCCGCCAGCGCCGCCCGCAGCGCCGGCTGTGGACGAGGCCCGGCCCGAGCGCGTGCCGTTCCGCTCGGTGCTGCGCCGCGCCTGAGCGCGAGTCGGGCTATCCCTGTCATGTGCTCATGCGATAGAGCGGGCGCTCCAGATCCAGCGGAGTGATCCCAGTCTTGTCGCCATCACACAGCGCCACCACCCGGCCACTGACGGGCTTTTCCGGGATCGCGGCCGGGTTCGATCTCTGCCTTTGCGACATCTGGGGCGTCGTCCATAACGGCGTCGTGGCCCATCGCGATGCCGTCGATGCGCTCGTCGCGATGCGCAGGCAGGGCGTCACGGTGGTGCTGGTCACGAACGCGCCGAGGCCCAATCCCGAAATCGCGCGGCAGCTTGCAGGGCTTGGCGTGCCTGAGGATGCCTGGGACGCGATCGTCACCTCCGGCGATGTCTGCCGCGCTTTGATCGAGGCCCGCGCGGGCGAGCCGGTCTTCATGCTCGGGCCCGATCGCGACCTGCCGCTGATCGCCGGGCTCGACGTCATGCGGGTCGGCCCGGAGGCCGCGGGTTACGTGCTCTGCACCGGCCTGTTCAACGACGAGACGGAGACGGCCGCAAGCTATGCCGGCCTGCTCGGCGGTTTTGCGGCGCGCGGCCTGTCGCTGATCTGCGCCAATCCCGATCTGGTGGTCGATCGCGGCGGCCGCATGGTGCCCTGCGCCGGGGCGATCGCGCTCGCCTATGAGGAGATCGGCGGCAAGGCGGTCTATGCCGGCAAGCCGCATCGCCCGATCTACGAGATGGCGCTCGCGACGGCAGAGCACTTGCGTGGAGCCCTGATCGACCGCAATCGCATCTGCGCCATCGGCGACGCCATCCGCACCGACATCGCCGGCGCTTCAGCCTTCGGCGCGACGAGCATCATGGTGCTCGCGGGCATCCATGCGCAGGATCTGTACGAGGCCTCGTGGGAGGCGCGCCACGGCTGGTTCTCGGGCCAGAGCCACCGCCCCGACTACGCCCTGCCGCATCTGGTGTGGTGAAGACCGGCGACGGGCGCTTGCAACCTCAGCCCTCATCCTTCGAGACGCAGCCTTCGGCTGCTTCTCAGCGTGAGGGCTATTCATTTATGAAGCGATGGCCTCAGGCGGCGCAGACGGACTCGATCTTGGTCTTCAGCGTCTGGGCGTTGAACGGCTTGACGATGTAGTTGTTCACGCCGGCCTTCTTGGCGGCGATGACGTTTTCGGTCTTCGATTCGGCGGTGACGATGATGAACGGCGTCTCCGCGAGCGCAACCTCTTCGCGAACCCGGCGCAGCAACTCGAAGCCGGTCATCGGCTCCATGTTCCAGTCGGAGATGACGAGGCCGTATTTCTTGTCGCGCATCTTGGCGATCGCCGCCGAGCCGTCGGCCGCATCGTCGACGTTCTCGAAGCCGAGCTGCTTCAGCAGGTTGCGGATGATCCGCACCATCGTCTGGTAGTCGTCGACCACCAGGATCGGCATTGACGGGTCGAGAGCCATTGGCGTGCTCCAAGCATAACGTTCATGACGCGGGCCAGAACCCGCATCGCTCCGCCGTCCTGAAACGGCGGCCATAGGTCGATTGTCTTAAGCCCCCCGCGTTTCAAAGCCGTTAATCCGATCGTCAAGTGACGTAACGGCATAGGACCACGCCGCCCGTCACCAAAGTCCAATGGCCGGAACCAGCCGGCTGTGAGAGTGTTTCGCAAATGCGAGATGGACGCCGGGCATCGCCGATGCGCCGCGCGCGGCGAGGCGGACGAAAGCCATGAGCAGCACCCTCTATCAGGTCCATACCTTCGAGGATCTGTCGGTCGGCCAGAGCGAGAGCCTGATGCGCACGGTGATGGAGCGCGACGTCTCACTTTTCGCCGACCTCTCGGGCGACGCCAACCCGATCCATCTCTGCGACCGCTATGCCGCCAACACGAAATTCGGCCAGCGCATCGCCCATGGCATGCTGACGGCGAGCCTGGTCTCGGCGCTGCTCGGCACGCGCCTGCCCGGCCCCGGCGCGGTCTATCTTTCGCAGACCCTGACTTTTCTGGCGCCGGTCAAGATCGGTGACGTCGTCACCGCACGTGTCGAGGTGGTCGAACTCGTGCCCGAGCGCAGGCGGGCGCGGCTGTTCTGCGAATGCCTCGTCGATGGCAAGGCCGTGCTCGAGGGCGAAGCCTGGGTCGCGCTGCCGCCGCCGCGCCCGAAGGATTGAGACGGCGCGCTTGACGCATCCGCGCGCTTGAGGCCAAACACGGCTCCGGCTGGGACGTCCCGGCATCGGGATGCATTCTGATCCATGACGCCTCAAGACGACGTGGCCCAATACGACGCGCACTCGGCCTTCGTTCTCGATCTCGCCAAACCGGTTCCTGATGTGCTGCGCGGCGCGGTGCTGGCGCTCGGCAATTTCGACGGCGTCCATCGTGGCCATGGCGAACTCGCGCGCGTCGCCGTCGCGATGGCGGGAACCGGCGGCAAGGCCGCGGCGCTGACCTTCGAACCGCATCCGCGCAGCGTTTTCAGACCCGATCAGCCGGTCTTCCGCCTGACGCCCCCGGCGGTGAAGACCGAGCTGCTCGGCCGCGCAGGCTTGCCGCTGACCTTCGTTTTGCCGTTCGACCGCGAGATCGCCGCGATCGAGGCGGAAGCCTTCGTCGATGACCTGCTGCTCGGGCGGCTGGGAGCCGCCGGCCTCGTCTGCGGCTATGATTTCCATTTCGGCAGGGGCCGCGCCGGCTCGCCTGAAATGCTGCAGGCCAGGGCAGGGGCGGCCGGCATCCCCGTCGCGGTCGTAGCCCCCTATTCCTGGGCCGGCGAGCCGGTCTCCTCGACCCTGATCCGCACCGCGCTCGAAACCGGCGATGTCGCCCGCGCGGCAGAATTCCTCGGCCGGCCCTGGTTCGTGCGCGGTGTCATCGCCCATGGCGACAAGCGCGGCCGCGAACTCGGCTATCCCACCGCCAACATGCATTTGCCGCGCGATTGCAGGCTGCGTTACGGCATCTACGCGGTGCGGATGAAGATCGACGGCGTCTGGCATGACGGCGTGGCGAGCTTCGGCAGCCGTCCGACCTTCGATGACGGCGCGCCGCGGCTGGAAACCTTCGTGTTCGATTTTGCCGGTGATCTCTACGGCAAACGTGTCGATGTCGCGCTCGTCGCCTGGCTGCGGGGCGAGGCGAAGTTCGACAGTCTCGATGCGCTGATCGTCCAGATGGACGCCGACAGCACGAGCGCGCGCGACATCCTGGCGGAAACGCCGGCCTTCCTTCCTTAACCAGCGCCTGCTAGAAGCCGCTCATGCTTTCGATCCGCGCGACGCTGATAGACATGGTCCGGCGAATTACGGGCCCGGCTGCCGCCCTGCGCTGACGCGCGGGCGCTTGCGCAAGCCGGGGTGACGATCGCTTTTTTGACCCTTCACGATGGACTTCGCGCCGCGCCGTCACTGGATGGCCCGCTTGTCCGCATTGCCCGAGCCGGACCCATGACCGACAAGACTGCCGACAAGCCCGAAACCGTCGATTACTCGCAGACCCTGTTCCTGCCGCTGACGGAGTTCCCGATGCGCGCCGGCCTGCCGCAGCGCGAGCCGGAACTGCTCGCCCGCTGGGCGAAGATCGACCTCTACCGCAAGCTGCGCGAGGCGGCCGCGGGCCGCGACCGCTTCATCCTGCATGACGGCCCGCCCTACGCCAACGGCAACATCCATATCGGCCATGCGCTGAACAAGGTGCTGAAGGACCTCGTCACGCGCTCGCAGCAGATGCTCGGCCAGGATTCCAACTACGTGCCGGGCTGGGACTGCCATGGCCTGCCGATCGAGTGGAAGATCGAGGAGCAGTACCGCGCCAAAGGGCTGAACAAGGACGACGTTCCCGTCGTCGAGTTCCGCAAGGAGTGCCGCGCCTTCGCCGAGAAATGGGTCGATATCCAGCGCGAGGAGTTCAAGCGGCTCGGCGTCGAGGGCGACTGGGACGATCCCTATCTGACCATGGCCTATGGCGCGGAAGCCCAGATCGCCCGCGAGATCATGAAATTCGCCGAGAGCACGCAGCTCTATCGCGGCTCGAAGCCGGTGATGTGGTCGGTGGTCGAGAAGACCGCGCTGGCCGAGGCCGAGGTCGAGTACGAGGAGCATGTCAGCGACACGGTGTTTGTGGCGTTTCCGATCGATCCGAAATCGACATCGGGTACCGCTTTAGTTAGCGACTTTCGTCCGGGTTCGGCACCGCCGAATGTTATGGGCGACTTGCAGAAGGCCTCCATCGTTATCTGGACGACCACGCCTTGGACGATCCCGGGCAACCGCGCGATCTCCTTCTCCAATCGCATCGCTTACGGCCTCTACAAGGTCACGGCAGCGCCCGAGAATAACTGGGCAAAGTTCGGCGCGACTTATATCCTCGCCAAGAACCTAGCCGAGTCCGTCTTCAAGGCGGCCAAGGTCGAGGCGTTCGAGCTCGTCGCCGACGTGCCGGCCGATCAACTCGCCGGCCTGACCTGCGCCCACCCGCTGCGCGGCCACGGCTACGATTTCGACGTCCCCCTGCTGGATGGCGACCATGTCACCGACGAGGCCGGTACCGGCTTCGTCCACACCGCGCCCGGCCATGGCCGCGAGGATTTCGACATCTGGATGGCCAATGGCCGCCAGCTGCAGGCGCGCGGCATCGAGACCCACATCCCCTACACCGTCGACGCCGACGGTCGCTTCACCAGGGATGCGCCGGGCTTCGAAGGCGCGCAGGTCATCACCGACAAGGGCGAGAAAGGCAACGCCAACGAGGTCGTCATCAAGGCGCTCGCCGCCAGCGGCAACCTCGTCGCGCGCGGCCGGCTGAAGCACCAGTATCCCCATAGCTGGCGCTCGAAGAAGCCGGTGATCTTCCGCAACACGCCGCAATGGTTCATCGCGATGGACAAGGCGATCTCCCCTCTTCCTTCTCCCCTCGGGAGAGAAGGTGGCCCGGCGAAGCCGGGTCGGATGAGGGAAGACCGGGTGAGCGGGTCGTCAGACGTCCCTCATCCGTCTGCTGCGCAGCCACCTTCTCCCCCGAGGGGAGAAGGGGAGCTAGCTCCCGGTCATAATGCCGACACCCTGCGCAATCGCGCGCTTCGCGCCATCAAGGAAACCCAGTGGGTCCCCGCCGCCGGCGAGAACCGCATCAACGGCATGATCGTCAACCGCCCCGACTGGGTGGTCTCGCGCCAGCGCGCCTGGGGCGTGCCGATCACCGTCTTCGTCGAGAAGGAGACGGGCAAGCTCCTCGTCGACGCGAAGGTCAATGCCGCCATCGCCGGGGCCTTCGAGGCCGAGGGCGCCGACGCCTGGTTCACCGACACCGACGGCGCGCGCTTCCTCAAGCCCTTCGGCTATGACCCGTCTCTGTATGAGCGCGTCACCGACGTGCTCGACGTCTGGTTCGATTCAGGCTCGACCCACGCCTTCACGCTGGAAAAGCGGCCCGATCTGCGCGCGCGGCGGCGCGGCGAGGGCGGCAACGACCGGGTGATGTATCTCGAAGGCTCCGACCAGCATCGCGGCTGGTTCCATTCCAGCCTGCTCGAAAGCTGCGGCACGCGCGGCCGCGCGCCCTTCGACGTCGTGCTGACGCACGGCTTCTGCCTCGACGAGAAGGGCGAGAAGATGTCGAAGTCGAAGGGCAACGTCACCGCCCCGCAGGACATCATCAAGGATTCGGGCGCCGACATCCTGCGCCTGTGGGTCGCGGCGGCCGATTATTCCGACGATCTGCGCATCGGCAAGGAGATCCTCAAGACCTTCGTCGAGACCTATCGCAAGCTGCGCAACACCACCCGCTGGATGCTCGGCACGCTCGCCCATTTCAGCGAGGACATCCGCGTCGGCGAGCCGCAGACCATGCCGGAGCTGGAGCGGCTGATGCTGCACCGGCTGGCCGAGCTCGGGCCGCAGGTCGAGGAAGCCTATCGCACCTACGACTACAAGAAGGTCGTGAACCTGCTCTCGCAGTTCATGAACACCGAGCTTTCGGCCTTTTATTTCGACATCCGCAAGGACGCGCTCTATTGCGATCCTTTGTCGAGCCATGTCCGCAAAAGCGCGCTGACGGTGGTCGATCATCTCTTCCGCTGCCTTGCGACCTGGCTCGCGCCGATCCTCGTCTTCACCACCGAAGAGGCCTGGCTCGAGCGCTATCCGGATTTGAAGGCCAGCGAAGGCTCGGTCCATCTCGAACTGTTCGGACAGGCGCCCGACCATTGGCTCGATCCCGAACTGGCCGAGCGCTGGAGCAAGATCCGCCGCGTCCGCCGCGTCGTCACCGGCGCTCTGGAGCTGGAGCGCGCCGGAAAGCGCATCGGCTCCTCGCTGGAGGCCGCGCCGAAGGTGTTCATCGCCGATCCCGATCTGCGCGCCGCTCTGTCGGGGCTCGACCTCGCCGAGATCAGCATCACCTCCGGCATCGCGATCGTGGCGGGCGAGGGGCCAGCCGAGGCGTTCCGCCTCGCCGACGTGCCCGGCGTCGCCGTCGTCTGCGAGCGTGCGCCCGGCGTGAAATGCGCCAGGTCGTGGAAGTATTTCGATCCGGCGCGCGCCGATGCCGCCTATCCCGACGTGACGCCGCGCGACGCCAAGGCGCTGCGCGAACTGGGCCAGCGCGCGCGATGACGAAGCTGCGCCTGCTCGGCGTCATCGTGCTCGGGCTCGTCTTCCTGCTCGATCAGGCGAGCAAGCTCTGGCTGCTCTTCGGCATCGGGCTGGCCGAGAACGGCCCCTTCGCTGTTACGCCCTTCATGGACGTCGTCCTCGCCTGGAACAGGGGCATCTCCTACGGCCTGTTCCAGCAATACAGCGATCTCGGGCGCTGGGGTCTGGTGGTGATTTCCTTCGTCGCCGCGATCTGGCTCGGGCGCTGGATGTGGCGCGAAAGCCGGACTCTCAGCGTCGTCAGTCTCGCGCTGATCATCGGGGGCGCGCTCGGCAACGGCGTCGATCGCGCGGTTTATGGTGCGGTCGTCGACTTCGTCCACCTGCATTGGGGCAGCTTCAGCTGGTACATCTTCAACATCGCCGATGCGGCTATCGTTGTCGGCGTGGCCGCTCTGCTGTATGAGTCCTTTCGCTCCAGCCCGGACAAGGCGGCTTGATTGGCGTTCTGCCATCGTTTTGCCGCTGGTCTGGTGTTGAGACAGGGACGCTGGAATTCCCGAGGGAGGTTTTGAGATGGCCAATCGCATCCGCGTGACGCATTGCCTGTTCGCTGGCGGCCTGCTGCTTGCGGCGGTCCCCGCTTCGGCGCAGGAGGGCGTGCTGTTCAAGAACCTGATCGAGGGTGTCATCGGCGGCAAGAGCAACAACGACATCGAGTATCGCCAGCGTCCGCCGCTGGTCGTGCCGCCGGGCTCGACGCTGCCGCGGCCGCAGGAGCCGGCGAGCACCCGCAACGCCTCCTGGCCCAACGATCCCGATGTCGCCAGACGTCGCGCCGAGGACGCGCGCGCGCTCGTCCCCGCGACCGAACGCGAGAAGTACAAGGACAACCAGCGCCCGCTGCTCAGCCAGGAAGAGCTCCAGCGCGGTCGCGTCTCCGGTCGCGATGGCGGCCGCTACCTGCCGATCCAGCAATCGAAGACCTTCGACGAGAATATTGGGCCGATTCGCACCGGCCGCGACATCGCGGGCCAGCGCAATGCCGACGATCTCGCCAGCCTGACCTATGGCAGCGAACCGGACCGGAAATATCTCTACGAGCCGCCGGTCGGCTACCGTCGTCCCGCCGGCACGGCTCCCGTCGGCCCCGGCCGCAATGCGCCGCGCGAGGACACCCAGGCGCTGGGGCAGAAGGAGTTCGCGCAGGGCCTGCCGGCGCCGACCCTGCCGCCGGTGAACTGAGCGGGCGAACCGGGCGGGGGAACCGGGCAGGCGAACCGGGACTGCGTCTCGCATCTGGCTCTATCGGGGGTTGCCGCCTATATGGGTTTGATGACCCGCCGCCAACCCATGGGCCCGCGATGACGATCCATATGCCGCCGACCCGCCTGACCTCGCCCGTCGAGTCGTTCCAGCTCGGCAACGGCATGGATGTCGTGGTCGTGCCCGACCATCGCGCTCCGGTCGTGACCCACATGGTCTGGTATCGCAACGGCTCGGCCGATGATCCGGCCGGCAAGTCGGGCATCGCCCATTTCCTCGAACATCTGATGTTCAAGGGCACGGCGAAATGGCCCGCCGGCGAGTTCTCCAAGATCGTCGCCGGCTTCGGCGGCCAGGAGAACGCCTTCACCTCCTTCGACTACACCGCCTATTTCCAGCGCGTGCCGAGGCAGCACCTGCGCGCGATGATGGATTACGAGGCCGACCGGATGACCGGTCTCGCTTTTGAGGAGAGCGTCGTCGGCCCCGAGCGCGATGTCGTACTGGAAGAGCGCAAGATGCGCGTCGATTCCGATCCGGCGTCCCAACTCGGCGAGGAATTCTCCTCGGCGATGTTCGTGCATCACCCCTATGGCACGCCGATCATCGGCTGGGAGCACGAGATCGTCGAACTGAACCGCGACGATGCCTTCGCCTATTACCAGCGCTTCTACACCCCTGAGAATGCGATCCTCGTCGTCGCCGGCGACACCGACGCCACCGAAGTCCGTGCGCTCGCCGAGGCGACCTACGGCGTCATTCCGCCGCGCGGCGAAAAACCCCTGCGCAAGCGTCCTTCCGAACCCGATCCGCGCGCGTCGCGCCGCGTCTCGCTCAGCGATCCGCGCGTACACCAGCCCTCGCTGCGGCGCGGCTGGCTGACGCCGACCTATCTCAGCGGCGACCGCACCGAGGTCTTCGCGCTGGAGATCGTGGCCGAGGTGCTCGGCGGCGGCACGACCTCGCGGCTCTATCGCAGTCTCTGCGTCGAGCAGGAACTCGCAGCCGGCGCCAGTGCCTACTTCATGGGTTCGATGGTCGATCGCTCGGTCTTCCAGGTCTCGACCAGCCCGCGCCCCGGCGTCGACATGGCGACGCTCGAAGCCGGGCTCGACGCCGCGTTGGCGACGTTCCTGGCCGATGGGCCAACCGAGGTCGAGATGGCGCGCGCCCGCACCCGCCTTGTCGCCGAGACGATCTTTTCGCGCGACAGCCAGTCCTCGCTCGCGCGCATCTTCGGTGCGTCGCTGGCCGTCGGCGAGACGGTCGAGGACGTGCTTGCCTGGCCCGAGCGGATCGAGGCGGTGCCGCGCGAGGCGGTGGTCGAGGCGGCGCGTCGTTATCTCCGGCCAGACCGCGGCGTCACCGGCCTGCTGCTGCCGGCCGCCTGATCCGAGCCTCGCCCCTCTAGCAACCGCGCGGGGCCTCGATGCCCTGCCGACAGGAAGCGACATGAACGCGCCAATCTCTCCCGCCGTCTCCACTCTGGCCGGCCCTTCCGTCACCGTGCAGAAGGTCCGCTCGGCCGCCGGCGTCGAAGCCTGGCTGGTCGAGGAGCACAGCCTGCCGCTGATCGCGCTCGATTTCGCCTTCGACGGTGGTAGCTCGCGCGATCCGCGGAACATGGCCGGCAGCGCCTATCTGATCTCGGGCCTGCTCGACGAGGGCGCGGGCGATCTCGACGCCGAGGCCTTCCAGGGCAAGATGGCCGACCACGCCATCAGCCTGGGTTTCGATGCGCGGCGCGACGATTTCCATGGCCAGATCCAGACGCTCTCGCGCCATCGCGACGTCGCCTTCGAATTGCTGGCGCTCGCCGTGAACGCGCCGCGTTTCGATATCGACGCGGTCGAACGCGTGAAATCGCAGATCGTGGCGGGCCTGCAGCGCCAGGCGCAGAACCCCGAGACGCTCTGCCGCAATGCGCTCTATGCGGCGGCCTTCCCCGGCCACCCCTATGGCCGCCCCGAAAAGGGCGATATCGACAGCGTCTCGAAGCTCGAAGCCGGCGGCCTGAAAGCGCTGACGCACGATCTGCTCAGCCGCGGCGGTCTCAAGGTCGTGGTTGTCGGCGACATCACGGCCGACGAACTGGCGCAGCGGCTCGACCAGATCTTCGGCGCTTTGCCGGTCGGTGCGGCGCGCGCGCTGCCGAGCGAGGCCCTGCCGATCCATGGGCTCGGCCAGACCCATGTCATCGATCTCGACGTGCCCCAGACCGTGCTGCGTTTCGTCGGGCCGGGCCTGATGCGGCACGATCCCGATTTCGTCACGGGGAGCGTGCTGAACCATATCCTCGGCGGCTCCGCCTTCACCTCGCGGCTGTTCATGGAAGTCCGCGAGAAGCGCGGCCTCGCCTATGGCGTCTCGTCGAGCCTGCTGCCTCTGCGCGAAGGCGCCATGCTCGTCGGCGGCACCTCGACCCGCAACGATCGCGTCGCGGAATCGCTGGCGGTCATCCGCGAGGAGATGCAGAAGCTCGCGGTTGAGGGCCCCACCGAGCATGAGGTCGAGGAAGCCAAGCGCTACATCATCGGTTCCTATCCGCTGCGTTTCGACACCTCGCCCAAGATCGCCGGCGAATTGCTCAGCCTCGCGGTCAACGGCTTCGAGCCGGAATTCCTCGCCGAGCGCAACCGCCACTTCGCCGAGGTCACGCTCGCCGACGTCAAGCGGGTCGCGGAACGCCTGTTTGGCGATCCGCGTTTGCTGGTGCAGGCGGTCGGCCGGCCGGTCGGACTCGTCTGAACCCCTTCGTTCTTTTCCTGAAGTCCAGCGACGGAATCCAGTGTCCATGCTCAAGCAAAGCTTCGATCTCGCGCTCGAATCCGGCGTCGGCAAGGGCGGCATTCCCGATGCGGCGTTCGAGCAGGCGCTGGCCGATCTCGGCCCCGCGCTGGCGCGGCTGCAGGGCCAGGCGAAGGACGGTTCTTTGCCGTTGCTGGCGCTGCCGTCGGACACCGCCGATCTCGGCCCCGTCCACGCCGCCGCAAAGCGTCTCAAGGACGGCGCGACCGATATCCTCGTGCTCGGCACCGGCGGCTCCAGCCTCGGCGGCCAGACGCTGGCGCAGCTGACGGGCTACGGCACGGCCGGTCTCTCGCAATTCCTGCCCGCGCCGCGCGTGCATTTCATCGATAATCTCGACCCCGCGACCTATTCCGAGCTGCTGTCGAAGCTGCCGTTCAAGACCACGAAGTTCGTCGCCATTTCGAAATCGGGCGGCACCGGCGAAACCCTGCTGCAATCGATCGCCGCGATCGACGCCATGCGGGCGGCGGGGCTGAGCGACGCCGAAATCGGCGCGCGTTTCCAGGGCCTCTCCGAGCCGGCCAGGCCGGGCAAGCTGCATCCGCTGCGGGCGCTGCTCGAGCCCTTTGGTGCGCCGTTCCTCGAACACCATACCGATGTCGGCGGACGCTATTCCGTGCTGACCAATTGCGGCCTGCTGCCGGCAGCCGCGCTCGGCCTGAACATCGAGGCGCTGCGTGCCGGCGCGGCCAGGGCGGTCGCCCCCGTTCTCGCGGGCAAAAGCGTGCGCGAGACGCCGGCGGCCGTGGGCGCGGCGCTCCATCTCGCCGCGATGCGTTCGGGCAAGAACATCGCCGTGCTGATGCCCTATGCCGACAAGTTCGCGCTGCTGACGCGCTGGTGGATGCAGCTTTGGGCCGAGAGCCTCGGCAAGGACGGGCAGGGCACGCAGCCCGTGGGCGCGCTCGGGCCCGTCGACCAGCACTCGCAGCAACAGCTCTATCTCGCCGGACCGAAGGACCGCTTCTTCACGGTCATCACCGTGGGCGCCAAGGGCAAGGGGCCGAAGATCGACGCCGGCCTCGCGGCCAAGATCGGCCAGGACGATTTCGCCGGCAAGACGATCGGCGATCTCGTCGCCGCGCAGGGCATCGCGATGATCGACACCTTCGCCAAAAACGGCTGCTCGGTCCGCCGCTTCCATGTCGAGACCATCGACGAGACGGTGCATGGCGAGATGCTGATGCATTTCATGCTGGAGACGATCCTGACCGGCTATGCGATGGGTGTGGACCCGTTCGACCAGCCGGCGGTGGAGGAAGCGAAACTCCTCGCCAAGCGCTATCTTGCCGAAGGGCGCAGCTGAGTCGCTCCACGCGAGCCCTCATCCTGAGGAGCAAGCCGAAGGCTTGCGTCTCGAAGGATGCTCCAGGAGGCTCCCGAGACCACTGGACCATCCTTCGAGACGCCGCAGCGCGGCTCCTCAGGATGAGGGCTGAGGGAGAAGCATGACCGTCCGCCGCCTCGATCCTGTCCTCGTCGACCGCATCGCCGCCGGCGAGGTGATCGAGCGGCCGGCCGCCGCCGTGAAGGAGCTGGTCGAGAACGCGATCGACGCCGGGGCGCGCGCGATTGCCGTCACCGTCACGGCCGGCGGCCGGGAGCTGATCCGCGTCGTCGATGACGGCGCCGGCATGACGCCCGAGGATCTTGCGCTCGCGGTCGAGCGGCACGCGACCTCGAAACTCCCCGATGGCGATCTTTTCGCGATCAATTCGCTCGGTTTTCGCGGCGAGGCGCTGCCCTCGATCGGCTCGGTGGCGCGGCTCTCGATCGCGACGCGCCGCCACGATGCGAGCCAGGGCGTCGGCCTCGTCGTCGAAGCCGGCGAGAAGGGCGTCGTTCGCCCGATGGCCGCAGCTCCGGGCACGCGCATCGAGGTCGTCGACCTCTTCGCCTTTACGCCCGCCCGCCTGAAATTCCTGAAAAGCGACCGCGCCGAGGCGCAGGCCGTCTCCGAGATGCTGCGGCGGCTCGCCATCGCCCATCCCGCGATCCGCTTCTCGCTGGAGGGCGAGCATGTCACCGGCTTCGACTGGCCGGCGGAGGCTATCGGCGAGGACGGGCAACTGCGCCGGCTCGCCCGTGCTCTGGGCCGCGACTTCCCGGAGAACGCCTTGCGACTGGAGGCGGCCCGCGAAGGCTTCCGCGTCTCGGGCTTCGCCGGGCTGCCGACCTTTCATCGCGGCACCTCGGCTGGCGTGCATCTGGCGGTCAATGGCCGGCCGGTGCGCGACAAGCTTTTGCTCTCGGCCGTGCGCGGCGCCTATGCCGATGTCGTGCCCTCGGACCGCCACCCCGTTCTCTTCCTCGATGTCGCCTGCGATCCCCGCCTCGTCGATGTCAACGTCCATCCCGCCAAGAGCGAGGTGCGCTTCCGCGACCCGCAGCTGGTGCGCGGCCTCGTCGTCTCCAGCCTGAAGGCGGCGCTGGCGCAGGCCGGCCACCGCGCCACCACGACCGGCGGCGCGCGGACGCTGGAGGCCTTCAGGGCGGTGTTTTCCGGCGGATCGTCGCAGGCTCCGATCTGTCCGCAGCTCGAGGCTGCCCCAGTCTGGCCGCGCCATGAGGCGGGCCTTTCCGAGAACACGCAAACCGGCTTTTCAGGCTTCGCCGCGCCCTCCGCCGATGCGCGCGCCCACGTCGCCGAACCCAATGCCGACGCGCTCGACCGGCCGCTCGGCGCGGCCCGCGCGCAACTGCACGAAACCTATATCGTCGCGCAGACGC
Organism: Allobosea sp. P2_A10; assembly: GCF_056405115.1. Taxonomy (NCBI): domain Bacteria; kingdom Pseudomonadati; phylum Pseudomonadota; class Alphaproteobacteria; order Hyphomicrobiales; family Alloboseaceae; genus Allobosea; species Allobosea sp. P2_A10. The sequence continues at coordinate 52,075 of NZ_JBFUCS010000003.1, read as the reverse complement.
GGGCCGGCATCGTCATCGTCGACCAGCACGCCGCCCATGAGCGGCTGGTCTATGAGCGCCTCAAGGCCGAGCGCGCCGTGGCGGGCATCGCGCGCCAGCCCCTGCTGCTGCCGGAGGTGGTGGAACTCGATCCCGTTGACGCCGACCGGCTGGTCGCGGCGGCGGGTGAACTCGACCAGCTCGGCCTCGTCATCGAGCCCTTCGGCCCCGGCGCCGTGCTGGTGCGGGAAGCGCCGAGCCAGCTTGCCGGCGGCAATCTCCAGCGGCTGGTGCGCGATGTCGCCGACGCGCTTGCCGAACACGGCACGACCGGCTCGCTCGAACGCCGGCTCGACCATGTGCTGGCGACGATGGCCTGCCACAACTCCGTCCGCGCCGGTCGTCGGCTGCGCCCCGAGGAAATGGATGCGCTCCTGCGCGAGATGGAAGTCACGCCCAATTCCGGCCAGTGCAACCACGGCCGGCCGACCTATGTCGAGCTGAAGCTGTCGGATATCGAGAGGCTGTTCGGGAGAAGGTGAGGCTATTGCGGCCGATAGAAGCCGGTATCGATGTTGTGGAGCGTGATGCCGGCGTCCATGGCTTGTGGCTGCCACTGGCCGTCGACGATATCCTGCAGTTCGCGTCGAGCGGCGAGGTAATCCACAGCGAGATTGGCCCGGGCCGCCGACAGCCGGACCTGCATGTTGGGGTGGCCGAAAAGACTTATGAGCAGGCGTCGCTGATCGCCTGCGCGCGACTTGAGCTCCATCTCAAGCGCGTGCACGCGCCAGATCAGGCGGTTCACGCGAGCATTTTCGTCGCGCTCCATCGCGTCGTACTGCTCGATGCAGAGCTGCTCGAAGCGGTGCACGATGTCGGCGTTCGGCAGTGAGTTCAGGCTTTCTCCGCGTTTCATTTGAGGACGCCCACTTCGCGCATCGCCAAGTGCCCGATGCGGACATGCTCGGACCAATCCCGGCCGCGAAGATATGAGCGCGGCGATTGCATGCCAAAATCGGGATTGGGTCGCGTGTACCAGCTGGTGATCTCATAATGCCGGTATTTCGGCACGCTGACCACATTGTCGACGCTCTCGATCATGGAACTTGGAAAGCTCTCACGCGTCTGAGCGCCCTGTTCGACGATATGGTGGTCTTCATATCACAGCTGTCGCTTGCCGGCATTCTGCTGGAGTTCGGCGAGCGTCTTGGGAGAGTCCTGATATGAGCGGATCGAAGGCCATTCGGAGTAAAGCCAGTGGCCTGCTTCGATCGCCATGAAGGCCGCGCCGATCGGGCCCGCTCGTCTCAATGTGTGGCGCGCGATCTCTTTGGCCAGCGCCTTGGCGGCCTGGGTTTTCGAGATCTTGTCCTTGGGCGGTTCCGGCGGATCGAGCGATGGCCCGCCATTATCGCCTATGCCCGGCTGCCGGCCCTGGGCATAACCCTCGACATAGATCCATTGGCCGCTGCCCGGCCCGCTTCCTCCCGGAGTTCGCGGCTGGTCCTCCCTGAACCCGGCCTTTTCGACGAGCCTCTCCAGTCGCGCCAGGGCTCGCATCATGCGCTCGCCGGCGAGATGGCTGGCGAGCCTGCTTTGGCGCAGCCGAGTGGCTTGAGCGTGCTGCTGAATCGATGAAAAAGGAAGCATCCGTGCATTCAATCTCCGTGACGGACACGGATCATGAGCGCGAAAGGCAGGGCTGGGGACAAATTGGCCGCGAGGTCTCGCTCAAACGCCGATGCGGCTCACCTTGCCCTTGCCATTACAACCTGCGTCTCGCCATACTCCCGCCGCTCCAGTACCTCGAACCCTTCCGGCAGCGCGACTTCGACGCCGGCCGCCTCCTCCAGCACGATCAGCGCTTGCGGCTCCAGCCAGCCGCCGTCGCGCGCGGAGATCAGCGCCTTCTCGCCCAGTCCCTTGGCGTAGGGCGGGTCACAGAAGACGAGGCCGAAGGGCGGCATCGGCCCGATGTCGCCGAGCTTGGTCGCATCGCGCCGGAAGACGCGGCTGTGGCCGGCGACGCCGAGCGTCGTCTGGTTCTCGCGGATGAGCCCGCGCGCCTCCGCGCCGTCATCGACCAGAAGCGCGAACGCAGCCCCGCGCGACAAAGCCTCGAACGCCATTGCCCCGGTGCCGGCGAAGAGATCGAGCACGCGTGCGCCCTCGGCCACGTCGTCATAGGCATGCGCGAGCACGTTGAAGAGCGATTCGCGCAGGCGATCCGAGGTCGGGCGGATCGTCCCGATTCCAGGCTTCGGCCCGGCCAAAGGCCGTCCGCGCAAGCGCCCTCCGACGATCCGCATCGCCTCCTAGCCTCAGTCGCGCTTGCCGCGAGCGCCGCCGCCGGAGCGCGGACCCTTGCCGCCGCCACCCGGACGCCCGCCGCCGCCGGGCTTGCCGCCGAAGGGGCGTCCGCCGGACGGTTTCCCCCCGAAAGACTTGCCTGCGGAAGACTTGCCTGCGGAAGGCTTGCCTGCGGAAGACTTGCCCGCGAAGGGCTTGCCGCCACGCTCGCCGCTGCGGCCCGCCGGCCGCTCGCTCGAGCGCGCGGCGTAGCTTTTTGCAGCCCCGCCGGGCTTGTCGCCAAAGCTGCGGCCGCGCGGCTTCTCGTCGCCGCTGCGTTCGCTGAAGCGGCGCGCGGGCCGCTCCGCGCCATCGCGGGGCGCGCGCTCGGGACGATCGGTGCGGGGGGCTGCGTCCTGCCAGGGCCTGTTGTCCGCGCGGTCGCGGCCTTCGGATTCCTGGCGTGGACGGCGGGCGGGTCTTTCGCCTCCGCCCGTCCGCTCGCCACGTTCCGGCATGCGCTGGGCGCGGGCGGCCGCGTCGCCGCGTTCGCTGCGCGGCAGGCGGTCGGGCCTGCGCTTGGGGTTGACGCCGTCCTTTCGGGGCCGCTCCTCCTCGCGGGCGGGCGCGCTGACGCGCTCGACCAGCACGCGCCGGCCGCTGGGATCGGCGATCGCCTTGTCGCGGACGCGCCTGACCTCTCCCGAGGCCTCGCGCGTCTGGCGCTCCTCCCTCGGATCGGCGCCGCGACGGGGCGGGGCCTTGCGCTCGCGCTGCGGCTGCGCTTCCGCATCGCGCCAGACAGTGCGCTTCCAGGGCTTGTCGCTGCGATCGTCGAGCGAGGGCGTGCGCACGGCGTCGCTCTGCCAGCGCTCGCGCTCCGGCTTGCCTTCGCGGTCGCCGGTCTCGCGCCGGCGCGGCCGGTCGTCGCCACTTGGCGCGCGTTTGGGCTGGGGCGGGGGGGCGGCCGGCATCTCGTCGCGGCGCGGGGCTTCCAGATCGACGCCGGCTTTCGCGATCAGATCTTCGCCGAGCTGGTCCTTCAGCACGCGCGAGCGCACCTCGTCGGCCTCGCCCTCGGGCAGGTCGCCGAGCTGGAACGGGCCAAACGAGACCCGGATCAGCCGGTTCACGTCGAGCCCGAGATGCTCCAGCACCGTCTTGACCTCGCGGTTCTTGCCCTCGCGCAGATCGACCGTGAGCCAGGTGTTGGAGCCCTGCTGACGCTCGAAGCGCGCCACGATCGGGCCATAGGAGACACCCTCGATGGTGACGCCGTCGCGCAGGGTGTCGAGCCGGTCCTGCGTCACCGAGCCGAAGGCGCGGACGCGGTAGCGCCTGAGCCAGCCGGTCTCCGGCAGTTCGAGCATGCGCGCCAGACCGCCATCATTGGTCAGCAAAAGCAGGCCTTCGGTGTTGATGTCGAGCCGGCCGATCGAGAGCACGCGCGGCAGATCTTCCGGCAGCGCGTCGAACACGGTCGCGCGCCCTTCCGGGTCGTGGTTGGTCGTCACGAGGCCGCGCGGCTTGTGGTAGAGCCACATCCGCGTGCGCTCGCGCGCCGGCAAGGGCTCGCCATCGACCAGCACGATATCGTCGGGGCCGATATCGAGCGCCGGGCTTTCCAGCACCTTGCCGTTCACGCTGACGCGGCCCTCGACGATCATCGCCTCGCTGTCGCGGCGCGAGGCGACGCCGGCCCGCGCCATCACCTTGGCGATGCGCTCGGGCTCCCGGCTCAGCTGCGAGGCCAGCAGCTTCGGCCCGGCGGCCGTCTCCTCGGGCTTGGGCCGCTCGAAGCGCCTGGCCCCGTCGCGGGGCGGGCGGCTCGAGCTGCGCTCGCCGTCGGGCCGGGCCCGGAACGGCCGCTCGCCGCCCTCGCGCGGTGGACGGCTGGAACTGCGTTCGCCGTCGGGCCTCGCACGGAACGGCCGCTCGCCGCCCTCGCGCGGTGGACGGCTGGAACTGCGTTCGCCATCGGGCCTTGCACGGAACGGCCTGTCGCCCCCCGCGCGTGGCGGCCTCGGCGCGCCGTCGCGCTGGCCTGCCGGCTTGTCGAAACGGCGCGGCGGACGCTCGCCGCCTTCGGACGGACCACGGCTGGGACGCTCGCCGCCCTCGGTGCGGCTGCGGAACGGCTTGCGCTCGCCCGACGCCGCGCCAGAACGCGGAGGCCCGCGACGCTCGCCATCGCGCCCGAAGCCGCCGCCATCCTTGCCGCCGCCATCCTTGCCGCCGCCACGGCCGCCTGCGCCGCCGCCCTTGCGCGGGCCACGGCTTTTCTGGTTGTTATCGTCGCTCATGATCGCTCCGGAGCATGGTCCGCGGGAAGGATAGGCGCTTCCGCGAAGGGCCGATGCTGAAATATCGGGTGTCGTTGCGTATTCTGCGCCGGCGGATGTCCGCCGAACGGAACGCTGACTGATAAGCGGCGCTTGTAGCAGAGCCACATCCGGCTCGCGAGCGCTAAAGCCAGGGATTTTGAGGGTGCTGGCAAAGGGCAAAACCGTGGACGCCAAGGGTTGCGACAGCAGGGGTTCCGATGCCATGGCGCTGGCGCTCGACGAGGCCCGCGCCGCAGCCTTGCGCGGCGAGGTGCCGGTCGGCGCCGTGGTGCTGCGCGACGGCGTCGTGCTGGCGCAGGCCGGCAACCGCACGCTGGAGCTCAGGGACCCGACCGCCCATGCCGAGATGCTGGCGCTGCGGATCGCCTGCGCCGCGATCGGTAGCGAGCGCCTGATCGGCTGCGATCTCTACGTCACGCTCGAACCCTGCCCGATGTGCGCGGCGGCGATCTCCTTTTCCCGCATCCGCCGGCTCTATTTCGGCGCTGGCGATGTGAAGGGCGGCGCGGTCGAGAATGGTGTGCGGCTCTATGCCAGCCCGACCTGCCACCATGCGCCGGAGGTGTATGGGGGGATGCGGGAAGGGGAGGCGGGGGAGATGCTGCGGGCGTTTTTCAGGGGGCGGCGGTAGCGTCGGCGTCAGGGCGAACCGTAGGGTTGTCGAGTCGCTGTGATCGGATCCCGCCCCATAATGTCGCGCCGCAATCCAGCAGAGCGCCAGGAACCCTCTCCCGGAGGGAGAGGGCTGGGTGAGGGGTCGGACGTTCTCCGCCCGTGACTCGTACCCAACCGCGCCGTCATCCCGGACAAGCGGCGAAGCCGCGCCGATCCGGGATCCATCATAGGGCACATGCGGCGCTCTATGATGGATCCCGGGTCAAGCCCGGGATGACGGTGGTGGTTCCGAGGCGATCCGAGGARCGATGTGCGAGCGCYCGCACCGAAAGCCCCGCCGGTTTACGCCGCGAGGGTTTTCAGGGTTGTCCGRWTGCGTATTCCCRAGGGGATGCGCGGGGAGAGGTGGCGTCGCAGTCGGTGACTGCGYGCCGATGTCGAAGTCGATTGTCGATGTCGAGGCAGCGCCGAATGCCGCCACCCCGCCCCGCGCGCGGCTGTCTTCCGGTTTCGCTCGCCGCCCATTGAGGTCGGGCATGACCGGGATTGCTGAAGCCCCCGGCGACGAGCGGCCCCTCCATGGCCAGAGCCTCGCGACGGCCTCGCCCATGAACACCGCAACCCCGCCCGGCCGCACGATGCCTCGCGACAGCCCCCTTGGTCGGGCGGAGCGGGGGGAGAATAGGCATGGGCGGCAGGGGGCGGGGATAAGTGAGGCGCGGTGCGCATGGCCGAGGCAGGAACGACTGCTTTAGGTGGGGAGCGGGCTCTGAGGCAGCGGATCAGTCCTGTTGCCCTCGCGCGAGTGGCCGTCCAGTTATGACAGTGACATAGCCCGTGTTCCAGTGATCCTTCCCAAGCTCGTAGGGATCGATCACGAAACCTCCGGGCTGGTCACGGAAGCCATTTGGCAGCACCGTCCTTGCTTGGGCTTGTTGGGCATCGGCCTGCGATGAGTAAACGCCTATAAGTTTATCATCCGTCTCACCGTCCCCGAGATCATGCGTATGGAAGAGCACAAATACGGTTGTCATGAATGTAGAGCCCGATTTGGAGAGCACCACGACCACGTAGCATGTCGCGAAAGCAACGTCCGCGACCTGTTGGGGAGCAGCCACGCCAGCCCTCACCCCACGGCCCGCCACACCAGATACGTCCCCAGCGCCAGCAACCCCGCGAAAAAGCACATCTTGAACGTCGCAGCCGAAATCCTCTGGCGGATCATCGTGCCGGCCGTCTGGCCGGCCAGCGCCGGAACCAGCGCCAGCAGAGAATGCCAGGCGACGTCCATGTTCAATGCACCGGCTCCGATCAGCCCGAACGACAGCGCCAGCGTCGAGACGATGAACGACACGCCAAGCGCCTGCACCAGCTCGTCCTTGTCGAAGCCGAGCGCCTGCAGATACGGCACGGCCGGCAGCACGAAGACGCCGGTCGCGGCGGTGGCGACGCCTGTCGCGACGCCGATGACCGGCCCGAGCCAAGCTTCGGCATTCGCCGGCACGCGCAGCTTCGCAGCCTTGAGGCCCACCAGCGCATAAAGCACGAGCGCGATGCCGAGCCAGAGGGTAGCCGAGCCGTCCTTCTGCTGCGCAAGCAGCCCCGCGCCCGCCCATGTCCCCAGGCAGATGCCGGCCAGCATCGGCCAGAGCCGCAGGAGGATCGGCCTGAGGGCGGGGCCGGAGGCGATCTGCCAGCCATTGGTGACGAGATTGGGCACGACCAGGAGCGCCGCCGCCTGCGCCGGGGCCATCACCACGCCGAGGATGCCGACGGCGATGGTCGGCAGGCCGAGCCCGATGACGCCCTTGACGAAGCCGGCGAACAGGAAGGTCACGGCGATGAAGGCGATGAGATGTGCGTTGTCCATGGGCCGCTTGTGCCATCGCCGGCCGGCGCTGTCGCCGCCCGACACTACGGTGGCGGCCGTAGTGTTGTCGCTTGCCTGAGGCGGGGCTGGGGATGCCAATTCGTCTCGTTCATCCAAGCGCCGTCATTCCGGACAAGCGGCGCAGCCGCGCCGATCCGGAATCTATCGTAGGGCCCGACTTTTGGCCGACTTCGCTCTACGATGGATTCCGGGTCTCCGCTGCGCTGCGCCCGGAATGACGGCGGGGAATCGCGAAATGTTTGGGAGCGGCCGTCATGTCCACCAACGGACCCTATCTCGCCGAGATCGCGCATCTGATGGGCGATCCGGCCCGCGCCAACATGCTGCACGCACTGATGGACGGGCGCGCGCTGACGGCCAAGGAGCTGGCCTGGCTCGCCGGCGTGGCGCCGCAGACCGCCAGCGGCCATCTCGCCAGGCTGATGCAGGGCGGGCTCCTCGCAGTGTCCGTGCAGGGCCGCCATCGCTATTACCGGCTGGCCGGCGCGGAGGTCGCCGCTGCGCTGGAGGGGCTGATGGTGCTTGCGGGAACGCAAGGCGCCGGCCGCCGCCTGCCTTCGCGCGTCGGCGAGGAACTCAGCCGCGGCCGCACCTGCTACGACCATTTCGCCGGCAGGCTCGGCATCGCCATCCATGATGCGCTGGTCGAAAGCGGGCATCTCACGGTGGCCGAGGGCGGCTATGGCCTCAACGCTTCGGGCGTCGCGGTCTTCGCCGCGCTCGGCGTCGATCCCGTTGCAGCCAGCAAGGGCCGCCGCGCCGCCCTGCGCCCCTGTCTCGACTGGAGCGAGCGGCGTCCGCATCTCGCCGGCAGCCTCGCCGCGGCACTGGCCTGCCGCTGTTTCGAGACGGGTTGGGTGCTGCGCAAGAAGGACAGCCGCGTCGCGATCCTGACCGGGGCTGGCAAGACCGCCCTTGCCGACGCCCTGCCGGGCTTCCGCTGCGACGAGCCCGATGCGGTCACGCCTGCCGTTCGAGCGCCTGCGACAGCCTTCGCTTGACCTCGTCCTTGACCGGCTCGGAGGCTTCGAGGATCGCCTTCGCCTTGAAGAAGTCGAGCCCACCGATGCCGTCGACGCCGGCGCGGATCAGGATGTCGGGCGGCTGGCGCTCGATCATGCGCTGCACGATCGTCCGCGTCAGGATCTGGCTGACGCCGACCATCGCCTCCAGCGGCTCGGGGATTCGGGTGTCGCTGACGGTCGCGGGCGCGCTGGTATCGACCGCCATGACGATGCGGCCAGGCAACAGCAGCCGGTCATAGGGCAGGGGGTTGATCGCCCCGCCATCGATCAGCACGCGCCCGTCGATCACCACCGGTTTGACCAGACCGGGAATGGCGAGCGAGGCGGCGACGGCCGGCGTCAGCGGCCCCTCGCGCAGCATCGCCTCGGCGTGGAGATGATAGTCGGTTGCCAGCGCCGCAAACGGCGTCTTCAGCTCCTCGAAACGGTCGGGCACCGCTTCCGGCCAGAACAGGTCGAGCAGCCGCTCGCCGTCGATCAGCACGGGGTTGCCCAGCCCCCGCATCAGATCGGTGAACTTGCCGATGCGCGCGTCGAGCAGCCTCGCGATCACACGGGCCCTGTCCTTGAAGGTGGCGAGCGTGTGCTCGCGCAATTCCTTGCCCGAGAGGCCGGCCGCATAGGCCGCGCCGACGATCGCGCCCATCGAGCAGCCGACGATCAGCACGGGCCGGACGCCGAGCTCGTCGAGCGCCTCCAGCACCGGGATATGGCTCAGGCCGCGCGCGCCGCCGGCGCCGAGAACCAGTACGAGTTCGGGGGCGCGGTGGTCGGGCTGGGTGGGTGAGAGCTGGGCATCGCGTGGCATGGCGCGGAGTCTGCGTTCGCCAATGGCGAAAGTGCAACCGTCAACACGGTCCACCTTCGCTCATTTCCCCGCGACGTCATTCCGGGCGCAGCGAAGCGGAGACCCGGAATCCATCGTAGCCGCCAGCGCTCGACGATGGATTCCGGATCGGCGCCGCTGCGCGGCTTGTCCGGAATGACGGCGCCCCTTGTTAAGGCCGCGAGGCCTGTCGATGAGGCGCGATCACAGCTTAGCCCGCCAGAAACGGCTTCAGCGCCGCCAACGTCGCCGCCGGATTTTCCTCCGGCAGGAAATGGCCGCTTTCGATCGCCTGGCCCTCGGCCTGGGGCGCGAAGGTCGCCCGCCAGATCTCCAGCGGGCTTGCGCCCCTGGCCGGGATGCCGGCCTCGCCCCAGAGCGCCAGCACCGGACAGAGAATCGTCTTGCCGGCCGCGAGATCGGCCCTGTCGTGGTCGAGATCGGTCGTTGCGCCGGCGCGGTAGTCCTCGCAGGCGGCGTGGATGCGGGCGGGGTCGTTAAAGGATTCGCCGTAGGAGCGCAGCGCCAGCGCGTCGAACAAATCGAGGTTTTTTGCCCGCGTCCAGCTTGCGATGGTGTGGTCGAGCCAGCCGGCGGGATCGGCCTTGATCAGGTTTTCGGGCACCGGTTCCGGCTGCGCCAGGAAGGTCCAGTGATAGACCTGCATGGCGCGCGCGGCGTTCATGCCCTCCCACATCGAGAGCGTCGGCAGGATGTCGAGCAAGGCCAGCCGCTCGACCCGGCCGGGATGGTCGAGCGCCAGCCGGTAGGCCACGCGCGCGCCGCGATCATGGCCGATGACGGCAAAGCGGGCATGCCCGAGCGCCTGCGTGACGGCGACGATGTCCTCGCCCATGGCGCGCTTGCTGTAGAGCGCCTTGCCGCCATCGCCATGGGGCGCAGCCGACCAGCCATAGCCGCGCAGGTCCGGACAGATGACGGTGTGCGTCCTGGCAAGTTCCGGCGCGAGCCTGTGCCATTCGGCATGTGTCTGCGGAAAGCCATGGATCAGCACGAGCGGCGGCCCCTCGCCGCCGACCCGCGCGAAGATCTTGCCGACCGGGCCGTCGATCCAGTGCGGCTTGAAGCCGGGGAAAAGGCTGTCGAGATTGCTCATGGCGCTGCGCTCGCTGTGATGGCGGAAACGATGTCGGTCCGGCCGAAATCCTCGCCCTTGTAGAGCAGAGGCGCATTCAGCGATTTTGCCAGCGCATAGGAAAAGCAGTCGCCGAAATTGAGCTGCGCGGGGTGACGGCCCCTGCCGAAGCGCAGGAAAGCCTCGGCGGCGAACGCCGACTGCTCGGCATCGACGGGCCTCTGGGCGATGGCCAAAGTCCGCAGGGCGTCCTGGAGCCCGCCGACGTTGAGGTGCGCAATGCGTGACGACAGCACCATGAACGTCTCGAGGAAAGCGACGGTCGAGCAGTGATTCAGGGGGCGGGCATTCAGAATGGCCTTGAAAGCGGACGCTTCGGGCTCTTCGGTCAGGATGGCCACGATCGCCGACGTATCGACGGCCAGCGACCGCGTCATACCGGCAACCCGTTTTCGTCGTAGCCGATGATCTCATCATCGGTGCGCGGGTCCTCGATCCGGTTGGCGCGAAACTCCGCGAGGATTCGTTCGAGCCTCTCATGATCGATCGAGCCTTGCCGCCTTGGTTGGGGCAGTCTCGCCAGCCGCTCCTCCGCAGCGATCCGCACCGCCTCCGCGATGGTCTCGCCAGTCTGCCGAGCCATCTCTCGGACGACCCGGTCGGTAGCCGCGTTCTTGATCAGCAGGGTCATGCCGCCTCCGTATATATACTAGACTTGGGTCGAGTATATAAGGCGGCGGTCGCCTTGTCAGCCCTCGCGCTCGCGTTTCACCGCCTGCCAGCCGATGTCGCGGCGGCAGAAGCCGCCCGGCCAGTCGATCAGATCGACCGCCTTGTAGGCCCGCGCCTGAGCCTCGCTGACATTGTTGCCGAGGCCGACGACGTTCAGCACCCGCCCGCCATCGGCGACGAGGTCGAGCGCCGTCTGCTTCGTGCCGGCGTGGAAGACGAGCGCATCGTCGAGCGCCGCGGCCTTCTCGATACCCTTGATAACGCTGCCCTTTTCAGGGCTTGCCGGATAGCCTTTCGCCGCGAGCACGACGGTCAGCGCCGCCTCGTCCGACCAGCGCAGCGTGATCTGGTTGAGCACGCCGTCGCAGGCCGCCAGCAGCGCCGGCACGATGTCGCTCTTCAGGCGCGGCATCAGCACCTCGCATTCGGGATCGCCGAAGCGGACATTGTATTCGATCAGTTTTGGACCCTGCGCCGTGATCATCAATCCGGCGAAGAGCACGCCCTTGAACGGCGTTCCCCGCTTCGCCATGCCGGCGAGCGTCGGAGCGATGATCTGCGCCATCACCTGGTCTTCGAGAGCCTTCGTCATCACCGGCGTGGGCGAATAGGCGCCCATGCCGCCCGTATTGGGTCCGATGTCGCCGTCGCCTACCCGCTTGTGATCCTGCGCCGAGGCCATGGCCAGCGCATGCGTGCCGTCGCAGAGCGCGAAGAAACTCGCCTCCTCGCCGATCATCCATTCCTCGATCACGACCTCCTCGCCGGCCGCTCCCAGGCCACCCGAGAACATCATCTCGATGGCAGCATCTGCTTCCGCATTCGTCTCGGCCATGACCACGCCCTTGCCGGCGGCGAGCCCGTCGGCCTTGATCACGATCGGTGCACCCTGTTTGGCGACGTAAGACTTCGCCGCCGCCGCGCTGGTGAAGCGCCCGAATCCTGCCGTCGGGATGCCGAATTCGGCGCAGAGTTCCTTGGTGAAGGCCTTCGAGCCTTCGAGCTGAGCTGCGGCTTTCGAGGGTCCGAAGGTCTTGATGCCGGCGGCCACGAGGTCATCCGCGATGCCCGCCACCAGCGGTCCTTCCGGCCCGACGACGACGAGGCCGATGCCCTGAAGCTTGCAGAAAGTGACGACAGCCTGATGGTCGGCGATGTCGATCGCGACGTTCGCGCCGCACTGCGCGGTGCCGGGATTGCCCGGCGCGATGAAGAGCCGGTCGCACAGGGTTGAGGCCGATATCGCCCAGGCGAGCGCGTGCTCGCGGCCGCCCGAACCGATCAGAAGGATATTCATCGCGCTCTCCGCTGTCTTGTGGCGCAATAACCGCATGGTCAGCGCGGGGCAACGCTTCAGCTATCGCGTCCCCATCGTTATGCTCGTGCTATGGACATCGAATCGCCCGACGCGCCCGTCTCCAATGCCCCGGAATGGTCGGTCTCCGACCTCTCGGGCGCGCTCAAGCGCACGCTGGAGGACGCCTTCGGCTTCGTGCGCGTGCGCGGCGAGATTTCCGGCTATCGCGGCCCGGTCGGCTCCGGCCATGTCTATTTTTCGCTGAAGGACCAGAACGCCAAAATCGATGCGGTGATCTGGAAGGGCGTCTTCGGCCGCCTCAAGACCCGGCCACAGGAGGGGCTGGAGGTGATCGCGACCGGCAAGATCACCACCTTCGCCGGCAAGTCGAGCTACCAGATCATCATCGATTCGCTGGAACCGGCCGGCGTCGGCGCGCTGATGGCGTTGCTCGAGGAGCGGCGCAAACGGCTGGCGGCGGAAGGCCTGTTCGCGGAAGAGCGCAAGCAACTCATTCCTTATCTGCCCCGCGTCATCGGCGTCGTGACGTCTCCGACGGGCGCGGTCATCCGCGACATCCTGCATCGGCTGGAAGATCGTTTTCCGCGCCATGTCCTGGTCTGGCCGGTGCGCGTGCAGGGCGAGACCAGCGCAGCGGAAGTCGCCAACGCCATTGCCGGTTTCAACGCATTGCCGGAGGGCGGGCGCATGCCGCGCCCCGACGTCATCATCGTCGCGCGCGGCGGCGGCTCGCTCGAAGATCTGATGGGTTTCAATGAGGAGGTCGTGGTCCGCGCGGCCGCCGCCTCGCTGATCCCGCTGGTCTCGGCGGTCGGCCATGAGACAGACTGGACCCTGATCGACCACGCCGCAGATCTGCGTGCGCCGACCCCGACCGGCGCGGCCGAGAAAGTCGTGCCCGTCCGCAGCGAACTGATGGCGCAGCTTGCTGATCTCTCGCGCCGGCAGGCCGGGGCGATGCGCCGCCTGTCCGAGCGCCGCCGCAGCGATTTGCGCGCGCTCGCCCGCGCGCTGCCCGCGCCGGAGGCGGTGCTGTCTGGCCCGCGCCAACGCCTCGATCTGGCGGCGACGCGGCTGGCTCCGGCCCTGGCGCGCAATGCCCGCGCCCATGAGACGCGTTTGGCCGGCCTGGCGCAGCGGCTCGGCCGGCATTCACCCACTGCACGGCTTGCCGGCTATGCCGCGAGGCTCGATGGCCTGTCGAGCCGCCTGCGCGCGGGCCGCGATGCCCTGCTGCGTGCGGAACGGTTGCGGGTCGCGCGCGCGGGAGAGCGCATCGACGATCTCGCGCAGCGTGTCAGCCGCGCCTTTGTCCAAAGCCTCGTGCGCCGGCAGGAGCGCCTCGGCATTCTGGCGGATCGAGGCGGGCGCGCTTTCGGGCAGGGTGTCGCGCGCCGTCGCGGCAGTCTCAACGCGTTGGGTGGCCTGATCACCTCGCTCGGCCCGCAATCCGTGTTGGCGCGCGGTTATGCGCTGGTTCGCGACGAGACGGGCGCGCTGATCCGCGGCGTGGCGCAAGCGCAGCCGGGGCAGGGGCTCAGCATTCAGGTCAGCGACGGCGCTTTCGCCGCGTTCGTCTCTGGCGGGGGCGAGCCGCCATCGAGGCCGGTGCGTCCGTCGCGCAAAGACGCGCCGAAAGCCGGGCAGGGCGATCTGTTCTGACCGAGATCCCGGTCAGAACCCCTTCAGGAAAGCCTTGACCCGCTTCAGCGCATCCTCCCGCGCGGCCGGGTTGGTCCCGACCGTCGCCTTGCCCGTGCCGGTCGCCGAATAGACGATGTCGGAACGCTCGCGCACTTCGAGGCGGGGATGGTCGAAATCGTGCAGCGCGCCGGGGTAGAGCACAAGCTCCACCTTTTCGCCGCGCCGTTTTGCTTCCTGGGCGAGGACATCGCAGGGCGCGGGCGGCGTCCAGTCATCGGCGTCGCCCATCAGGATCAGCACCGGCAGGCGCGCCGCGAAACTGGCGGATTCCGATTGCAGGCGGCAACCGGGGTAAAAGGCGATGGCGCGGAGGAAGTCGGGCTTGGTGTCGGCCGGCCGCCGGTCCTTGCGGATGGCTGCAAGAACGGCCGAGCCGCCGCCCGACCAGCCCATCAGCGAGATCATATCCTTGCGGATGTCGTCTCGCATCTGCAGCCAGTAGCGGGCGGCTGCGGCATCGCCGACGCGCTCGCGGCTGGGCCGCACCGTCACGTCCTTGACGCCGCATTGCGAGCCGAGCTTGCGCGAGCCATAGCTGTCGGGCATCAGCGCGATGAAGCCCGCCTCCGCCAGTTGCTCGCCCCAGTCGGAATGGCGCAGCGAGAGCCTGCCGTCGCTGCGCCACAGGCCGTTGCAGCCATGCATGGCGACGACGGCGGGGAAGGGGCCTGGTCCTGCCGGGCGGTACATGATGGCGTCCAGTTGGCCATCTTCGATCGGGATGCGCACGCGCTCGTACCCGCCGGCCCAGGCGGCCGAGGAGACAAGCAGAGCAAATCCGGTCAGGGCAGCGACAAGGCGCATGAGGCTGGACATCATCGACGGGAACGCTATCACAGGGCTCGGATTATTTCGATAATCCGTTTCATGATCAACGGTTTCGATGCATTCACAATGAATATCAGCGAGCGCCCGCCCAGCCCCGGACCCGAAGCCGCCCTCGACTATGGTCACGGCGAGTTTCGCGTCGTGCGGCCGGGCGCCTTCGTGCGCTGCGCGGTGACGGGCGCGCCGATCCGGCTGGAGGACCTGCGCTACTGGTCGGTGGAATGGCAGGAAGCCTACATCTCGCCCGAGGCCGTCCAACTGAGGCTGCGGCGCGCCGGCCGGGCCTGAGCGCTCAGCGCTTCGGCAGGGCCTGATCCATCAGTGCGGTGATTTGTCCCGGCTGGTCGAACCGCAACGCGACGGGGACGACGAGCAGCCTGTCGCGCTCGGCCGCAGGCCAGAGCGGATCGAGCTTGGTCATGTCCTTCTCCGTCGTCGCGATCAGCGCACCGCGCTGTTTTGCCTCAATGATCAGCGCTGCAACATCGCCAGCGCCATAGGCGTGATGATCGCCGAAGGCGCGTTGCGCGATGATCGTCGCGCCGGCGGCTTCGAGCGTTGCCACGAATTTGGCCGGGCGGCCGATACCCGATACGGCGATGACCTTTGTCCCGGCCAGGCGCTTGGCGATCCCGGCCGCCGGTTCGAGGCTGGCCTTTAAAACCGGCAGGCCGTGATCCCGTGCCATGCGGGAGACGGCCTCGCCCGGCTCGCCCGCGCCGATCACCACGAGCGCATCAGTCTGCGCAAGCTGCCCGGCGAGCGGCGCGCGCAGGGGGCCGGCCGGCAGGCACAAACCGTTTCCGACGCCGCTTCCGCCATCGACCACGGCGATACGCAGGGTCTTGGCCAGAGACGGGTTTTGCAGCCCGTCATCCATCACGACGACGCTTGCGCCCTGCGCCTTGGCCAACCTCGCGCCCATTGGGCGTTCGCGCGCCACGATGGTGCGGGCGCGGCGGGCGAGCAGCAAGGCCTCGTCGCCCGTCGCTTCGGCACCGTGCAGGGCGGTATCGACCTCGATCGGCCCCGCCAGCGTTCCGCCATAGCCGCGCGTCAGCACGAACGGGGTCTCGCCGCGCGCCTGCAGCAAGGCAACCAGCGCGATCGTCGTCGGCGTCTTGCCGGCGCCGCCCGCGATGAAATTGCCGACGCAGATCACGGGCAGGCCGGCATCGACGCCGCTCCGCCGCATTCGCGCCAGCGTCACCGCGCCATGGATCCAGCCGAGCGGCTGCAGCAGGCGCGCCAGCAGTCCGGGGCGTGGCCGCCACCAGAACTCCGGCGCACGCATCAGGAGGCCGCCTCGCGCTGGCCGATCGCGACGCGCATCAGCAGCGGCTCGATCGCCTGCATCGTCCGGGTAAGCGCGCCGCCGAGCTGGCCGCTGGTCTGGGCCGCTGCGCGCGCCGCCTGCCGCGCCGAGGCCGGGTCGCTGAGCCAGCGATGCACGGCGCCTGCCAGCGCCTGCACGTCGGGCGTCTCGCGCGAGCCGCCGTCGCTGTCGAAGGCTGCGAAGATTTCGGCGAAATTGCCGACATGGGGGCCGTGGAGCAAGGCGCAGCCGAGCTTGGCCGGCTCGATCGGGTTGTGCCCGCCGACCGGCACGAGCGAGCCGCCGAGGAAAGCCACCTGCGACAGCCGGTAGAACAGCCCGAGCTCGCCCACGGTGTCGGCAATATAAAGCTCGACATCGCGCTCCGGCTGCTGGCCCGCGCCGCGTCGCGCCACGGCGACGCGATTGGCCTGCGCGAGCTCCTCGATCTCCACGCCGCGTTGGGGATGGCGTGGCGCGATGATCGTCAGGAGCTTCGGCAGATGCGCCTTGATGCCGAGATGGGCGGAGATGATCTGCTCTTCCTCGCCGGGATGCGTGCTCGCCGCGATCCAGACCGGACGGCCGGTCGTCAGACCGTCGAGGATCGCCAGCGTGTTGGCGTCGGCGGGCGGGGCGGGCACGTCGAATTTCAGGTTTCCGGCGATCGAGACACGTGGCGCGCCGAGCTGCGCCAGCCGCTCGCCGTCACCCTGCGACTGGGCGAGGCAGCATTCGAAGCCCGACAGCAGGTAGCGCGAGGTCTGCGGCGCCTTGTACCAGCGCCTGAAAGAGCGCTCCGACATCCGGGCATTGACCAGAACGAGCGCGATCATGCGCGCCTTCGCCTCGATGATGAGGTTGGGCCAAATCTCGGATTCGCAGATCAGGCCGATCTCAGGCCGCCAGTAGTCGAGGAAGCGGCGCATATAGCGGGGAACGTCGAGCGGCAGGTACTGGTGGATCACCCCGGCCGGCAGCCGCGCCGCAAGCAGCTTCGCCGAAGTTACGGTGCCCGAGGTCACCAGCACGGCGAGCCCCCGCCGCTGCAGCTTCTCGACCAGCGGCAGCAGCGTCACGGTCTCGCCGACGCTCGCGCCGTGGAGCCAGACCAGCGTCTTGTCGGGGCGGCGTACACCGGGATAGCCGCGTCGCTCGGCAAAGCGCGTCGGGTCTTCCTTGCCGCGCCGCCGTCGCCAGACCAAAAGCCCCGCCGCAGCAGGTTCGAGCAGGGCGCTGAGCACGCGGTAGCCCTGCAGGATGGAGCCTTTGCCGATCATGCCGCTTCGCCCGCGGGTGCACGAACGGGCGGGTAGGCCTGCCGCAGGCCTTCGCCGGGGTCGCTCGCGCCGATCAGCGCATAGGCGCGAGCGTGGACGGCATCGAGCCCGGCCTCCAGAGCGAGCCTTGCCGCCTCGACGGCCGCCTCGTCGGCATGGCGGTCGACATGGATGGCCTCGCCGACGACGATCGCGCCGCGCCCGAAGGGCAGTCCGATCGAGGCGCGGTCCCAGCTCTTGAAGTCGATCCGCCGGCTGGTGACCACCGCGATCGGATGGATCGGCCGGCCCGAGGCGCGCGCGAGCTGGATGATGCCGGGCCCGGCGACGCGCGCGCGCTTTGGGATGTCGGCGGTCAGCACCATGGTATCGCCGGCGGCCAGCCTGCGGACCATGGCGAGAAATGCGCTGGCCCCGCCCTTCTCCCTGATCTTCTTGCCGAGCGCGCCTGAGCCGCGGATCGCGCCGATACCGAGCTGGCGCAGCGCCACCGCGTTGAAGCCGCCATCGCCATGGCGCGAGACCAGCGAGCAGGCCGGCATCCAGTTGGGTCGGGAAAACGGGATCATGATGTGCTGGCCGTGCCACATCGCGATGATCAGCGGCAGTTCGGGCCGGACTTTCTCATAGATGTCGGCGGGCTCGACCACGAAGCGGTTCGTCGCGCGAACGAGCTTGAGATAGCCCGCCAGCATCCGGCCGAGCGTCTCCTGCGCCGCGCGCGTCTTGAGAATGGAGAAACCCATCGCTGGTGACGGAACCGATCGGTGACAAAGGGGCCGTGGCCCGGCGAACGCGCGCTGCGCCCGCTCCGGCCATGGCCTAGAGCATCATGGGGGAAAGTGGAAACCCGCTTTCGGGCGATATCATGCCCACGGATGGCCTTTGGCCGGTCCCGGCCTCAGATCTTCGGCGGCTCGGGATCGAGCAGGCGATGCAGATGGACGATGAAATAGCGCGTCTGCGCCTGATCGACCGTCGCCTGCGCCTTCGACTTCCAGGCGACATGGGCGCTGGCGTAGTTCGGGTAGACGCCGACCACCTCGACCTTTGACAGGTCCTTGAAGGTGACGCCTTCGAGCGAACTCAGTTCGCCGCCGATGACGAGATGGAGAAGCTGCTTCTGTTCGGGTTCCAAATCGGTTCTCCAGCCTTGGCGATGTCGGCGCGGCAGCAGATAAGCCATTCGCTCCTGCGGTGCGAGTGCCGCCGCGCTGTGTTCTGCAATTCCCGGTCCGTCGCGATGATGACGCTCAGATGCGCTGCGACTGTCCGTCGCGCATGCGCTGCAGGCTTTGCAGCAGCGGCTCCGCGAGACTGTCGCTGCTGGCGACGAGCAGGCCATGCACCGGCGTCTCGCAGTTGTAGATCGCGATATGACCGTCGCTGCTGCAGAGCCGGCCGCCGGCTTCGCGCAGGATCAGATCGGCGGCGGCGAGATCCCAGTCGCGTGCGTCCGGCGAGATCAGCCCGCCATCGATCGTTCCGTCGGCGATCCGCGCCAGCCGCAGCGCGAGCGAGGGAATCTTGTCGGCCGGCATGAAGGCCTCCAGCCGCGCCATCGCATCGAGCATCGGCTTGGGGCCGGCGATGCGCGCTTCCGCCAGCGTCGAGACGGTCGACGTCCAGATCGCTTCGCCGTTCAGGAAGGCTCCGGCGCCGAGCACGGCCGTGTAGGTCGCGTTGCAGGCCGGCGCATGCACCACGCCCAGGATCGGCACGCCGTCGTCGAGCAGCGCGACGCAGACCGCCCAGTCCGGCGATCCCGCCATATAGGCGCGCGTGCCGTCGATCGGGTCGACGACCCAGACGAAGCGGCGCGTCAGGCGCAGCGAATCGTCGACGGTTTCCTCGGAAAGCCATGCGGCGTCGGGCAGCATCACCGACAGCCTGATGCGCAGGAAGGTGTCGACGCCGATATCGGCCTCGGTCACCGGGGAGCCGCCGCTCTTCGACCAGGTCTTCGCCGCCGTCTTCTCGCCCGGGCGGAAGAGCGCAAGCGCGATCTCTCCGGCCTCGATGCAACTGTCGCGAACGGCAGGCAGCAGATCTGAGGCGATGGGCATCGGGGAGCTACTCATCATGGGTTCCGTATCGAATGGCCATGCTTCGGTTACAAGCTGAAAATGCGCCCGCCCACCGAAAGATTCCGTCAAGCATCATGCAGGAAACAGGCCATTCAGGCGTCTCTGGACCTCAAATCACGCTCCTTTAACCCTCCGCCTTAAGCGCTCGGAGAGGGCTTGGACGCAACTCTCGACCTGCAAGCACGAGAGCCCCGGACTTACAGAGGGCTCCGTAGCGGCAGGGACATAGAGAGGCGTTTTAAACCGATGGCCAGCGTCACGCCGGCTGCCGGAGAGGTCGGCTTTGCGCCTGATCTCTCCGGCTGCCCGACACACCCGACCACCGTTCCGAAAAACCCGATGCCGGCGCAGGCTGATGCGCCGCGCATCGAGCGGATCGCCTCCGTCAGGATATTGCGGGGCAATCCCGGCTGGCGCGGCATCGCCATGCGGCTGGCCCCCGGCGATCATGACGAGGAGCGTTTCGAGCTCGCGCTGACCGCCGGCGACGGCCGTTCGATCACCATCGCGGTGGTCGATCAGGACGATGCCGTGGCGCTCTGGCGCGATTGCGGCCGCTCCAGCGGCCTGCCGCTGCTGCTCGAGACCAGCGACGGCGCGATCTCCGAACCCTATCCGCAACTGGGCCGGCTCGCGCTCGGCGCGGTCAGGATCAGGCGGCGTCATTCCTTCCTGAACGGACGCCGCCCGCGTTTCCTCGTGCGCCGCAAGACCGGCCGCCTGGCCGAGCGTCCGGTCATCGTCGCGGGCGAACGCCTGACGGACTGATCGAAAAACGCCTTCCCTTAAAGCGCAAGCACCAGGACGCTTTCGCCGTTGGGAAGGACTTCGCCCGTCTCCCGAAAGCCGACCGATCGATAGAAATCGAGCGGGCTTGCAGGTCCGAGAACGACGCTGGTCCTGATGCGCAGGGCATTTTGCGCGCGCAGCATCTGGAACACCAGCGCCAGCGCCGCCCTGCCATAGCCTTTGGCCTGATGATCGGCATCGATCATGAAGCGCCAGAGATAGCGGGCGTCTGGCTCGCCGGCCGGACGCCACATCATAAATCCGACCGGGATTTCGCCTGCATGGACGGCCCTGAATTCGGCGGCCGGCTCGAAATATGCCTGTGCGATGGAGATCGCATTGGGCGCGACATAACCGGTCTGGGCTTCGAAGACCTTCAGCGCGCAGATGCTGCGGACCGTGGCGGCCGTCACGTCATGCAGGGAGACGCGAGCTTCCGTCACCGCAGCCCGAAACGCACCAGCGCATCGAGAGCAAAGCCTGCCGCCAGCAGCAGGCCGGCCTTGTCGTTCGAGCGGAACAGCTTCAGCGCCAATGCGGGCGTCACGCCCTCGATCCGCGCGACCTGCCAGCCGAGATGGCCGGCGAAAGCCGCGACGCCGAGCCAGGCCAGGACGCCACCGCCCACCAGCCAGGTCGCGCAGGCCGCCAGCAGGACTGCCAGCGCAAAGCAGCCTCCGAT
This sequence comes from Allobosea sp. P2_A10, assembly GCF_056405115.1. Lineage (NCBI taxonomy): Bacteria > Pseudomonadati > Pseudomonadota > Alphaproteobacteria > Hyphomicrobiales > Alloboseaceae > Allobosea > Allobosea sp. P2_A10. Next base: position 31,271 of record NZ_JBFUCS010000003.1, on the reverse strand, counting down.
CGCCTGCCGCGCATGCTCGCCGAAATAGCGCGCGCTCGACTTGATGCCGGCGATGGCGTCGTCCTCGATGTCCTGCAGCGCGTAGATCGTGTCGTAGCCGATGGTCCAGACCACGGCTGCCGCGTAGATCAGGAAGGCCGGCGGGTCGAGCCGCCCGAAGACCGCGCTCCAGCCGACGAGCCCGCCCCATGAGAAGGCAAGCCCGAGCACGAATTGAGGCATGTTGGTGACGCGCTTCATGAACGGATAGATCGCGACGATTGTCAGCGAGGCGATGCCGGTCCAGATCGTGAAGCGGTTGAACTGGAGCAGAACCAGAAAACCGACCAGCGACAGCCCGACCATGAACAGCGCCGCGGCCTTCGTCGTGACTTGGCCCGAAGGCAGCGGCCGTCCGCGCGTGCGCGCCACCTGAGCGTCGAGCTTGCGGTCGACGATGTCGTTGAACGTCGAGCCGGCGGCCCGCATGACGATGGCGCCGACGAGAAACAGCAGGCAGTGCCAGGGATTGGGAAAGGGCTGCCCGGCCGCGATGGCGGCAAGGCCCGCCGCCCACCAGCACGGCAGCAAAAGCAGCCACCAGCCGATCGGCCGTTCGATCCGCGCGAGCTTGAGATAGGGCCGCAACGCCGGTGGCGCTGAGGTATCGACCCAATGGCCGCGCAAGGCGTCCGGCAGCGGTGCGTCCGGTTGCGGCGCGGTCGCTGGATCGGGCACCGGTCTCACCGAAAAATCAGAGTGCGCCCTGGGGAACGCGCAGCGAGCCGCCCGTGATGGCGTCGGCGCCGCCGAAGATATTGCCGCCGCCGCGCTGCTGTTGCTGGGCCTGCTGCTGGGCGCGCTTCTGCAGGATGGCCTGCTGCTTTACCGCGTTGCAGGCCTGGTTGCGGATGCCGGCGGCCCGCTCGTTGTCGGCCTTCATGCCCTCGACGAAGCTCGGTGGAATCTGGCACCAGTCCTGGTTGGCACCGGCGAATTTCAGCGCTTCGTTGCCATTGCTGACGAGGCTGCCGAGCGTGCTGCACGCCTGGGCCGGCGTCAGCTTGCGCTTCGCCTTCGAGGCGGCGTTCAGCCTGCCGACGATCGCCTGCCGGTCCGCCAGCAGTTTCTGCATCTGGTCGCAGCCGGACGCCTGGGCCTGGGCCGGCGCAGCGTTGAAGACCGAAGCCGCCACGAGGCCGAGCGTCGCGATCACTCCCGAAGCCATGCTGCGTTGCATCGTACCCATCTCCGCCCTTGACTGTGCCGCGGGCATTCGCGCCCCGCGATGTTCTTAACAGCCCCGCCGTGTTAGCGCTAAGCGCCGGGGCGAGTCTATCCATGAGCCGGCACTTCCGCCGAACTCACCGTTCGATCTTGCCGATAGGCCGGGAATGTGGCGGTTTTCGCGTTGGCTTCGACAGGAAACAGCAAATTGCGGAGCTTCCCACATTGAATTCGCCGACCGAGATCGACTTCGCCCGGTACCGCCTCTGCCTTCCGGCCGATCTTGGCGCGGGCATCCGTTTGCCGCTGGAGCGCGAGCAGGCGAACTACCTCCTCAACGTGCTGCGCCTGAAGACGGAGGACAGCGTCATCGTCTTCAACGGCCGCGACGGCGAATGGCTGGCGGCGATCACGGCGGAGGGGCGTAAATCCGCCAGCCTCACGCTTGTGAAGCAGCTTCGTCCCCAGCCGCCGGCACCCGACCTGCACTATCTTTTCGCTCCGCTGAAGCATGCGCGCCTCGACTATATCGCCCAGAAAGCCGTCGAGATGGGGGCCGGCGTGCTCCAGCCCGTGCTGACAAGGCGGACGCAGGTCTCGCGTTTGAATCTCGACCGGCTGCGCGCCAACGCGGTCGAGGCGGCCGAGCAGTGCGGCATCCTCTCACTGCCCGACATCCGGCCCGAATGCGGGCTCGATGCGGCGCTCGATGCGCTCGATCCCGATCGGCTGCTGGTCTTCTGCGACGAGGCGATGGCGCGGGAAAGCCCGCTCGAAACCCTGGCCAAAGCCACCCCTGCGCCGCTCGCTGTGCTGATCGGGCCCGAAGGCGGTTTCGACGAGGCCGAGCGCGCGCGCATCCTGCAACGCCCCAAAACCCTGCGGATATCGCTGGGGCCGCGCATCCTGCGCGCCGACACGGCGGCGGTGGCGGCGCTGGCGCTGGTTCAGGCCGTGCTCGGCGACTGGCCGCGCGGCTGACAGGGAACGTCGGGGCGTCTCGGGCGTTTTCGCGCTGGAGCCGCATTGTCGACTCATTGACGGTCAGGCTGGCGCGCCCGGCCGGCTCGCGATGCCGCAAGCGCGGTGGCCCCGGCACGGCCTCCAATGATTCGCCTGACGAGGATGACGCCATGGACGACGCCTGCCGCTTCGGGATCGAAGAGGAATACTTCCTGTCGGACGCCACCACCCGCAACGTCGTCCGCAAGGTGTCGCCAGCATTCATCGCCGCCGTGCAGGAGCGCTTTCCCGAGGAGGCCCAGCGCGAAATGCTGCAATCGCAGATCGAGGTCGCCACGCCCGTCTGCGAATCGATGGCGCAGGCCAGGGAGTCGCTGACGAAATTGCGCCGGGGGCTGGCCGGCGTGGCGCTCGAACACGACATGCTGCTGCTCGCCTGCGGCACCCATCCCAGCGCCGTCTGGTCGCGCCAGCGCGCCACCGAGGCCGCGCGCTACGACAAGATCATGCGCGATCTCCAGATGCTGGGCAGCCGCAACCAGCTCTGCGGCCTGCACGTCCATGTCGAGGTCGAGGATGAGGACGAACGCATCCGCCTGATGGTGCGCATCCTGCCTTATCTGCCGCTGCTGCTGGCGCTTTCGACCTCGTCGCCCTTCTGGCAGGGGCAGCGCACCGGCCTGATGGGCTACCGTCTCGCGGCCTATGCCGAGCTTCCGCGCACCGGCCTGCCCGAGCTCTTCCTCGATCCCGCCGATTATCGAACTTACGTCGAGACGATGGTCGCGGCCGGCGCAATCAAGAATGCGAGCTATGTCTGGTGGGCGATTCGCCCCTCTGAAAAGCACCCGACGCTGGAGCTTCGCATCGCCGACAGCTGCACGCGTCTCGACGACACGCTCGCGATCGCCGCGCTCTATCGCTGCCTCGTCCGACATCTCCGGCGCAACCCGGCGCTGAATGCCGATCTCACCGCAGCCTCCCGYGCCATCGCGGCGGAGAATATCTGGCGGGCCCAGCGCTACGGCAGCCATGGCGGGTTGATCTGCGCACAGAGCCGCAGCATGCGCACCGTGCCGAGCCTGATCGATGATCTCGTCGCGCAGCTGGCGGACGACGCGGCGGCGCTCGACTGCGCCGAGGATCTCGCCCATTGCCGCGCGATCGCCAATGGCGGCACCAGCGCCGATATCCAGCTCGCGGTCTTCGAGGAAGCGCGCTCGCGCGCCGGCGGACAAGCGGCCGGGCTTTCAGCGGTCGTCGACTGGCTGTCGTCGCAGACCCGTCTCGATGGCGCGGATCTGGCGCATGCCGGCCGCGAGCCGATGCGTGGCGCGGCCTGAAGGCATCGGATTTCGGCGCTGGCGCAAGACCGTCAGCCGCGCTGCCTTGCGTTGACGCATGGACCGCTCTTGCATCAACGCGCGGCCGGGGTCGTTGTCGAGCGCCGGGCGCTCGCCTATGTCTGGCGCATCTGGATGCCTGATCCGTTCGCGCCGCTTGCGTGGAGGGAAGCCTGGCTGCCTTCTCCCTCTGCGCCGGAGCGCCCATGGCTCGCGATGTGTCCGATTCGACCCCGATCGGGTCCAAGGCCGAACTGATTGCCTGGATTGCGGCAGGCGAAAAGCCGCCCTCCGCCTTCAGGATCGGCACCGAGCACGAGAAATTCCCGTTCTACACGGACGACCTCTCGCCCGTGCCCTATGACGGTCGCCCCGGCAGCGGCGGCATACGGCATCTGCTGGAAGGCATGCAGGAGACGCTTGGCTGGGAGCCGATCGTCGATGCCGGCCACATCATCGGCCTGGCTGGCCCCGATGGCGGCGGCGCGATCTCGCTGGAGCCCGGCGGCCAGTTCGAGCTGTCTGGCGCGCCGGTCGAGACGCTGCACCAGACCGCTGAAGAACTCGCCGGCCATCTCGCCGACACGAAGGCAGTGGCGGCGCCGCACGGCATCGGCTTCGCCCTGCTCGGCCATTCGCCGTTGTGGACGCGGGCGCGGACGCCGGTGATGCCCAAAAGCCGCTACAAGATCATGATGAACTACATGCCCAAGGTCGGCACGCGCGGCCTCGACATGATGCTGCGCACCTGCACGGTGCAGGTGAACCTCGATTTCTCGACCGAAGCCGACATGGTCAGGAAGCTCAGGGTCTCGCTGGCCCTGCAGCCGCTGGCGACGGCCCTCTTCGCCGCCTCGCCTTTTACCGAGGGCAAGCTCAACGGGCTCCAGTCGATGCGCTCGGAGATCTGGCGCGACACCGACAAGGCCCGCTCCGGCATGATCCCCTTCGCCTTCGACGAGGCGATGTCCTACGAGGCCTATGTCGACTGGGCGCTCGACGTGCCGCTGTATTTCGTCAAGCGCGGCGCGACCTATCACGACGTCGCCGGCGCATCGTTCCGCGATCTGCTTGCCGGCAAGCTGGCGCAACTGCCCGGCGAGCACGCCACCATTTCCGACTGGGCGAACCATCTCGGCACGTTGTTCCCCGAAGTCAGGCTGAAGCGCTTCCTCGAAATGCGCGGCGCCGACGCTGGTCCCGAGGAGATGCTGAATGCGCTCCCGGCCTTCTGGGTCGGATTGCTCTACGACCAGACCTCGCTCGACGGCGCCTGGGATCTGGTCAAGGGCTGGAGCGACGAGGAGCGCCAGGCCCTGCGCGATGCGGTGCCCAAAGCCGGTCTTGCCGCCACCATCGCCGGACGCACGCTGCGCGATCTGGCGGTCGAGGTGCTGGCATTGTCGCGCGCCGGTCTCGCCCGTCGGGCGCGGAAGGATGCGGCGGGACAGGACGAGACGATGTTCCTCGATCCGGTCGACGCCATCGTCGCGGGCGACCGCACGCTCGCCCAGGACCTCGCGGCGCGCTACGCGGAAAAATGGGGCGGGAGGATCGAGCCGGCCTTCAGCGAGCTTGCGATCTGAATGGACTGAAACGCTCGGGAAATCAGGTCTTTCAAGAGGATTTTCCGGGGCGTGTTAACGAATTAGCCGATTCTGGCGGGTATTATCGCCAGTATGGAGCGCGTCAGGACATATCTTCGGGACTTCGCCGCCGCCGAACAAGGCGCGACGGCGATCGAATATGGCCTGATCGCCGGCCTGATCTCGATCGTCATCGTCACCGGCGCGACCCTGATCGGCCAATCGGTCATAGACTTCTTCACCAAGGCCGCCGCCGGCTTCAAGAGCTGACGCAGGCGCGCTATTCCGCCGCCGTCTTGAAGCTCTGCAGGTTGTCCAGGCTCTGGATGATGTGCTCGGCCAGCGCGTTCGACAGCACCGAGGGGTCGAAGCGCGTGCGCAAAAGCCCGATCTTGCAGGATGGCAGCGCCGCGAACCCCTCGCTTGGTCCCAGGATGCGCATGCCGGGCCTGACGGCGCTCTCCGGCAGCACGGACACGGCAAGGCCCGCCACCACCGCCGCGCCCACCGCCGTCGAGTTCCAGCTCGCATAAAGCACGCGGAAACGCCGGCTCTTGGTCTCCAGCGCCTCCACCGCGGCCTGACGCCAGTTGCAGGTCGGGCGGCCCAGCGCCAGCGGCAGCGGATCCTCCTCATGCACGCCGTGGCGCGCCGATGTGACCCAAAGCAGCGGCTCGATCCGGATGATCTCGCCCTGGCCGCGGCTTTCGACATGGGTGATGATGGCGAGGTCGATATCCCCGGTGGCGATGCGCTCGGCCAGCATCGGCGTCGGCTCGCAGACGACGGTGACCTCCGCGCGCGGATTGGAGCGGGCGAAACGGGCGAGGATCTCCGGCAGATAGCGGTCGGCATAGTCGTCGGGCACGCCCAGCCTGATCCGGCCCTTGAGATCGGCGTCGGTGAAGCTCGCGACGCATTCGAGGTTCAGCCTGACGATTCGGCGGGCATAATCGAGCAGCCGCTCACCGTCCTCCGTCAGCTTGGCGTGGCGCCCGTCACGCCCGAAAAGCGGCCGACCGACGCGCTCTTCCAGGCGCTTCATCTGCATCGAGACGGCCGACTGCGTCTTGAAGACGATCTCGGCTGCGCGGGTGAAGGAGCCGGTATCGGCGATGGCGACGAAGGTCTTCAACTGGTCGGCATCGAGCACATGCGCCATGGCGGCCCCCATTCCCGGTTCATCAATATCCGTGCTGTGAAGCATCATAAGCATTCGTTTGGCTTATGGCCAGCCAAAAGCTATCCTTTGGTCATGCTCAGGTTTTGCCAGCGGTGCGTCCGGGCAAAATCGGAGATGCCCGTCGCTTTTGAACCCCAGGAGGCCGTCATGCTGCTCATGACCTTTGCCACGAAGTCGTTTGCGTCCGTCTCGGTCGTCGCCACGCGCGTCACGACCACGGTTTTCGCCGGCGTGGTGTCCCTGACCAAAGCGATCGTTCACCGCCGCGAGATCCTGCAACTGACGGAGCTCGATGAGCGCGGATTGAAGGACATCGGCCTCGTCCGTTCGGATGTGGAAGGCGCGCTCGCCACCTCCTGGCTTCGGGATCCGTCCGCCTTCCTGGCCTCGCGCTCCAGCGCGAGCTCCAGCGTCGCCTCGGCGCGGCGCGAGGAAGGTCTTCGCCAGACGCTGGTGAAGCCCTCGGTCAAGCCGATCACCGAACATGCGGTTGCGTGCAGCGCCTGACCCCTTGGGGCTGCGAGTTCCTGCGGGCGGAGGCTTCGTGCTTCCGCCCTTTTTCATGTCTGGCGGGTGGGATTGCATGAAGCGATTCCGCTCCTTTCGCGCTGAAACGAGGCGCTGGAACAAACAGGTTCGGTAAAACCGCCCCGTTCGGTGCTCGTTTGCCGGGAAATTCTCGGACTAGTCCGAAAGGCCTAACCCAAAATTCACCAAATTCGACGATTCTCCCGCTTCATGAGGCATGCGCAGCGGCGCGGGCCGGCCCTGCACGAGGATATCGACGATGCGGTTTTCCCTTCGCCTCCAGGATCTCTCGATCCGGACCAAGATCGCCATGCCGCTGGTCATCATCGGCGCGATCAGCGGGGCGACGGCGGTCTATGGCGGCATGGAGTATGGGCGGATCCAGAAGACCTATTCGGACCTGATCTACCAGCGCTCGGCGGCGATCCTCGATTCGGCAGAGGCGACCCGCACGATGAGCGACATCCTGCGCGATCTCTACAAGGCGATCGCCTATCCCGAATACATGAAGCAGCTCGACACGGCGCTCAAGGCGGTCGAGCAGTCCTATAGCGGCGCGCAGATGCAGCTGATGAACGCCAAGATCAGCTTTCCCGTCCGCGCCGCCGATTTCGACGCATTGTCCCGGCGCTTCGTCGCCCTGAAAGGTCAGATCGACGATATCGTCAAGCAGGCGGCCAAGGACGAGGACCTCGCCGCGCTCTCGGTGATGTCGCAGCTCGATATCTCGATCAGCGCGATCGTCGCCGACGCCAGCAAGCTCAACAACGAGATCAAGAACGACACGCAGGCCCATTCCGACGCGCTCGACGCGGAGGGCCGAAGCCTGCACCAGCTGATGCTCCTGCTGACGGCGCTCGGCATGCTGCTCGGGCTCGCCGGCGCGATGCTGCTGTCGACCCGCACGATCACCCGCCCGCTCGGCGGATTGAAGCTGCGCATGGGCGATCTTGCGTCGGGCAATTACGACGTCGCCATCGACGGCCAGGCCCGCAAGGACGAGATCGGCGCGATGGCGCGCGCTGTCCAGATCTTCAAGGACAACGGCCTGGCCGTGCGGCGGCTCGAAGCCGAGACGGCCCAGGGTCGCGAGGCGTCCGAGGTGCAGCGTCACCAGATCGAGGGCGAGCGCGCCGCCAATGCGCAGGAGCAGGCGCGCCTTGCCCACGAGCAGGGCCAGGTCATGGGCCTGCTCGCAGAGGGGCTCGACCTGCTCTCGCAGGGCGATTTGACCTATCGCATCGACGCGCAGGTGGCCTCCGCCTACGAGAAGCTGCGCGACGACTTCAACGCGGCGGTCAGCCATCTCTCGCAGACGGTCATGACGATCCAGTCGACCACCGGCGACGTCGGCAACGCGGCGCGCGAGATCAATATGGGCGCCGACGACCTGTCGAAGCGGACGGAGGAGCAGGCCTCGTCACTCGAAGAGACGGCGGCGACGACCGAGGAGCTCGCAGCGTCGGTGAAGGCCTCGGCCAATGCCTCGCGGCAGGCCGTGGCGCTGGCGGATGAGGCCATGAACGTCGCCCGCAAGGGTGGCGCGATCGTCGGCGACGCGGTTGCCGCGATGACGCGGATCGAGGCCGCCTCGAAGAAGATTTCCGATATCACCTCGGTCATCGACGAGATCGCCTTCCAGACCAACCTGCTGGCGCTGAACGCTGCGGTGGAAGCGGCCCGCGCCGGCGATGCCGGCAAGGGGTTCGCGGTCGTCGCCTCGGAGGTCCGCACGCTCGCCCAGCGCTCATCGGAGGCCGCCAAGGACATCACGGCGCTGATCACCGAATCGGGCGTGGAGGTGGCGCAGGGTGTCGGCCTCGTGCGTTCGGCCGGCGAGGTGCTGGAGCGCATCGTCGAGGCCTCGCGCAAGGTCTCGGCCACCGTCTCCGACATCTCTGCCGCGTCCGCGGAACAGGCCAACGGCATCGACGAGATGAGCCAGACCGTCGCCCATATGGACGAGATGACCCAGCAGAATGCAGCTTTGGCCGAGGAAAGCGCCGCCAGCGCGACCCAGCTCAGCGGACAGATCACACGCCTGAACGAACTGGTCGCAAGCTTCCGCACCGGTGGCGATGCCGGGGAGTTACGCGGTCTCTCGGCGGCGATGGCGCGCGGTGAGCAGGACTGGCAGGAACGTCGCGTCGCCTGAACGGACTCTGGCTGTCTCGGCAAAAGGGCGGGCGCGCAGGCGCCCGCCCTTTGTCGTTTCCGTGCGGCGTTGGCTTCAGCGCCGGTTCTGGCCGCCGAACATGCCCTCGAAGATCGACTTCAGCGCGTCCTGATGGCTGTCCTGCACCTGCCGGCCGTGTTCGAACATCTGGTTCAGCGCGTCGAGCCCGATCGAGCCCGGCCCGGTCTGCGCCGATGACGGGGTGTCTGCCGGTTCGTCCTCGGGCTCCGGCTCGGGCCGGCGGCGCTGTTGCGGCGCGCTTTGCGGCGGCTCGGCCTGCTGCCCGCCGCCCAGCATGCCGGTCAGGATCTGGCCGAGGATGCCGCCGCCCATCTGCTCCATGCCGGTCTGCCCGCCCGGCATCTGGCCGCCGCCGAAGGGGCCGCCGCCCGGCGCCTGGCCGGGCATCGGCGCCTGGGAATTGCCGAACAGGCCGCCGAGGATAACGTCGAGCGGGCTCGACGGGTTTTGCGGCATTGGCGAGGGCGCTGGCTGCGCGCCCGGCATCTGCCCGCGCATCATGTCGCCGATCTGGCCGAAAATCCCGCCCATGCCCTGGCTGCTGGCCGATTTGAAAAGGCCGCCCATCACCATCGAGGCGATGATCGGCAGCATCTGCTTGAGGATCGCCTGCCCGACGCCGCTGGTCGCTGCGGCCTGGGCCGCGACCGCGTTGCTGACCTCCTTCGAGCCGAAGAGCTGGCTCAGCACATCGTTGCCCATCGGCGTCGCCTGGCTCGGAATGCCGGCCGCCGGCGTCTCGAACATCTTCGCGAAGGGCGAGGCCGTCATCATCTGGGCGAGGTTGCCGAAGGCGTAAGGGTCCTGCGTCTGGCGCTGCAGCCCCATCGAGAAGGCCGGCAGCAGCGCGTCCATGGCGCTCTGGGTCTGCTGCGGCGTGAGCCCGTATGCCTTGGCGATATTCTGCATCGCCTGCCCGTTCTGGGCGTTCTGCATCATCTCGAACAGGTTCATCATGGCTTTAGCCTCCGGCGCGCTCATGGTCTGCTGCCGCCTGAGCAGGGACGATAGCAGCGCGGGACCTCGAGGCAAGCGCGTCGCTGGCGCCGGCCTTGCGCTCGAGCCCGGCGATGCCGCGATAGGCGAAGGCGAGCGCGACCACGCCGAACAGGACGGCCCCGAGCGCCGAGCCCGCGAGCGCGCCCTTCGGCCCCCAGTAATGCGCGCCGAGCAGGGACAGCGGCACGGTGCCCAGTGTGGCGCGGCCCCAGCTGAACAGCGTCGAGAGGATCGGCATGCCCAGATTGTTGAAGGCGGCATTGGCGACGAAGAGCAGACCGACGAAGATCCACATCGGCCCGGCGATCAGGCAGAAGAACTGCACCAGCTCCGCCGTCAGGCCGGTTGCGCCGAAAGCCGTGACGATCGGCCCGCGCAGCAGCAGCAGCGCGATCCAGGCGACGACAACGCAGGCGATGGCGAAGATCGCCGCGTCGGTGAAACCCTTGCGCATCCGGTCGAAGCGGCCTGCGCCCCAGTTCTGGCCGAGAATCGGCCCGATCGCGCCCGACAGCGCAAACAACACGCCAAAGGCGACAGGCACCAGACGGTCGATGATCGCGAGCCCCGCGATCGCGGCGTCGCCGAAGCGCGCCATCACACCGGCAAAGACGGCGTTGGCGATCGGCGTCGAGAGATTGGTCAGGATCGCTGGCCCGGCGATCGCCATCGTGGCGGCGGTATCCATGCCCAATGCCGCCGACGACGGCCGCGCGACCATATCGTGGACCTTGACCGCGCCATGGAAGCCGACGCTCGCGATGATGATGCGTGACAGCACGATGGCGACGGCCGCGCCGTCCGGGCCAAGGCCGAAGCCGAAAATGAAGAGCGGATCCATCACCGCCGTCGCCAGCCCCCCGGCCAGCGTCACGAACATGGCCCGCCTTGCGTCGCCGACGGCGCGCAGCACGCCCGAGAAGCCCATGCCGACCGCCATCAACACGTTGGATGGCAAGACGATCCACAGGAAGGACAGCGCGACCGCATAGGATTCGTCATGCGCGCCCAGCGCCCGCAGCAGCACCGGCAGGCAGGGCAGGACGATCAGGGTCAGAGCCACCGCCGCGATCGCCATCAGCGCGATGGTCGAGCCGGCCATGCGGCGCGCACCGACGCGGTCGCCGCTTCCCAGCGCGCGCGCCGTCAAGGCGCCGACCGCGATCATCAAGCCGATATTGATCGAGACCATCAGGTAGAGAACGATCGTGGCGTAACCGACACCCGCCGTCGCTTCCGGCCGCCCGAGCCAGGAGACGTAGAGCAGCGACAGCAGGTCGACGACGAAGATCGCCATCAGCCCGACAGAGGCCGTCGCGGTCATCACCGCGACATGGCGCATCAGCGAGCCGGTGACGAAGACCGCCCGTGGCGTTCCGGCGGGAGCGTTCACCGCTCGGGCTCGCCGACGCCGCCGACCGCGACTTCGGCTCCGCCGTCCTCGATGACCTCCTGCGTCTCCTGCGTGAGCGCCTTCGACTTGCCTTTGGGCTGGACCAGCGGCTCGGGCGTGACGCGCGGCACCTTGTTCAGCGCAGCCGCAATGCCCTCGGTGAACTGTATCTCCATGCGCTGCGCGTCGCGGTCGCGGACATGGTCGATGACGAGGCTCGCCTCGTCATAGTTGAGGCCCAGCCCCTCCAGCGTGACGCGGCCGAAGCCGAGCGCCGATTCGAAGGTCTCGCGCATCTGGTAGTCGACGCCGGCCTTCATCAGGTCGATGGCGTGGATGCGGTCATAGGCGCGCACGTTCAGCCGGACATTGGGGAACTCGGCCTTGGCCATCTCGACGATGCGCAGCGCCGCGTCCTTGTCGTCGATGCAGACGCAGAGCACGCGGGCCTTGCCGACGCCGGCCGCGCGCAGCACGTCGAGCCTGGTGCCATCGCCATAATAGATCTTGAAGCCGAATTTCGCGGCCGAGCGGATGCGCTCGACATCTGAATCGATGATCGTCACGTCGACATGCTGGAGCAGCAGCGCCTGCGTCACGATCTGGCCGAAGCGGCCGAAGCCGACCACGACGACCGAGGCCTTGCCCACGTCGGTGAAATCCTCCTCGATCGTCTCCGGCTCGATCCGCGCCAGCAGCCAGATGTCGATCAGCTTGGCGACGACGGGGCCGATCAGCATCGAGAGCGCCGCCAGCGCGGTCGCGATCGCGCCCTGCCGCTCGTCGAGCAGGCCAAGCGAAATCCCGAGCGGCAGCAGCACGAAGGCGAATTCGCCGGCGGGCGAAAGCAGCGCGCCGGCGCGCACGGCCTCCGTCAGCGAGGAGCAGGAGGCGCGCAGGATCGAGCCCGCGACGACGATCTTGAACAGCACCAAAAGCGGCGCGGCCAGCGCCAGCAGCAGCCAGTTGTCGAGCACGAGCTGCAGATCGAGCGACATGCCGACGGCCATGAAGAACAGGCCGAGCAGCACGCCGCGGAAGGGCTCGATATCGGCTTCCAGCTCATGGCGGAAATGCGAATCCGCCAGCAGCACGCCCGCCAGGAACGCGCCCATCGCCATGGAGAGCCCGACATGCTCCATCAGCAGGGCGGCGCCGAGCACGATGAACAGCGCGGCCGCCGTCATCACCTCCTTGGCGCCGCTCTTGGCGAGGATGCGGAAGAACGGGTTCAGCACATAACGGCCCGCCAGCACGATGATCGCGATGGCGGCGAATGCGATGCCGAGGCTCGCCATCGCCTGTCCAGCCCCGCCGGGCCTGGCCTCCGTCGTCGTCGCCAGCAGCGGCAGGAAGGCCAGCGCCGGCGCGATCGAGATGTCCTGGAACAGCAGGATCGAGAAGGTGCGCCGGCCATAGGGCTCGTTGCCGTCGCCGCGCTCCTCCAGCAATTGCAGCGCGATGGACGTCGCCGACAGGGCCAAAGACAGCCCGACCGCGATCGCGCCGCCAACCGACAGCCCGAACCACCAGCCGATCCCGCCGATGATGCCGGCGCTCAGCGCCATCTGCGACAGGCCCGCGCCCAGAATGTCCTTGCGCATCGAATAAAGCCGCGCCGGCTGCAATTCGAGCCCAACCAGAAACAGCAGCAGCACGACGCCGATCTCGGCCGTGCCGCGGATCGCGTCGGGATCCTTGATCACGCCGAGCACCGAGGGGCCGATGACGACGCCGGCCGCGAGATAGCCCAGCACCGCCGACAGCCCGATCCGCCGGAACAGCGGCACCGCGATCACGGCGCCGGCGCAGAAGGTCAGGATCGGCGGCAGATAGCTGGTGTGGGATACGTCTGCCATGGAGCGCTCATCGGCTGGAAGCGCCGGCGTCCAGAGGCCGACGCGCCCAATCTAGGCGGTCGCCGTCGATCCTGCGAGGGCAGCGCGGCCACAATGGCCTGCAAGCGTGCGCTGCGTCCTGAGCTCAGGCCGGCGCGTTCTCGCGGAAGGGCTGCATCTGCGCCTCCAGCGCACGCGCGAAGGCCGGCCGCGCCAGGCAGCGCTCACGATAGGCCGTCAGCGCCGGAAAGCGCGTTATGATCTCGTCGGGGACATCGCGCAGCACGCAGGCCATGATCAGGTCGCCGGCGCTGAAGCGGCCGTCGAGATAATCCTTGCTGCCAAGCCACTGATTCAGGGACTGCAGGCGCTTGGTCACCATCTCGACGATCTGCGGACGGCGTTCGATCGTCCAGGCCTCGCCCTTGTGGAAGATGTCGGTGCTGGCGAAGCCCGCGACATGCGGCTCGATCGAGTTCAGCGCGGCCAGGATCCAGGTCGCCACCCGGGCCCGGCCGGCCTCGTCCTCGGGCGCCAGCGCCACGGATTTGCGCGAGAGATAAAGCACGATCGCGCCCGACTCGAACATCTCGACCTCGCCGTCGCGATAGGCCGGCACCTGCCCGAAAGGCTGCCAGGCGCGATAATCCTGCGAAGCCTGGTCGTCGCGGCCGAGCAGTGTCGCCTCGTAAGGCAGGCCGGCCTCCTCCAGCGCCCAGCGCACGCGCAGGTCGCGGACATGGCCCTGCGCGAAGGGCGGCACCCAGCGGAAGGCGGAAACATGGATCGTCATGGCGTGAGCTCCCTCGTTGGCCGGGGGCAGGGTCTACGTTCCTGCCGATCAAATACTTAACCAAGTGGTAATGTAATGTCAATTCCGGCTCGTATGCGGCGGGCATTCCTTGACATCGCCAGCATCGCGCCGAATGAAGGCGGCTTGTTTCTGGAAGGTCCCGACCGCCTTGGGCAAGCCGCCGCTCGACATTCTGCTTTGCGCGCCGCGCGGCTTTTGCGCGGGCGTCGTGCGCGCCATCGACGCGGTCGAGAAGGCGCTGACCCTGCACGGCGCGCCGGTCTATGTCCGCCACGAGATCGTGCACAACAAATACGTGGTCGAGTCTCTGAAGCGGAAAGGCGCGGTCTTCGTCTCCGAGCTGTCGCAGGTGCCCGATTCGTCGCGGCCGGTGATCTTCTCCGCTCATGGCGTGGCCAAATCGGTGCCGACGGAAGCTGGCCAGCGCAACCTCTTCGCCATCGACGCGACCTGCCCGCTGGTGACCAAGGTCCATCGCGAGGCCGAGGTCCACCACAAGCGCGGGCGTCACATCCTGCTCGTCGGCCACGCCGGCCATCCCGAGGTGATCGGCACCATGGGGCAGTTGCCGCAAGGCGCGATCACGCTGATCGAGACGCTCGACGATGTCGCGACGCTGAGCCCACCTGCGGACCAGGCGCTGGCCTATGTCACGCAGACGACGCTCTCGGTCGACGATACACGCGAGATCGTCGAGGCCCTGCAGCGGCGCTTTCCGGCGCTGATCGCGCCGCACAAGGAAGACATCTGCTACGCCACGACCAACCGGCAGGAGGCGGTCAAGCGCGTCGCGCCCCATGTCGAGGGCCTGATCGTGGTCGGCTCGCCCAACTCGTCCAATTCTCAGCGCCTGCGCGAGGTGGCCGAGCGCGCCGGCTGCCCGGCCGCCCGCCTCGTCCTGCGCACCGACGAGATCGACTGGTCGGTCTTCGGCAACATCCGCAGCCTTGGCCTGACGGCCGGCGCGAGTGCGCCCGAGGTGCTGGTCGAGGAGATCATCGACGCTTTTGCCGAGCGCTACGAGGTCCGCGTCGAGACGGTCTCGACCGCCGACGAGAGCGTGTTCTTCCCGCTGCCGCGCGAATTGCGTGACGCGCCCGCCGCAGCCGAGTGATCGAGAACAGCCTTGGCCGTCTATACCGAAGTTCCAGACGACGAGATGGCCGCCTTCGTGGCGCGCTATGGCATTGGCGACCTGCTCTCGGTCAAGGGCATCGCCGAGGGCGTCTCGAACTCGAACTTCCTGCTCCACACCACGCAGGCCTTCTTCATCCTGACGCTCTATGAGGAGCGCGTCGACGCCGCCGACCTGCCCTTCTTCATCGGGCTGATGGAGCATCTCGCCGGACGCGGGCTGATCTGCCCGCAGCCGGTCAGGATGCTGGACGGCCAGACGGTTGGGCGGCTCGCCGGACGCCCCGCCGCGATCGTCACCTTTCTCGACGGGCTCTCGGTGCGCCGGCCCAATGTCGCCCATTGCGCAGGCGTCGGACGCGGCCTGGCGCTGCTGCATCAGGCCGGCGCCGATTTCGCCATGGAGCGGGTCAACTCGCTGACGGTGCCCGACTGGCGGCCGCTGGCGGAGCGGGCGGGCGGCGCCGCCGATACCGTCTCGCCCGGCCTGAGCCGGCGCGTCATGGCCGAGATCGCGGTGCATGAGGCGTCCTGGCCGCAGGGCCTGCCGAGCGGCGTCATCCACGCCGATCTCTTTCCCAACAACGTCTTCTTCCTCAAGGATCGGTTGTCGGGGCTGATCGACTTCTATTTCGCCTGCACCGACGCCTTCGCCTACGACCTCGCCATCTGCCTGAACTCCTGGTGCTTCGAGGCCGATTCCTCGTTCAACCTCACCAAGGGGCAGGCCCTGCTGGCGGGCTATGAGAGCGTGCGGCCGCTGACGCCCGCCGAGGTCGACGCCCTGCCGCAGCTTTGCCGCGGCTCGGCGCTGCGCTTCCTGCTGACCCGGCTGGTCGACTGGCTGAACGTACCGGCGGGCGCGCTGGTGAAGCCGCATGATCCGCTGGAATACGACCGCAAGCTCGTCTTCCACCAGCGCGTCAGGGACGCGCACGACTACGGGCTGAAACGATAATGGCCGTAACCCATCGGAATGAAACGCGGGGAACCCCTCTCCCGAGTGGGAGAGGGGCAGGGGTGAGGGCCGGACGGCGCCGAAACGGGTGCGGCGCGCTCCGCTGCCACGTAGCTGCAGATCACTGGTCTTGGGGCCGTCACCTCACCCCTGCCCCTCTCCTTACAGGAGAGGGGTTCCCCGCGCTGTGTCTCCGCGGAAGGGGCCTGCCATGAGCGACGTGATCGAAGTCTGGACCGACGGTGCGTGCTCCGGGAACCCTGGCCCAGGCGCGCTTGGGGCTTGCCCCATTCGCGCGAAAGACAATAGCCGGGGCTGGCCATGAGCGACGTGATCGAAGTCTGGACCGACGGTGCGTGCTCCGGGAACCCCGGCCCCGGCGGCTGGGGCGCGATCCTGTCCTACAAGGGCACACAGCGCGAACTGTCCGGCGGCGAGGCGATGACCACCAATAATCGCATGGAGCTGATGGGAGCGATTTCGGCGCTGGAGACGCTGACGCGGCCCTGCACGGTGGCTGTTCACACCGACAGCCAGTATCTGCGCCAGGGCATCACGGCGTGGATCCATGGCTGGAAGCGCAATGGCTGGAAGACCGCCGACAGGAAGCCTGTGAAGAACGAGGAGCTCTGGAAGCGCCTCGATGCCGCGCTCGGCCGCCACAAGATCGAGTGGAAATGGGTCAAGGGCCACGCAGGCAACGAAATGAACGAGCGTGCCGACGAACTGGCGCGGGCGGGCATGGCGCCGTTCAAGCCGGGGCGGTGAAGCCCGGTTCGAGGCGCCTCTTGCGGTGACGCCTGATTTTTGACGCGGTCCAGCCTGACGGTTAAGCGGTTGTTTCAAACGACGAGATCGCGGACGCTTGCCAGATGTTCGGATCACCAATAGTCGCCAGCTTGACCGGGCTTTGTGCGGTAGGTGGTGTCATTGTCGGGGCGTACTACGCTTCGGTGCCTGCAATTCTCGGCAAGACGGATTTCGAGATCGCCGGCGTCGCGACGAAGGCTCGCCTCGAATGGTGGTGCTGCGAGCAGGGTCGGCCCTTCAGCAAGATCGGCATCATTTCGGGCAGCGGGCAGGAAACCGTCGCGAGCGGCTGGGCCGAGCTCGCGTCCAGCCGCGCCAGCTTTTATCTGACGCCCGAGAACTGGCTCATCGTCTTGACTCCCAAGGCCGGCATTGTCGCCTTCAGACCAACCAGTACCGACGTTTTCGAAGACGCGCGCTCGACGACCCCCAAGAACGGCCATCCTTCCGAATGGCGCTATCTCGGCGCCGTCGACGGAACGCCGACCCCGAAGCCGAGCTTCAGGTTTTACTCGCCGTCCGAGCAACGCGAATGCATTCCCATGCTGGGTGTCAAATTCGAGCAGCGCGCCAGATTTCGTCTGCAGCACCAGTCGAACGGGACTTGCAACGCCTCCGAAACTGCGATCGAGCAGCGCAACTAGCGCTTGCTGCTTCAGCACGGAACCACTCCCGTCATCCTGGGCGAGCGTAGCTCGGCCCGGGATCCATCATAGGACACGACAGCGCCCTATGATGGATCCCGGATCTGCGCCGCTGCGCGGCTTGTCCAGGATGAAGCGGTGGTTCCGGGAAAAGCAGCACGCTCTGACCCGGCCCGCGAGGCTCGGCGACGGATCGGGATCGGACTTTGCCGATCGCATCGTTCCGCGCCCTCAGCCCAGCGGCTGCCGGTACACGATGAAGCCCGATTTGTCGGCGACCTTGTCGTAGAGCGCCTGTCCTTGCAGGTTGGTTTCATGGGTCTGCCAGTAGACGCGAAAGCAGCCCTTCTCCTGCGCCATCATCCGCACGGCCTCGATCAGCAGACGGCCCGCGCCGGTGCCGCGTGCGTCGGGAGCGGTAAACAGGTCCTGCAGGTAGCAGATGTTCCTGATGTTCCAGGTCGAGCGGTGTATCACCCAATGCACGATGCCGATCGCCTTGCCGTCGCGCTCGGCGATGAAGCCGCCCATCGGTTCGGCGCCGCCGGTCAGCCGCGCGAAGGTCTCGTCATGGATTTCGGGCGCGAGCGAGGCTTTGTAAAACGTCAGATAGCCCTGCCAGAGCGGGTTCCAGGCAGCGCGGTCGGATGCCGCGAGCGGGCGGATGGTGGTCTGCGACATGGCCGGGCTCCCCGAATGATCGCGGAAGGCTAGCGTGGCCGCCCACGGCTGTCTCATGACAAGGCGCAATCGGATCGATCACGCAGGATTCGGTAAGAGAATTCGGCCCTGACTTCCGCTCCCGACCCTTTGCAGAAGCTCACTCCGCATGCGAACGTCGTCCTTACGGCTATGGGAGCTAACCAATGTTCAGCCGCTTTCTTGAGTTTCTGAACCCGCTCCACACTGCCGAAACAATCGCTAAGCGGTACTTCCACAGCCCTGGCATGACTCAGAGTCCGTTTGAGAATGCTCACGGATGGACGATCCGCCGCAGCATGAGGCTTCCGAGCGCGATATGGATCATGGCCTCGGAGACATCGAGGCGCTGTTCGTAGTCTCGGACGAGGCGCTTCCAACGGGTCATCCAGCCGAAGGTGCGCTCAACCACCCATCGCCTTGGCAGCACCTTGAAGCCAGGTTCCTTGTCGGTGCGGCGGACGATCTCGATGACGAAGTCGCGATAGGCGGCGGCGTCCATGAGGCGGGTGCGATCATAGGCGCCGTCGGCAAACAAATGCTTGAGCCAGGGCCAGCGTTTGCGGATGGCGGCGACGATGGATTGGGCGCCGGCGCTGTCGGAGATATCGRCGGTGGTGAGGTTGACCATGAGCAGCCTGCCATCGGTATCGACGGCGATATGGCGCTTGCGGCCGACTATCTTCTTGCCGGCGTCGAACCCGCGCTTTTCCGCCGCCGGCGCCTTGATCGACTGGCTGTCGACCACGGCTGCGGTCGGGCTCTGCTCCCGGCTCTCACGCTCGCGATCGAGCATCAGCGCGACGTCATGGATCGTCCTGAACAGCAGACGACGAACGAAGCGCCGGAACCACCAGTAGACTGTCTGCCAGGGTGGAAAATCATTCGGCAACATCCGCCAGCCGCCACCGGTCCGAGCGAGATAGCGCAGGGCGTCGAGCACCTCGCGAAGGTCGGTCGTCGGCTTGCGTCCGCGCTTCGGCACTGGCGGCAGAAACGGCGCGATGAAGCGCCACTCCTCATCCGTCAGATCAGTCGGGTAGCGCTTCGCGCGCTTCTCAAATCCAGCCATCCGGCCACGGCTCGCTCGAGTCCACATCCCAAGCTTGAATCACGCCGCAGCGGCCGCATCAACCCATTCTCAAACAGTCTCTTAGCTGATCCGAAGCGGAAGCGACGCCCGCGATATGTAGGCCGGCTGACTTCGACGATTCGCCCGCCGCATCGGCTTGGTCGAGCACACTTGATGAGCAGCCCTCGAGCTCAACAGACGCAGCCGATAGCTCCTTGGCAACGCTTTCCACGTTCAGCAGGACCGTGCGTGCGCTGTCATCAAAACGCTTGATCAATCTGTCGATGATGATTGACCTCGCCGCAAGATTGTCCTGCGTTGCGGCATGGGCACCTGCTAACTTCAGGCGTTCGTCGGCGGTGTCTTTGAACACAAGGACTGCTCTTGCCATCTGGCCGATTTCGTCGGCGCGTTCGGTGGATGGGATAGGCCGAGTGGAATCACCTTTTGCCAGGCTCAACATGGTGTCGCGCAGTTGCCGGATCGGCCGTGACGTCGTGCGAGCTACAAAGAGCGACAAGGCTGATCCGATCGCCAGAACGACAATAATCGTGCTGAAAACAGTGAATTTCATTCGCGCTTGGACGCGAGCCAGTTCTCCGGCGGCCGCAGCTTCGCGAGGTTCGATCGCCCGCTCGAGGGCAAAAAGTTTTGGCGTGAGAATATCGACAGCATCGGTCAATTTTTCCGCTTCATCGGCGAAGCTTTTTTCGCTGTCGCTCCATTGCGGAAAGGACTTGGAATACGACTGAAGCGCTGCGGCGACGGTGTCGCGTTGGTCGGCGCCGTCAAAAGACGCCAGAGCGATGGCTCTCTCAATTCTACCAAGTTCCACCTCCCACTGTGCCAGATGCGTGTTGTTCAGCGAGTTCCGAAAATCGGCTTCAGCGCGACGCAAGCCCAAAGCGGCTGTCAGCATGCGCAGCCTGCCGGGATCGTCGCTGCCCAGCGCGACAGCCCTGGCCAAACCTTCCAACTGGGTCCCGGCGTGCTGAAGCGAGGCGTCCGATCCCTCGAGGCCCGCAGCAAGGCGGCCGGAAACCGGCCGGAAGCGGGCTCCGATCTCAGTGACGTCCCCGCTGACCTCGGCCAGCTGCGGCCCGAACCCTTGCGCAGTCAGCTTCGTCGAGGCCGCCGAAACGCTATCGGCCAACACAGCGTGGAGGCTCAGCGTGACGTCGCCATCTGTGGTTGATCGCCGAAACCTGAAATCACGGCTGGCCACCTTCAACGCGAGGGCCTCCGCTCCGATCTTGCGAACGGCGGCGCCGACGCGGCCAAGCTCCTCATGCTCTGCAAACCGGGCTGCGATAGCGCGATCGCCTTCCGCCGTCACGAGACCGATCGTGATCAACCCGGCGATGAACACCAAGCTGACCGATGTGATCCGCGTCTGGAGCGATAGGGCCAAGCTGAGTTTATTCACGGGAGCCTGACCGTAGGGAGGGCAGCCTTGATTGAGCTACATGATGGTAAAAGAAAGCCTAAGCTTTTGATGTGGAACCGAAGCCCGGTTGGGATGAGAGTGAGAGTGCGAACGGTTTAGCCGTGACGGATTGATGTCGGGAGAGAGTCTTCCGGCGCCCGTCGCGGAGAACCGCGATGTCCAGAACCGCTGCTCGCGCTCGCCCCAGTTCCGACCGGGCGAGCCTTTACGATGACATCACCAACAAGATTATCAGCGAGTTGGAGGCGGGGAGGGTGCCCTGGGTCCAGCCATGGGGTACGGCGGCTGCGAAGGCGTCGCTCGCCATGCCGAACAACGCTGCCACGGGTCGCCACTATTCGGGGATCAACGTCCTGATCCTTTGGGGCTCGGTGGTCGAGCATGGTTTTCCCGGCCAGAGCTGGCTCACCTTCCGCCAGGCGCTCGCGCTCGGAGGCAATGTCAGAAAGGGCGAGCTTGGCACGACGGTAGTCTATGCCGACCGGTTCGTGCCCGATGAAGGGAAGAACCGCGCTCGCGAAAGCGGCGAGGAAGCTCAGGCGATCCCGTTCCTCAAACGCTTCACCGTCTTCAACGCCGCGCAATGCGAAGGCCTGCCCGACGACGTCGCGCTCGTCGCCCCGCCGCCCCCGCCCGGGCTGATCGAGCCCAGGGTTGAGTCCCTGATCAAGGCGACCGGCATCGACTTTCGCATCGGCGGAAATCGCGCCTTCTATACGCCGGCCCAGGATTTCGTGCAGATCCCGCCGCCCCAGGCCTATTTCGAGCCGATCAACTGGCATCGAACCGCCCTGCATGAGCTTGGCCACGCCACGGGCCATGCCTCGCGCCTGAACCGGGATTTCTCCGGCTCCTTCGGCTCGAAAAGATATGCCTTCGAGGAGCTGATCGCCGAGATGAATGCGGCCTTCTGCTGCGCCTCGCTCGGCATCGCTCCGACGGTGCGCCATGCCGATTATATCGGCTCCTGGCTCGACGTGCTGCGCGAGGATAACCGCGCGATCGTGCGTGCAGCTTCCCAGGCCAGCAAGGCGGCTGACTATCTCCTTGGGTTCTTGCCCAACCCCGCCGCCGCGGAAGACGATCAGCAAGAAGCAGCCTGATGATCGCTCGTTCGGACGGGCGGTTCCTCTGCGAGTTCGTTCTGTGCCTGTCGAGGCCGTGAGAGGAAGAGGAGGAATGGGAATTTCGTGACGGGTTGGAGGTCGAGAGAGAGGCTCTCGGCGGCCCGTCGCGGAGCTCAATCCCAATGGCAGCCACGGTTCAAAAGATCACCCTGTCGTCCTCGCGCGACATCCCCTTCAACAAGCTCGTGCTCTCCCAGGCAAACGTCCGGCGCATCAAGGCCGGCGTCTCGATCGAGGAGCTCGCAACCTCGATCKCCCGTCGCGGCCTCATTCAGAGCCTCAGCGTCCAGGCCGTCACCGACGCTGAGGGCGTCGAGACCGGCATGTTCGAGGTGCCGGCGGGCGGCCGGCGTTTCCGGGCGCTCGAACTGCTGGTGAAGGGCAAGCGCCTCGCCAAAACCGCGCCCGTTCCTTGCGTGGTTCGCGACCGCGACAGCGAGATCCTGGCCGAGGAGGTGTCGCTCGCCGAGAATATCGAGCGCGCGCCGCTTCATCCCCTCGATCAGTACCGCGCCTTCCAGGACATGCTGGCCAAGGGCATGACCGAGGAGGCAATCGCCGCGGCATTCTTCGTGCCCGTCACAGTGGTGAAGCAGCGGCTGCGTCTGGCCTCGGTCTCGCCCGCGCTGCTAGAGGTCTATGCCGATGATGGCATGACGTTGGAGCAGCTCATGGCCTTCACGGTTTCCGCCGACCATGATCGTCAACTGCAGGTCTGGGAGGCGATCAAGGATGCTTGGTCGAAGGAGCCTTATCAGATCCGCCGCATGCTGACCGAAAAGACGGTGCGGGCTTGCGACAAGCGCGCTGTCTTCGTCGGTATCGACGCCTATGAGGCGGCCGGCGGCATCGTCCTGCGCGACCTGTTCCAATCCGACGATGGCGGTTGGTTGCAGGATGCAGGTCTGCTCGATCGGCTCGTGGCGGAGAAGCTCAAGAACGAGGCCGAAGCGATCGCCGAAGAAGGCTGGAAGTGGATCGAGGTCGCGGTCAGCTTGCCGTTCGATGTCGCGCGCGGACTGCATCAGGTGTCCGGGACGCCGCTAGATCTCACAGCGGAGGAGCAGGCGACGATCGAGGCACTCAAGGCCGAGTTCGCGACGCTCGAGGCGGAGTATGAGGGCGTCGACGAATTGCCCGAGGAGGTCGACCAGCGCCTCGGCGAGATCGAGACCGCACTGGCAGCGTTCGAGTCTCGTCCGATGCAGTTCAATCCTGCTGATATCGCCATCGCGGGCGCCTTCGTCAGTATCGACGCCAACGGCTTGCTCTCGGTCGAGCGCGGGTTTGTCCGGCCCGAGGATGTTCCGCCCGTCTCGGTCGATGGCGCGGATGGATCGGAGACCGACAGCGCAATCGACCCCGCCAGCCCGTCGGTGCAACGCGCCATCATCACGATCGGTGGCCAGTCGGTCGCTTCCGAGGAGGACGAGGACGACGTCATCAGGGCGCTGCCGGATCGCCTAGTGACCGAACTGACCGCGCACCGCACGCTGGCGCTGCGCGACGCCCTTGCCGGCAACCCGCATGTCGCGATGACCGCGCTGCTGCACAAGCTCGTCGTCGACACCTTCCAGCACCGCTCGGCGTCCGGTTGCCTTGAGGCTTCGGTCCGTCACGTCTTCTTCCCGGTCCAGGCGGACCAGTTGAAGGACAGCCCCTCGGCGAAGGCGGTGACGGAGCGCCACGAGGCCTGGAAAGCGGAACTGCCTGCTGATGATGATGCGCTCTGGGAATGGCTCGCGGCGCTCGACGATGCCAGCCGCATGGCGCTGCTCGCTCATTGCGTCAGCTATGGCGTGAACGCGCTCTACGAGAAGGCCGACCGTTACGGTGGAGCGGTGACAGTGCATGGTGTCCGGCAGAGGATCGCGCAGGCCGATCGGCTGGCGCGGGCTGTCGGGCTCGACATGGTCGAGGCCGGTTGGACGCCGACGGTCGGCAACTATCTCGGCCGCGTCACAAAACCCCGTATCGTCGAGGCGGTACGCGAGGCCAAGGGCGAACAGGCCTCGCAGCTTATAGGCCATCTCAAAAAGGGCGACATGGCGAAGGAGGCCGAGCGCCTGCTGGCCGACAGCGGTTGGCTGCCCGAGCCGCTGCGCTTCACAGACATCAACGATAGTGCAGCCGGCGAGGAACGCGAGGTGGATGGCGAAACCACCGCGTTGCCGGAATTCCTCGCCGGCGATGAGGACGGCTCCACCGTGGACGGCGACCCCGTCCACCTGATCGCTGCCGAGTAACACCGTGCGCGACCGCTCGGTCGCGCCCCATCCTGAACCTTAAGCCCGGCCGTCCCAGCGGCCGGGCTTTTTCTCTGTCGGGCGCTTGAGAGGAAGAGGGCTGCCGGAAGGGGTTTGAGCCGGGCTCGTCGAGAGAGAGCCGCCCGGTCGTCCCGTTCCGCTCTCCCGAGGTCCTCTCCATGCTCAATGTCTCATCTGCCGTGGCAACCGTGCCATTCGCTCCCATCCCGACCGGGTCGCCGGTTGCGATCGACCCCTCTGCCGCCATTCATGGCGCGGCTCAGATCCTTCTCCCGCATCTCGAACGCGGCCAGCGCATCGACGCCGCCACCTTACGCACTGCAATGGAGATCGCCTTCGGCGCCTCCGATGCGTCCGGCGCCTGGGACTGGAAGACGGCCTATGACACCTGCGAGGCTGCAACGGTGCTGTTCCTGCGCCGATACGGCAAGGCGCTGTTCCGCAAAGCCGGCTCGCCGGGCGCGGCACTGCCCATGCTCGAAAGAATCGTCGATCTCCTCCCGACGCACACACGGCGCTCGCTGGAAAGCGACGCGTTCCAGCAGTTCAGCACACCCGTTCCGCTTGGCCTGGCAGCGCTGACGGCTGCGGCGATCATGCCGGCCGACCGGGTGCTGGAGCCTTCCGCCGGCACCGGGCTGCTCGCTATCCTGGCGGAGATCTCCGGCGGCGTTTTGGCGCTGAATGAACTGGCCCAGACCCGGGCCGGGCTGCTGTCGCGCCTGTTCCCGGGGATTCCCGTCACACGCTTCGACGCGGCGCAGATCGACGATCATCTCGATCCTGTCACCTCCCCTACCGTCGTACTGATGAACCCGCCCTTCTCGGCGATGGCCCATGTCGAGGGCCGCATGGCGGACACCGCACTTTGCCACATTGCTTCGGCGCTGGCGCGTCTCGCAGATGGCGGCCGCCTTGTCGCGATCACCGGCGCGAATGTCTCGCCGGAGGTACTGACCTGGCGCGAGTCGTTTGTCCGGTTTCAGCAGCGCGGCCGCGTGGTGTTCACCGCCGCTATCGACGGCGCCGTGTTCGCCAGGCATGGCACGACGTTTCCCACGCGATTGACCGTCATCGACAAGTTGCCCGCCGAGGATCCGGGCCAGTTTCCGGCATCACTGGGCATGGCGCCTGACGTCGCCACCCTGATTTCCTGGATCGGTGAGCACGTCCCGGCACGGCTGCCGATCGCTGAAGCAGGGCGTGGGCCGAGCGTCATCGTGCCGATCACCACGTCGCGCTTGGTGCGGGCCCATCTCCCGCAGCTAGCGGTCAAGCCGCCCGCGTGCAGCGCCGCAGGACCGGAAGGGGTCGAACTCGCCTACGAGACCCTGGACTGCAGGCCCGATGACAGCGGGCGGATCACGGACGCGATCTACGAAGAGTATCGCCTCCAGACCATCCGGATTCCCGGCGCTCGGCCGCACCCGACCAAGCTGGTGCAATCGGCGGCAATGGCCTCGGTTGCACCGCCAAAGCCGAGCTCCCGGCCGATGCTCCCCGCAGCCATCGTCACCAACGGGCTCCTGTCCGATGTCCAGCTTGAGACTGTCATCTATGCCGGCGAAGCCCATGCAGACTATCTCGCCGGGTCCTGGACGGTGGACGAGACTTTTGACGTCGTCTCTGCTGCGCGTGACGACGCCGCGAACGCCGTGCGCTTTCGGCGTGGGTTCATGCTCGGCGACGGCACCGGGGCCGGAAAAGGCCGCCAGTCCGCCGGCATCATCCTCGACAACTGGATGAAAGGCCGCCGCAAGGCGGTGTGGATCTCTAAATCCGACAAGCTGATCGAGGACGCCCAGCGCGACTGGTCGGCGCTCGGCATGGAGCGCCTGCTGGTCACGCCGCTGTCGCGGTTCCCGCAGGGCAGGGACATTCGGCTCGATCAGGGCATCCTGTTCACGACCTATGCCACACTGCGCTCCGACGAGCGCGGCGACAAGGTTTCGCGCGTTCGGCAGATCGTCGACTGGTTGGGCTGCGACTTCGACGGCGTGATCATCTTCGACGAAAGCCACGCCATGCAGAATGCCGCTGGCGGCAAGGGCGAGCGTGGTGATGTCGCAGCCTCGCAGCAGGGCCGCGCCGGCTTGCGCCTTCAACACGCCTTGCCGAATGCCCGCGTCGTCTATGTCTCGGCGACGGGCGCGACCACCGTGCACAATCTCGCCTATGCCCAGCGTCTGGGCCTTTGGGGTGGCGAGGATTTCCCCTTTGCGACCCGGGCCGAATTCGTCGAGGCGATCGAGGCCGGCGGCGTCGCCGCCATGGAGGTGCTGGCCCGCGATCTGCGCGCGCTCGGGCTCTATACCGCCCGGTCGCTGTCCTATGACGGCGTCCAGTACGAGCTGCTCGAGCACAAGCTCACGCCCGAGCAGATCCGGATCTATGACGCTTATGCCGGGGCCTTCGGCGTCATCCATAACAATCTCAATGCGGCGATGGAGGCGGCGAATATCACGACCACGACGGGCTCCGCTCCCAGCTGAACCGTCAGGCGAAGTCGGCGGCGCGCGCGGCCTTCGAAAGCACGAAGCAGCGCTTCTTCGGCCATCTGCTCACCAGCATGAAGACCCCGACCCTGATCGGCGCAATCGAGCAGGATCTGACGGATGGCCATGCCGCCGTCATTCAGATCGTCTCGACCGGGGAGGCGCTGATGGAACACCGCCTCGCGGAGATCCCGACCGAGGAATGGAACGACGTCCGCGTCGACATCACCCCGCGCGAATATGTCCTCTCCTATCTGCAGCATTCCTTCCCGGTGCAGCTCTACGAACCCTTTACCGACAGCGAAGGCAATCTCTCATCGCGCCCGGTCTATCGCGACGGCCAGCCCGTCGAGTGCCGCGAGGCCGTCGCCCGCCGCGATCGCCTGATCGAGACGCTGGCAAGCTTGCCGCCGGTCCCCGGAGCGCTTGACCAGATCGTCCAACGCTTCGGCACGGACATCGTCGCCGAGGTCACGGGCCGGTCGCGTCGCATCGTCCGCAAAACCAGCACTGGCGGCATCGATCGCCTCGCCGTCGAGAACCGTGCGGCTTCCGCCAATCTCGCGGAAGCCCAGGCCTTCATGGACGACCAGAAGCGCATTCTGGTTTTTTCGGATGCTGGCGGTACGGGCCGGAGCTACCACGCCGAGCTGACGGCGAAGAACCAGCGGCTGCGCGTCCACTATCTGCTCGAACCCGGTTGGAAGGCCGATGCCGCGATCCAGGGGCTCGGTCGGACCAACAGGACCAACCAGGCGCAGCCGCCGCTGTTTCGGCCGATTTCGACCGACGTAAAAGCGGAGAAGCGCTTCCTCTCGACCATCGCCCGGCGGCTCGACACGCTAGGAGCGATCACCCGCGGCCAGCGTCAGACTGGCGGGCAAGGCCTGTTTCGTCCCGAGGACAATCTCGAAAGCCAGTATGCCCGCGATGCCCTGCGACAGCTTTATCTCTTGCTCGTGAGAGGCAAGGTTGAGGGCTGCCCGCTCCAGATGTTTGAGGATGCCACCGGCCTGACGCTGATGGATTCCTGCGGCCTCAAGGATGAGCTGCCGCCAATCACGACCTTCCTCAATCGGCTGCTGGCGCTGACCATCGACCTTCAGGGCATCCTGTTCACGGCGTTCGAGCAGTTGCTCAACGCCAGGATCGAAGGCGCGGTCGCTGGCGGCAGCTACGATGCCGGCCTGGAGACGCTTCGGGCGGAGAGCTTTGTCGTCACCGATCGCCGCACCATCCATGTCCACCTCGGCAGCGGAGCGGAAACACGGTTGCTCACGATCACGCAGCGCGAGCGCAACCAGCCAGTCTTGCTGGCTGAGGCCTTGGCTCGCCTTGATGATCCCCGCGCCAAGCTGCTGATCAACGAGCGCTCCGGCCGCGCGGCTGTGCAGGTACCGGCGCCTGCGCTGATGCTCGACGATGGCGAGATAGAACGGCGGGTCCGCTTGATCCGGCCGATGGAGCAGCATCAGGCCTCATTGTCGATGATGGCGGCAAGCCACTGGATCGAGGCGAACCAAATCGAGTTCGCTGAGACCTGGACTGCGGAACTGACGAATGTGCCCGAGTTCACCGAGAGCACCATCCATATCGTCGCCGGCTTGCTCTTGCCGATCTGGAAGCGTCTGCCCAACGAATCCTCGCGGGTCTATCGGCTCCAGACCGATGAGGGCGAGCGCATTGTCGGACGTCGTGTCTCTCCCGCCTGGGCAGTTGGCGCGCTGTCGACAGGCGCCCCGTCGCTGACGGCCGGCGACGCCTTCGCCGCGCTGATCGACGGCAAGACCATACTCGACCTCACCGAGGGCCTGCAGCTACGGCGCAGCCGCGTCATGGGCGTGAACCGGATCGAGCTCTCGGGTTTCACCGACACCATGCGTGATCGCCTGTCAGCCTACGGCCTCTTCCACGAGATCATCTCCTGGAAGCTGCGCATGTTCGTGCCGACGGATTCGTCGGGCTCAGGGGTCCTGGCCAAGGTGCTCGAGCGCTATCCTGTCGAGCGTGTCGGTGAGCGGGCGGCAGCGTGATGGCTCAGTATGACGCGTCCGACATGGCGCAACGTCTCGGCCGACAGGCTGAAGCCGTGTGCCGTCACTATCTCTCAAGCGGGCGTCGACAGGGGCGCTACTGGCTCGTCGGCGATGCCCGCAATACGCCCGGTCGCTCGATGTTCGTGCGGCTGGTCGGTCCGAAAAGCGGAAAGGGCGCTGCCGGCAAATGGACCGACGCAGCCACGGGCGAACATGGCGATCTCCTCGACGTCATTCGCGAGAGCTGTGGACTGCTCGAGTTCAGGGACGTCGCTGACGAGGCCCGGACCTTTCTCAGTCTGCCGCATCCCGAGCCGGAGCATGCTTCGGCTCGGGGGAATTCGGCAAAGACGTCATCCGGATCGCCGGAGTCAGCTCGGCGGCTACTCGCCATGGCGCGGCCGATATCGGGCACGGTCGCGGAGACCTATCTGCGAGCACGCGGGATCGCGGATTTGCGTGGGACCGAAAGCCTGCGCTTCCACCCGCGCTGCTACTATCGCGCCGACGGGGATGCGCCGACCGAGACCTGGCCGGCGATGATCGCTGCCGTCACTGATCTCGACGGCCGTCTAACCGGAGCGCACCGCACCTGGCTTAGCCCTGACGGATCGGACAAGGCGCCTATCGAGACGCCGAGGCGCGCGATGGGCGAGCTGCTCGGACACGCGGTCAGGTTCGGTGTCGCCGGCGAGGTCATGGCGGCCGGCGAAGGCATCGAGACGATCCTGTCGCTGCGATGCGCTCTGCCCAGTATGCCGATGGCTGCGGCGCTCTCAGCTGCGCATCTCTCCGCCATCCTGTTTCCCGGCACGTTGAGGCGGCTCTACATCGTGCGTGACGCCGATCCGGCGGGGGACAGCGCGCGTGACAGCCTGATCGAACGCGCGAACGCGGCCGGGATAGAGGCGATCGTGCTGTCGCCGGCGCACGGAGACTTCAACGAGGATCTCCGCCTGGCCGGCCTCGTTGCCCTGGGAGCCAACACCCGCGTTCAACTCGCCCCGCAGGACGGCGCCCGCTTCATGGCATTGGCGGCATAGCCCGGTAGGAGAACTGACCGAGCTGTCGTCGCAAGCCTCGCTTGGATGCTGCAATGTCGGAGAGAACCGCGACCTCGGCCTTCGAGAGGGCGATCGGCCGGCAAGCGGCCCGGACCGGCAATGCCTGCGGCCGGTTCTTTTCCGCCGCCCGTCCACCCCACGCGGCAAGCCGCGCGGGGGCCCCGGCTTCGGGCTTTGCATCGCGAAGCAAAAGAACCGGCCTTCGGCATCCTCCGCTTCGCTGCGGCCCTTCGCTTCGCTTCGGGTTCTGATCCGGCCCGCCTGCCGGCTTTCGTCGCCATGAAGGCCGCGAGGGTCGCGGTCGCAACCGACGGGAGCATCCCATGATCGATGATCACTTTGAGCCGAACGCATCTTCCCCGACCGAGCATGTCCTTACCGAACTCCAGCTCTACGGCTACCGTCCCTTCTCGGACGAACCCGATCCTCGGCCGATGCCAGAGGGCGACGACGTCGCCGGCGCCATCGCCGAGATGTTCGGCGCCCTGATCGGCGCCCTGCAGGACACCCGCCTCGACCCCGACCTCGGCGATCTCCTCTGGTCGACCGTCAACATCTTCCACCGAGCGACGGGCCGGATCGAACGCGAGCTCGATGACAACGAACAGGCGCAGCGTCGCAGCCAGCGCGAACAGGATGGTGGCGAGATCAAATCCGTCGAGCTCGAACGCCTGACAGCCGAGGGGCAGACACTGATCGAGCGCCAAAACGCCTTCGAGTTGATGCGCGACCAGGCCGCCGAACACTACGAGCGGCACTGCGGCTCACCCTGGCGCCCGCGCAGCGGCTCGATGGTCAACCACAAGGCGATGACCTCAGCGATGATCGACAGTCGAGAATTCCTCGCTGCGAAGAGGCGGGCATCGCAGGAGGTGCTGCTGCCGCCTGGCCCGAAGATCGCCTTCACCGGCGGCGTCGAGTTCAACGATCACACTCTGATCTGGGCCAAGCTCGACCATGTGCACGCCAAGTACCCGGACATGGTATTGCTGCACGGCAAGTCGCCGAAGGGCGCCGAGTTGATCGCCTCGCGTTGGGCCGATCATCGCAAGGTGCCGCAGATCGGCTTCGCACCCGACTGGACGAAACACGCCAAGGCCGCGCCCTTTAAGCGCAACGACGCCATGCTCGACATCATGCCGATCGGGGTCATCGTGTTTCCGGGCACGGGCATCCAGGACAATCTCGCTGATAAGGCCAAGAGGCTCGGCATCCCGGTCTTCGATTTTCGCGCGAAGCGAGGTGGCGCGTGAGCAATGGCTCACCTTCTGCTTGGTAGGCTTACTACAACCGCATGGCTGAGCCCGTGAATTGTTGCCTTATTTCATACCCTGCAAAGCAGTGCTCATGACAGCACGATCAATCGCGTCGGCAAGCTGAGCCTGAGCAAATGGTTTGCCGAGGCGCAGCAAATCGTCAAGGCCATCATTATCGGGAAGCTCGGCATAGCCCGAGGCCAGAATAATAG